>QMPA01000007.1 GCA_003650365.1 Bacteroidota bacterium | reverse complement strand
AATGTGGTAGAAGCATCGAAAGAATATGAACAAATTGCGGCCACCGTTTTTATTGGGGCTGGTGAATTGGAAGAAGAACTGCAATCCGATTTGGGTGAGCGTGGTGGCCTTCTGGGTTTTGTTTCTTCTGAAGATAAAGCCAAATTAATCAATGCTGCTACCTTGTTGGTAGCAGCACCAGAAAAGAAAGAGCATTTCGGTATTATTTATGCCGAAGCCCTTGCAGCAGGAGTCCCTGTTGTAGCTTATGAAGGTGGCGGGGTTGGCTCGATAGTAACGCCAACTGAAGGAATTTTGACCGATCGCAATCCCAAGGCACTCGGACAAAAAATCAATTACCTGTTGCTTAATTCCGGCCTGCGCAAACAAATGTCCGTTTCCTGCCGCCACCGTGCTGTGAAAAACTATGACTACCATGTTTTGGTGAAAGAACTGGTGGTTTGGTTGGAGAAGGTTATGTGAAATCCTCTGAGCAAAACCCTGTGACAGCGTGGTCAGACGACTATATTTTGTAACGAAATTGTCGTCCGACCACTTTAATGTTCATTTGAAATCCACCTTCTTTGATGGTGGTTATGTTCTTTTTGTTATACATATTATTTCTTAACTGGAAGGATGGAAGGGTGGAAGAAGTCACTAAATTATCCATCCATCCTTCCTTTTTTCTTCCATCCTTCCAGTCGTATTTCGATGAAGCGCCCTATGGGTACAATTCAAATCCACCTTCTTTGAGGGTGGATTCTTTAATTTGAGTTTTGTATAGTGGTCGGACGACTGTCCGATTTGGCGTATAGTCGTCTGACCACTTCACTGCTACTGCTGTGCGAATCTTCGCATGTAAATCCAACGCATCAGTGCATCACACGGAAAAACCGCCCGTCAGTTGTTGTAGCGATATTATGTAGAACAATAAAAAATTATCGAAAAACAATAAAAAAAACTTGACAAACGATAAAAAGTATTTATCTTTGCAGAAATATTTTAAATACTTATTATCATGAAGAAAGTAAAACAACCCCTTAGTATTAAGATAATTTATTGGTTTACCCAGATTACTTTCTGGATTTTCGTACTTGTTTTTATAGCTGCTATTGCTATCAATATTGCTTTGTTGACAGAAAGCCTTGGAGATACAATGCAATTGCACGCCGGTTTGCCGGTTGAAGTAAATTATACAGAAAAAGGATCGTTAATGGTTTATGGAGAAATTCAGGAAGTAGAATTTGTCGAAGCCATTGGGAAACTCCATTTAATTAATACAAACCCTCAATTGGCCAAATGGTTTGGTGCTGCCATGATGGCTGTCGTTATAATCTTCCTGTATATTTTTATCATGTTCAAACGCTTTATCGGGAATGTTTACCGTGGTTTCGTTTTCGAGCGGTTTAACATCAGGATGCTGAAAAACATTGCTTACGGATTGGTAGTACTGTGGTTTTTTTCGGTAATCTATAGTGCCCTTTTTTATTATTTCATCGCCAAAGAATTGGTTTTCGAGCATCTTGAAATCACCAGTAAATACGATTCCTTTGGGATACTTCTTGTAGTAGCCCTTTTTCTTTGGGTGCTTTCCCATATTTTTATGAATGGTGTTCGTCTTCAGGAAGAACAAAAACTAACTGTATAGTCATGTCAATTATTGTAAATCTGGATGTGATGCTTGCGATACGCAAAATGAGTCTGACTGAATTATCAGAAAAGGTTGGAATAACGATGGCCAATCTGTCCATATTGAAAAAAGGAAAAGCCAAAGCCATCCGCTTCTCAACATTGGAATTGATTTGTCAAACACTTGATTGCCAGCCGGGAGATATTCTTGCATTTAGAAATAACTAGCGCGCGAATTTTCGCGTGCTAAACGGTTATGTGTCAATAAGGGCCACGCGGAAAATCCGCGCGCTAGTGGGTGGGTTTGCTGGTCAGACGACTATACTCTGAGACAAAATCGTCGTCCGACCACTACTTTAAGCTGGGTTTAGTTTAGTGGTCCTACGGATTTTCTAGGCTCATCGGACGACTGTTTGATTTGGCATAAAGTCGTCTGATCACATTACATACTTTCACCACTAATCACTAATCATTACTCCTTGTTCACTATTCCTTGCACAATACATCATATGCTTGCTGCTCCGCCAAATTCCATTCCAGCCAGTTTTTGTTTTCCCAATTCTTTTTGAAGTATATTTTCCGGTCTGCTATTATTTTCTGGTATTCGGTGGTACTTAAAAATTGTTCCTCAAAATGAAAAAGTTGTTTCTGTTCTTTTGAAATGTCTTTCAACTGTTTATCTGTTTTATCAAGATAGGGGAGGGTTTTATTACTTAGTTCCGATAAAAAATCGAGGTGAACAAAAGCTGTTTTATAATGTTTAAAATTATACTGTGCAATGATTGTATCCCAATTGAACAAACTCATTATCACTAGCAAAACATAAAATGTGAGGGCATTTTTACTGAACAGGAAGTAAGTCGATTTCTTGTCTTTGATTTTTTTATACACCAGGTAAATACTGATGAGGGTGAAGATCAGGAAGAAAATAACCCCGATTCGTTTGTAGGCCAATGCAAAATATTCGATATACCAAAAGTTGCGGATGCCTACTGAAATTGTGAGTATGGCATTTTGAAACAACCAGATGTAAGCCAGTATTTTTAAGACCTTGTTGTTGTGGTAAAAGTTTAGGTTTCCTCTAAAATAATACAAGGTAAGTGCAAGGGAAATGATGATGGAGAAAATGAGCAAATAAGTACCTTCGTGAACAAATTGTTTCAGGTAATTTCCATTCCATTCAAAATTGAACCAAACCTGAAAAATATCAAACAGGTTGACAACAAACAGCAATAAATTTAGCAATGAAAACAAAACAACAGCAACCCGAATTTCATTTTTTAAGCCTGTAGTTTTAAATGATAAAAAGTGTTTTTTGCGTTGTCGTAAGAGCTGCATATTTCCTGCATGCTCAAAATTACTAATGGTTTTTTCGGCTTTGCCAAGAAACAAGAAATTACTAATAATTAAACCAAGTATCCAGCTCATTAACAAGGGGACGTTCACATGACGGAACAGGGCAGTTAGCCATTCATCGATTTTATCCATGAATAAATCAACGTATTCACCAAAAAATGGATTGGAAGCTTTATAAATCAATAAAAAGATAAATACAATTATCAGCGGAAGAGCTATGATTTTCAAATACCTTAAGGCCAACCTTAGGCCTTTTTTGTTTTTACTCATCTCCTGGAGTATGCTATAAAAACTGCCTTGCGCCATCACGGTGTTTATAATAGCCAATGCGCTTGCGTAGATTAGGTTGCGTATTTTTGGCAGCAGTAAAACACCCGTTAACAGAAATAGCGAAATAAAATTTACTACGATGGCCAGTGCCGAATTGTAGAACACAAGCAATATCGCAGTAATCGCAGTTCCAAACAGTAACACCAATTCAAGGCTGCTTTTGAGTTGCAGTTTCTTTAGAAAAAAAAGAGCGCCAATTACGAATGTATTAAATAGCAAAAGGTTGAGGCCAATATTTTTTTCGTAGAAGAAAAATGTAAAAAGTAAACTGCCAAGAATGACAACGGCAAGCTCTTTCCTGAACTTCATAAAATGTATTTTTCGGATGGGTAGAAGTAGAACGAGGAAATTGCGTTGCTATTTTGTATTGCTAGTTAAAATATGTTACCGCATCACCGCTTTCTTTGTAACAGATTGTTTTCCATAATTATATCTGATAAAATAAATACCGGGTGACTGCTGTTTTCCATCTGTGCCTTTTCCATCCCAATGTATTTCAACAGCCTTCTTCGTATAATTTGGAGGCAGTTTTCGGTGAAGAATTAGGCGTCCATTTATGTCAAATATTTCGAAGCTTTTATTCTCCTCATCAGTAAAACTAAACTGTAATGTTAAACAATTGCTAAAAGGATTTGGAAATACTTCAAACTGTATCGCATTTACTGTCAGGCTGTTTTCAGGAACATCCACAACCTGAATCTCAATTTCAAAAAATGCAAGAATGGATTTTACATATTTAGCTGGGGCAAAAGTAGAATCCACATCGGTCATCTCGCCAAATAATATTGATGAACCAATTGTTTTGTAATTTGAAGTTTCGTTGGCAATCGCACATGCAGTGTCGGTGGGTGATGTCCGTAAAAAAGGGTAGGCCTCGTCCACAGTTTGTAAATAGTAGTTGTTGAAAGCCATGCTCCCGCCATAACCCATTTTAATTCCTTCGGTAAGTTTTCCATCAACACCATATACACTGTCAAACTCAAAGTAGTTGCCATCAGATATTACCTCAAAACCGAATTTATTGTGTACGGGAGTGGGTTCATCTTCATGCCAGGTTCTCATACCTTCCATATAAATATTTCCGCCATTATTCAAATAGTTGTTCAAGCGGTTTCCTTCGGCCCAATTTAATGCGTAGTTGTTAAATTTGAAACCCAGGCAAACAAAAATAGATTTGTACTTGTCAATATTTGCTGGAATTTTAGTGCTGTATTCGTATTGCAATTTCAAACTATCAAATATGTTTTGGAACTCCCCAACAGAATTTGATCGGTCTTCGAGCTCAAGGAGTAGCACCGGAATGCTTCCTATTGTAATTGGCACCGACATGGGTTGAAAAGTTTCACCCTGTGAACTTAGCTCAACTACGCTTGGAATAGTGTAGCCAGAGGGCGTCCAGCTACGGCTTGTTACATTAAATTGCAGAACAGCTTTAGCCCCAACAGCTATGTAATCAATTTGTTGGGAAGCACTATTGACAATCAAATAATCGCTATTTGAAATAAATTTGAAATCAAGATCTCTCCCTGCTGCATGACCAAGGTTTTGAACCTCAATATTCAGATCAACTGTTTCACCGGGTTCTAGAAAATTATTATTTCCATCTTCTACCAATATGTCAATAATGTTTAGTTGCATACTTCCTGCCGAATAGAAAATAGCTGATTGCCATATTTTTTCATCGCTGGTTAAATGGTTTGAGACTGTAAAACCATATTGATCAGGGATGCTTCCTGCTACATCAAAAACAACAGCACTGTCAATGGCTTTCGTTTCTCCCGGAGAAAGTGTCCCAAATTGAGCCCCGTTTTTGAGTAAAGTAATTTTTTCGTTTTCTATCAAAGCCTGAAGTTCAATATTTTCAATTATTTCATTAGAAATATTCTTCACAAAATATTTAAAACTTGCGGTATCGAAAGCATCAATTCTATCATCTGTTCCTGAACTGATTTCAGAATGAAATATCAGACCTGAAGATAATTGGAAGGTTTTTGTATCAACTATTCCATTGTAATCTTTTACCCTGCTTGTCAGATGGGAAATCTGGTCTGCATCAGCTCCTGAGATACTAAGTTCACCATCCTTCGTGAGTTCAATATGCTGAGGCAATTGGGCAGGAAGGTATTCAAAAGTTTTTCCTCCCGGGTTTTGCAAATGCTGACTAAAATGGTTTTGGGTATAATTTGATTTATCGCCTTTCGAAATACCCGAAACCCACATTACATAAGCAGGTATTTCAAAATCGCCATAATAAGTTTCGATACGGCCATCAGGGAATAAGCGGAGTGCAAAATTGAACTCTCCGGCAATCAGGGCGCTATAATGGTTATAGGTGGCATACCACCGAACCCCGAAATATTCAGCTGTATTTTCAACCCAAACACCATTGTCTTTGTTGTAATCAATCCAAAGGTTGGCCATAAAAGGGGCAATGACTTTCCTGTCGGTGAGCATGGTGGTTTCGCCATAATAATATGGATAGGCAAACTCATCATTTTCAAAGGAAAGCAAACCATCAAGGGCGACTGACACTTGATGCATGGTATCTCCATAATATGGAAAAGGAAAAGCCAGATCGAAATCAACATGTCCGACATCCTGGTTATTAAAATTGATTAATGTACCTTCATCCTCTGGAAAATCTTTCTGGATGGTATTCATGGAGTAGGGCTCCAGTAAATCCCATTGATAGGGTTTTTGTCCGCCGGAAGCCTCCAATGTTAGGGTGTAATTTCCTTCACCTGTATAAGCAGGAAGTTCCTCTGTTGTTATTCTGGTTTTTTCGAAGGAAACACTTTTTACAAGGGAAAGGGAAGTAATGCCATTGTTGGTAATGTTCATGGGTGTTTCGGGGTGAATGATTTCAATTGCATTATCCGTACGATCAATTAAACTGAAGTACAGTATTTCACCAAATCCTCGATTATCAGGGTCATTTTCGGCCAATTGAAAGAAGAATCTTGCTGCTTGATTTGGCTCAGTATATCCAAGCAGGGGGGTAACATCCAGTTCTATTTCCATTATTTCCATCACTCCCGCTAGGGTATCGCTGGCCGGACCCTGCATCGGGAAGTTGCCTCCCTGATAATTAAGCAAAGGAAAGTCCATTGAGAAAGTGGGCGAAAATGAAGCGGTATCAGTAGAAACCCCGGCAAGGATTTTAATTTTTTCGCGCGAATTGTAGTTGAGTTTTACGCGTATAGTAAGTTTGGGCGTATAGGTCTCTTTAACAGTAAGTACATGCACTGCACTGTTCCAAATGCCACCACTCCCATATTCGTCGGCCAGTGTTCTGTACATCATATAACAATAGCCAGAATCGGCAAAATTTTCCCCATGGCTATTGGCAAAAAGCAAAGCACCATATTCCCAATCTTTCATGTTCACAAGCCCATCATCATTAATGTCAATGTTATTTGTGAACTGCCCATCCTGATTCCAGTCAAACCTGATTGAGTCATTATAGCCCACTATTGTCATGGCATGGGAAGCGGGCCAATTCCAACGGATCATAATAGCTTTTCCAGCTTCAGGACTTTCGGGTGGTATGGCTCTCAAAGCATAAGGACTGCTGGCATAAAAACTGGCAACACCACCAAATTCAGAATCATTCAAATGATCGTTCAGCCAATGCTTCAAAGTCATCAAACCTTCCGGGTTTCGCACATCAATATAAAACACTTCTTCAACCCTGTTTTGCATGGCACTGTAGTAGTTATCGTAACCCGACATCCAGCGTTGATCACCACCTTCGCCCATTCCACCATAAGTAGCAACGCTTGGTGTTCCACAGGCTTTTAATAGATCGAAACTATGGAAATAACTAACGCCACGCCAGCCACTTCCGCCATTCATAAAATTGTAAGCAAACTGTGTGGGGTATTGATTATTGGAATCGCTTGCTGACAGATTCCTTGCACAATTGATTTCATAAGTAAAATTGTAGCCAATGCCCGATGCTTGTCCGCAACTTGCGGCTTGCTGACTAAAAATGGATCGAAAATATGGTAGCTCGGCATTGTTTAGCTCGCTGGGGAGCTCGGTTCTGCTGCCATCTTTATAATGTTCAGGAAGTTTTAATTCGGGAATGGATGATGCGATAATTGAATCTTCCTTGCTTAAAGTTATTTCTTGAAACGCTTGCCGTTGTCCCTGTCCAAATGTGGGGGAAGCAAATAGGAATAAAAATAAAGGAATGAAAAAAAAGATGTGGTTGCGATACATTTTGATTTCTGTTAAGATTGTCGGTAATAATAAGGACGGTAAAAGTAGTGAAATAGTTGCGTGGGGATGATAAAGCGATTAATCCCGCCGTACAGAAATAATCTTCGCAGCAATGCTAATGGCAATCTCTGAAGGGGTTTCACTACCAATTTCAAGGCCAATGGGGGCGTCTATTTTATCGAGTTGACTTTGATGGAATCCTTCTTTTTGTAAAGTGTCGAAAATGGTTTTTACCTTCATTGTACTTCCCATCATCCCCAGGTATTTTAGTTTTTTTGGCAATAGTTGACGAATAATTAGTTCGTCATTTTTATGTGTAAAGCTCATCACCACCACATAAATGTTTTCCCCTTCAGGGATAAGCTTTTCAATTTTCTGATAGTCGATTATCTTTTTGTGGTCAGCAAAAATATTTTCTTCAAAAGTATTCAGTCCTTGCCTGTTATCGAAAATAGTTACTTGAAAATCCAGTATACTGAATATCTGACTTAGTGCCAGTCCTACATGCCCGGCACCGAAAATGTAGAGGTGGTCTGGAAGTCCCAATTGTTCGGTGAATTTCCATTGTTCCCCTGTTTGGATTTGGTTGTTTTCCGTAGTCAGTATTGTTCCTTTGTCAAATAGTAAATGGTCGCTTGAAATCCGTAGCACACCGGGTATATTTTGTTCGATGGAAGTGATAATTTCCTGAATCGTAGCAAGGTGTTTTACATCCAGTTGGAAGAATGCAACACTTTGTTTTCCTGAACAAATCATTCCCGAACCTTCTTTTCCGGCTTTGGGATGGTGGTCCTGCTCAAGCAGGAATGTAGTACGTTTTTTTGTTTTTAGAAGTTGCCGGGACTTTTCAGCCAGGTTGCGTTCCATTACCCCGCCACCAATAGAACCATTGATTGAGCCATCTGATGAAACAGCCATTTTGAAGCCTTTTTTTCCGGGGCTACTTCCGTAGCTTTCAATGTTTACCATCAGGTAAAGCGTGTGATTATCTTTTAATTTCTCTGCTATAAAATTCCAAATATTCGTCATAGGTGTTTATGTTCAGTAAAACCGTTTCATCTTTAACTTCTACTTTTTTCGTGCTAAAATTATTCAGGAATACTTTAAAGTTTTGGTCGTTGTTATTTTCATTTAATATTAATTCACACACTCTTTTTGATATTAAAACAGGATGTCCACCCTTTCCGTTTAGTATCGGTTTAATGACTTCGCCTTCTAATTTGGCCTTGTAAATTTGTTCCAATACATTTTTATTTGCGTATGGATTGTCAATATTATGAATAAAAACGGATTCGGTACTCAGCTGTTTTAGTCCTTTTTTTATTGAATAGAATCGTCCAAACTCGATATGTGTATTGATTACAATTTGTATTTGTGAAGGAAGGTGTTGTGGCTTGTCTTTTATAAGTTGAAGTCCCTCTTTGCTCAGGACAACAACTATTTCGGTACAGCCAAAGCCTGCATATTGATGCGCCAAACTTTCCAGAAAAGATGCCCCATCAGGCATTTTTAATAAAAATTTCGGGCTTCCCATCCGGGATGAATTTCCCGCTACAAGAATAAGTGCTGAACAATCTTTTTTTATCATTACTAGTGAATTCGTCATGCGAAAATATTCAAAATCATTGAGCTCGATAAACTTTGCAGACGTGATAATTATTAAGCCGTTCTTTTCCTTAGATTTGTTACGCTTTTCAATTAGAAGATAATGACAGACAGCTTTTCGATACTACCATTAAACGAATTATTAAAAATAATACTCAATCAGTACGATAAGAAGAGAAGTATCTTTGGATTCAATGAAGAATTGTTTTTCAATCCTGTTCAAAACCAGTCACTTCGAAGCCGGAGATTTGGCAGATTGCTGGAGACACCCATCGGCGTCGCAGCCGGCCCGCAAACGCAACTTACCCAAAATATTGTTGTTTCCTGGCTATGCGGAGCCCGTTTCATCGAATTGAAAACCATACAAACCCTTGATGAATTGGAAGTGTCGAAACCTTGCATCGATATGCAGGACGAGGGTTACAACCGTGAATGGTCACAGGAGCTAAAAATTGAGCAGTCGTTTGAACAATACCTGAACGCATGGATTATCATTCACATTTTGCGTGATAAATTAAATCATAACAAAACTGATGAACCAGGCGTCATTTTCAATATGAGCGTTGGCTACGATTTCCAAGGGATTCTGAAAGATAATGTACAGTGGTTTTTTGACAAGATGAGAGATGCCTCCAAGGAATTGGAAGAGAAAATTGAAAGTGTAAAATCCATTTACCCCAATATTGTAAACCTAAAGATAAACCCCTGTATCTCCAATAATATTACACTTTCTACCATGCACGGCTGCCCTGCCGATGAAATTGAAACCATTGGTGAATATTTAATCGAGAATAAAAAGTTACACACGGCAATTAAGCTAAACCCTACTTTATTGGGAAAGGAAAAATTGCATGAAATTCTCCGCAACTCTCACTTTGAAACCAAGGTTCCTAATATTGCTTTTGAACATGACTTGAAGTATGAAGATGCATTAATAATTATCAAAAACCTGCAAAAGAAGGCAGATGAAAATCAAGTGCGATTCAGTATCAAACTAACAAACACACTTGAAAGTCTCAATCACAAAGAAGTTTTCGGCGCAAGCGAAGAAATGATGTACATGAGTGGCAAGGCATTGCATCCTATTTCGATAAATCTGGCTTCTAAATTGCAAAATCAGTTTAATGGCAATCTCGATATTTCTTTTTCAGGTGGTGCCGATGCTTTCAATGTTGCCGATATCGTAAACTGTGGACTGAGCCCTGTAACCATTTGTACCGATTTGTTAAAACCCGGCGGTTACGGAAGGCTCAATCAATACATTGAAAACCTTTCCACTACGAATGCCGAAGACCAAAATATCGCACTGAAAAACCTGAATGCTTATGCCGAAGAAGTTGAAAAATCAGCAGCTTACAAAAAAACAGGATTTAAGGACCCAAGTATAAAAACCGACAGAGAGTTAAAGTACTTTGATTGTATTCACGCACCTTGTGTCGATACCTGTCCGACCAATCAGGGCATACCCGATTATTTGTATTATACATCCCGGGGAGACTTTAAAAAAGCAGCAGAAATAATTCTACAGACGAATCCGTTTCCACATACCACAGGTATGGTTTGCGACCATCTTTGCCAAACAAAATGTACACGCATAAATTATGACAGCCCTTTATTGATAAGGGAAATCAAAAGGTTTGTTGCTGAGAATTATATAAACGAATCGTCTCACAAAGAAAAAGCAACAACTCAAAAACTACTCTCCGTCTCAGTAATTGGAGCGGGGCCTTCCGGTTTGTCCTGCGCTTATTTTCTGGCCAAAGCCGGGTTTAAAGTTGATGTTTATGAAACAAAAAGTAAGGCCGGCGGGATGGTCTCTGGTGCAATCCCCTCTTTCAGATTGACCGATGAAGCCATAGAAATTGACATTCATTCCATTCTAAAATTGGGTGTCGAAATTCATTACAATCAGGAAATTGACAAACAGTCATTTCAGAATTTACAGCGCAAATCTGATTTTATTTACATCGGAACAGGAGCCAGAAAGTCGATAAAACCTGAACTGCCAGGTATCGATGCAAAAGGAGTACTCGACCCACTGGACTTTTTATTTGATGTGAAGAAATCCATCGGCAGTGGAATGGGCAATAGTGTTGTCATCATTGGTGGCGGAAACACAGCCATGGATGCAGCACGAACTGCTTATCGATTGGTGGGTAATAATGGAAAAGTCACCGTTGTTTACAGACGGACTATCAAGCAAATGCCAGCCGATTTAGGCGAGATAAAAGCCGTTTTAGAAGAAGGCATCGAAATCGTTGAATTGGCATCACCATTAAAGGTAAATGTAATAAATGGTCACGTAAGTTCGCTTATTTGCAGCAGGATGAAATTGGGTGAAAAGGACAGTTCAGGAAGGGAAAGACCTGTAGAAATTCCAGCGTCGGAATTTGAAATTCAAATGGACACATTGATTCCGGCTATTGGACAGGAAATTGACATCGATTTCGCTGAAAGCACCGAACTGCTCACCAACAAAAACAGCTACAAAACCAAATTGCCCAATGTGTTTATCGGGGGCGATGCCATGCGCGGAGCATCAACAGCAATCAATGCCGTCGGTGATGGACGTAAGGCGGCGCAGGAAATTATTGATGAAGCAGGAATTGATTTTAATACGCAGCTAGAAAGTGACAGGGAACATCAGGACGTTAGAAGTCTGATGATAAGAAAATCCAAAAGGATTAAACCGCAAACTACTGTGGAAACTGCTTTGGATGATAGGAAAAACTTCAAACTGGTAAGCACAACTCTCACGGAGGAAGAAGCGATGCGTGAAGCCTCCCGCTGTCTTTTGTGCGATGAAGTATGTAATATTTGCACAACAGTCTGTCCGAACCTTGCCTTTCATTCTTATGAAATTGAGCCTGAAAGTTACAATATTCAAAAAGTGATTGTTGCAGGAAATCAGGTAAAAATCACGGAGGGAAATACATTTGAAATCAAACAAAAGCAACAGATAATTCACATCGCCGATTGGTGCAACCAATGTGGTAATTGCGATACTTTCTGTCCAACTGCTGGAGCACCCTATCTCGAAAAACCACATTTGTACCTCGACAAAGTAATATTTGAAAAGGAAAGAGATGGTTATTTTTTGGAATTTGAAAATGGATTTTCAGCATTACTTTCTTATCAAAAAAAACAAAAATACCGTTTCACAATTGGATCTGATTTTGCCATTTTTGAAGGCGAACAATTCAAGGTGAAACTTGAGCCTGCAACTTTGCGCGTGATTGATATAGAAGTAAAAGAAAAAACTAAATTTGAACAGGATTTAACGATAGCTGCCGAAATGAATATTATTCTTCAGGGAGCACTCAATTTTTATGCAAATAAATAAATGGATAAAATAATGACGAAAGAACAGGTTTTAGAAAACACCATCAACAGATGCCGTGAGCGCCACATCATATTGCCCACTTACAAACAAATGCGCAATCCGGAATTGATTCCCCAAAAAATACAGGATAAGTTAAAAAATATAGGACTGTGGGACTTAAACTCCTTAAATCTTTTCCGTATCAACTGGAAAAATGAACCGATAGATTTTGGAGGTGGCTTTCAGGGTGTAAACTACCTGGAGATTCCTCCCGAACTGACTGGTGTAAAAGCCCGTATTGTTTTGCTCATTGGTAAATATTTCCCCACTGGTGCACATAAAGTGGGTGCTACCTTTGGCCCTCTGGTAGAAAAACTGGTTACTGGAAAATTTGACCCAACACGGCAAAAAGCATTGTGGCCATCAACCGGGAACTACTGTCGTGGAGGTGCTTACGATTCGTATTTACTGGGTTGTGAATCAATTGCGGTATTGCCCGAAGGTATGTCGAAGGAACGTTTCGACTGGTTGCATAAAGTTGGTGCAGAAGTGTTTGCAACTCCCGGAACAGAAAGCAATGTGAAGGAAATTTATGATAAAGTAAAAGAACTGCTGGCAGAAAGAGGTGATGAAATTGTTAATCTCAATCAATTCGAGGAAATTGGAAATCCATTGTGGCATTACGCAGTAACCGGCCCTGCAATGGAAGAAGTTTATAATTCCCTCAAAAAAGAAAATGACAAATTCACAGGTGTTTTTCTGACTCAGGGTTCTGCCGGAACATTGGGAAGCACTGACTATCTAAGAGAAGTTTATCCAAATATGAAGGTCTGTGCCGGAGAAGCCCTACAGTGTCCAACCCTCCTGGAAAATGGTTTTGGAGAACACCGAATTGAAGGTATTGGTGACAAGCATGTTCCCTGGATTCACAATATCAGAAATATGGATATGGTTGCCGGAATTGATGACAATCCGAACATCCGTTTGATGCGTCTTTTTAATGAGCCTGCCGGAAAGGAATACCTCATTAATGAACTTGGGATTTCTCCTGAACTGGTTGAGAAACTAGGTCTTCTCGGTATTTCATCCATTGCAAACCTGATGGGCTCTATCAAATTGGCTAAATATTACGAAATGGATGAAAACGATTTTGTGTTCTCGGTGGCTACCGATTCAATGGAAATGTACCAATCGCGCCTGGCAGAAGAAAATGAATTACATGGTGAGTTTACAAATAGGGATGCCGCAGTAAGTTATGAAGCCGACTTACTTGGTCTCCAGATCGACCACATGATTGAGATGAATTACTATGAGAAGAAACGTATGCACAACCTTAAATATTTCACATGGATAGAACAACAAGGTAAAACTGTTGAGGAACTAAATGCACAATGGTACGATGAGAATTATTGGAAGTCACGCTACGCAAAGCTTGATGAATGGGATGAAGAAATAATGGAATTTAATGAAAGAACGGGGGTTTTAAAGGAGTATTTATAAAATTTCTCGCAAAGGTGCAAAGGCGCGAAGAAGATAGAAACAAAAAACTTCGCGCCTTTGCGCCTTTGCGAGAAACAATAGCAGATGAATATGACTACCAACAAATATCATTACGAATGCATCAATTGTGGAGCTAAACATGAAGCATCACAAGTAAAATATTTATGCCCTGTCTGTAGTAAATCTAATACGCCAAACCTTCCACCTAAAGGAGTCCTGAAAACAATTTATAACTATCAGAAACTAATCGAAGAAAGAGTAAGTTTCAATAGTCTAAAGCAAAACAATTTCATCGATTTATTACCGATAAACAACATAAAAAGCCTTCCAAACCTGAGTATTGGAAATACACCACTTTATAAAATCAACAAGATTAATCAATCAAAACTCCCTTTCAATCTTTTCCTTAAAGATGATTCACAAAACCCTACTTATTCCTTCAAAGACAGGGCTTCTGCTATTGTTTCAGCCTATGCTAAAGAAAAGGGATTTAATACCATCGTGGCAGCATCCACAGGAAATGCCGGTTCCTCGCTTGCCGGAATTTGTGCTGCTCAAGGTCAAAAGGCTATTGTTATTGTACCCGGCTCAGCACCTCTTGCAAAGCTTACGCAGATTTTAATGTATGGCGCAACAATTGTCCCAATCAATGGAACATATGACGATGCATTCGACCTCAGCATTAAAGCTACAGAAGCTTTTGGCTGGTACAATCGAAATACTGCTTTCAACCCGTTTACTATCGAAGGGAAAAAGACGGTTTCCTTTGAGTTGTTTGAGCAATTGAACCACAAGGTTCCCGACCGGATTTTTGTCCCAGTTGGCGATGGCGTAATTATTTCTGGTGTTTATAAAGGCTTTGAAGATTTGCTCAAACTAAAGCTAATCGACCACATGCCAATAATTGTTGCTGTACAAGCAAAAAAGAGTGATAATCTTGTGAGGAATATTGAAAACAAAGAATTTGAAATAGAAAAAAGTACCTCCATTGCCGATTCTATTTCCGTTGATATTCCACGCAACTTTTATATGGCTAAGATGTTTCTTGAAAAATATCAGGGGGAGCACATTTCAGTTTCTGATAGCGAAATAATTGAAGCATCTTCAATCTTGTCTAAAAATACCGGATTGTTTGCAGAACCCGCGGCAGCAGCAGCATTTGCAGGATTTCAATTCTATAAAAACACCAACAAATTAACTGATGACTCGAATAATGTTGTGCTTTTAACAGGCAGTGGACTCAAAGATTTGAAGGCTGTTGGAAGAGTTATAAAGATGCCGAAACCAATTTTTCCTTCAATTGAAAATCTGAAAAACTTACTCTTATGATTTCATTCACACTAAACGGGGAAAAACAGAAATACGAGGGTAATCCTAAAAGGTCATTGTTGGATTTCCTAAGGCTAGATAAGCATATTACTTCCGTAAAAGATGGTTGCTCGGGACAGGCAGCTTGTGGTGCTTGTACCGTTGAAATCAATGGGAAAGCAATGTTATCATGTGTTGTAAAAATGGAGAAATTGCAGGATGCAGAAGTGCTAACTCCTGAAGGCTTTCCTGATTACGTTTTGGACACTATTGCCAAAGCATTTGTAAACAAAGGTGCTGTTCAATGTGGTTTTTGTACGCCGGGATTCATTAGCCGGACAAAAGTCTTATTGCAAAACAATCCCCATCCAACAATTGTAGAAGTAAGGAAAGCCATCAAGCCGCATCTTTGCCGTTGTACCGGTTACAAGAAAATTGAAGAGGCAATTGTCTGTGCAGGAGAGGCCATCAGTAAAAATGAAAAACTGGAAATTACCAAAACTTCGGGAAGAGTTGGTGTTCCCCATCCCAAATACGATGCTTACAATACAGCTATCGGAAAACGTGATTTTGTGGATGATATTTTTCTTGAAGGGATGTTATTTGCAGCTTTGAAGTTTAGTGATTATCCAAAGGCAAAAATCTTAAAAATCAGTACTTCCAAAGCGGAAAATTATCCTGGTGTTCATCGGGTTTTTACTTCAAAAGACATTCCCGGTGAACAAAAAGTAGGCTTGATTTTACAAGATTGGCCTTTGATGATTGGCGAGGGAGAAATCACGCATTATATTGGTGATGTGATTGCTGGCGTTGTTGCCGAATCAGATAAGATTGCCCGTGAAGCGATTGAACTCATTGAGATTGAATACGAAATTCAAAAACCGGTAACTGATGTTTTTGAAGCGATTGATGGTGAACGGGTTCATCCCGAAAAACCAAATAATTTTGAAACAATACAATTTACCATCGGCAATGCTGATGATGCATTAAAGTCCTCAAATTTTGTTAGTTCCGACCAGTATGAAACCCAGCGTGTCGAGCATGGGTTTTTAGAAAAAGAAGCGGCTGTCGCCCGGCCTGATAGAAAAGGAGGCATCGAACTGTTTAGCCAGAGTCAGGGGATTTATGAAGACCGCAGACAAGTTGCCATGATACTTGGTTTGCCTGAGGAAAAAGTACGAGTTACTCTTGTCCCGAATGGTGGCGGTTTTGGTGGCAAGGAGGATTTAAGTGTGCAGGGGCATACTACTTTGTTTGCTTTTTTACTGAATAAACCCGTTAAACTTGCATTGCGTCGCGAAGAATCAATCAGGCTGCATCCCAAGCGGCACCCGGTGTTTATGGATATGCGAATAGGCGCCGATAAAAATGGCAAGCTCACTGCTTTAAAACTTAGGGCTGTTGGCGACACTGGCGCTTATGCATCTGTGGGTATGAAAGTGATGGAACGCGTAGCAGGACATGCTTCTGGCGGCTATTTTATTCCGGAAATCGACATTGAAGCAAAAACAGTTTATACTAACAATATTCCCAGTGGTGCCATGCGTGGCTTTGGCGCAAACCAGGTTGCCTTTGCCCTCGAAAGTTGTATTGATGATATTTGTAAACAAGCCGGTTTCGACCGCTGGCAATTCAGGTACGATAATGCACTTGTTGACGGATTAACAACATCAACAGGACAAAAACTAATGGGTGTCGGAATTCGTGCCTGTCTCGATGCCGTTAAGGCTGATTTTTACAATGCCAAATATTCTGGATTGGCCTGTGCCATCAAAAATTCTGGTGTTGGCAATGGCATGAATGATGAATCGAAGGTGATTATAGAAGTTGTTTCTGAAAAAAAGATTATCCTTCAACATGGTTGGACGGAAATGGGGCAGGGTGTACACAATATGGCCTTGCAAACTTTATGTGAAGAAACTGGTGTGAATCCTGAAATAATAAGGGTTGTGGTTGATACCGAAGCACAGATTAAAACCGGAATGACAACTTCTTCTCGCGCAACAGCTTTGGTCGGACTGGCAGTCATTAATGCCGCCAAAGGATTGAAAACCGATTTGAAAGAGAAAAGTCTGAAATCACTTGCAGGAAAAACCTATAAAGGGGAGTTTATTTGTGACTGGACCAGCAAACCCGGTTCCGGTGTTGAAGACCCCATTATTCATTATTCTTACGGTTACGCAGCCCAACTTTGTATTTTGGATGATGAAGGTAATATTTCAAAAATGATTGCCGCCCACGATGCCGGTAAAATTATGAACCCCATGCTTTTTGAAGGACAAATTGAAGGCGGCGTTCACATGGGTTTGGGTTATGCACTAACCGAAAACCTCCCCATGAAAGATGGTTTTTTGGAAAGCGACAAAATGCGTAAATTGGGAATTCTTCGTGCACACGAAACCCCTGAAATAATTGTCAAGGGAGTGGAAGTAAAAGACCCAATCGGTCCCTATGGCGCGAAAGGAATTGGAGAAATAGGACTTGTCCCGACTGCCGCCGCTGTTGCCAACGCACTTTTTGCTTTTGATGGAGTGAAGAGGGTTAAGTTACCACTGAAAAGATAGTTCACCTTCAATTAATTTTCACGCAAAAACACAGAGGTAGTATCGTACCGCATTTCATATCTTTGCGTCTTGGCGGATTTGCGAAAAGTAATCGAAACCTTAATGCTAACATTAATATGACAGTAATTCTAAAAAACGCAAATTTTATTGACTGGCAAAACCTAAGTTTTTCTAATACTAATTTAAGAGTTGAAGAGGGAACTTCAGGTTCATTAACATTCTTTGATAATTTTCGTGAAATTCCAGTTTCACTAAAAGATGAAATCATTGACTGCAAAGGTAAATTAGTAACCAAATCATTTGCAATTGCACATCATCATGCTTATTCGGCATTGGCAAGGGGAATGCCTGCTCCTGAAAAAACACCGGCCAATTTCCTGGAAATCCTGAAATATATTTGGTGGAATCTTGACAAAGCGCTGCACAAAGACATGATAGAAGCAAGCGCATTGGCAACGGCTATGGCCAGTGCAAAAGCCGGTTCAACTTTTGTCATCGACCACCATGCTTCTCCAAATTATATCAAAGGTTCACTCGATGTGATTGCCCATGCTTTTGAAAAAGTGGGGGTAAGCCATCTGCTGTGCTACGAGATAACGGATAGGAATGGAATGAAAAAGGCTCAGGAAGGACTTGAAGAAACTGAATATTATCTGAGTAAAAATCAGGGCTTGGTTGGACTTCATGCATCGTTTACAGTTGGTGATGATAGCCTCGAAAAGGCTGCTGAGCTCATGAGAAATAAAGCCTCTGGGATACACATCCATGTAGCTGAAGATAAAATTGACCAGGAACAGTGTATGCAAAATCATGGCAAACGGGTTGTTGAAAGGTTAAATGATTTTGGCGTTCTGGATTCTTCAAAAACGATACTTGCGCACTGCCTTCATGTTAATGAAAACGAACGAAAGTTGATCAGGAACTCGAAAGCATTTGTTGTGCAGAATACCGAAAGTAACCTCAATAATAATGTTGGGTATTTTAATGGAAATGCTATGGGAAACAGGATAATGCTTGGAACCGATGGAATGCACAGCGACATGCTTCGGACTTCTAAGGCTGCTTATTTTGTTGGTCAGGAAAATGATAATATTGATTTTACTTCTGCTTATGGACGTTTTAGAAAAACTCACAATTATCTAAACATCAATAGTTACACTGGTGATGGCGAAAACAATTTAGTTGTGCTAGACTATGATTCACCAACTGAAATAAATGAAAATAACTTTCTTGGACATTTTATTTTCGGATTGACTTCTAATCACGTGCAGCATGTAATTTCTGATGGAAAATTGATTGTAAAAGATAAAATTATTCAAACTGTAAATGAAGAAGAATTATTGAAATTTACAAAAGAACAGGCAAACCGGCTTTGGAAGAAATTGTGACCGAGTTGAAAGTTTTTAAAGTTTAAGGGATGGGATTATAATAATAGAAATTGTGTAGAAGTTAATAAGGAATATGCTAAAATTATCGTTTAGCTCTGAGGGAGGCACGACCGAAAGAGTCCGTTTGATTGAGCGAAAAAGTTAAAAGTTACAAACTGAAAAATATGGAATCAAATGTATTACTTTGGATTGGTTACGCAGCATCGGGGGTAATCGCCCTTTCGATGACAATGAATTCAATTGTCAAGTTTCGGTGGATTAATCTTGTAGGGGCTTCAACTTTTGCCACTTATGGATTTTTAATTAGTGCTTTTCCAGTAATGGCACTGAACGGATTTATCGTTGCGGTTGATATTTATTATTTGATAAGAATCTACACAAAAACACATTTGTTCGATACACTGGAAGTGAGGGGTGATAATAAGTATTTGCTTAAATTCCTGGATTACCATAAAGATGAAATTAAAAAGTTTTTCCCGGATTTTGTTTACAAACCGGAGATGAATACCATCAGTTTTTTTGTATTGAGAAACATGGCTGTTGCCGGAATATTCCTGGTCCACAGAGAAGATGAAAACATCTTAAAAGTAGGCCTCGACTACGTAGTTCCGGAATACCGTGATTATAAAAACGGGAAATATGTGTATCACCGTTTAAAAAGTATTTTTATTAAAGAAAATTACCAAAAAGTGATTGCAAAGGGTGGTACTTCAAAGCATATTAAATACCTGAAGAAATTGGGTTTTAAGGAAAATAATGAAGGACTGTTTGTAAAGGAATTATTATGAAAAAGTAGCTGTCATTTCGACCGTAGGGAGACCTGCCAGCAGCAGGCTGGAATCCCCCAAGAACGTGGCTGACTCAATAAAGATTTCTCAGTCGTTCCTACTTCGAAAAGACACACACTTTTAGAATAAATTTATTATTACTATGACACTTTTGATTCAAAACGGAACAGTTGTTAATACCGATAGCAACAAAATTGCCGATGTGCTCTGTAAGGATGGAAAGATTATTAAAATTGAGAAAGATTTAATTCCCGATTCAACACCCGATAAAATAATCGATGCATCAAATTGCTATGTCATTCCGGGAGGCATTGACCCACATGTCCATATGCATTTACCTTCTCCGGCTGGTTTCTCTTCTGATGATTTTGGGAGTGGTAGCCGGGCTGCCATTTATGGAGGAACAACCACCTTAATCGACTTTGTTACGCCTAAAAAAGGGCAAGCACTTAACGATGCAATAAGTCAACGAAAATCAGAAGCTGCAAACTGCCTTACAAATTATGCCTTTCATGTAAGTCCTGTTGAATGGCGGGATTCGATGGAGGATGAAATCAGAAACTGTGTAAACAAGGAAGGTTTCAAGTCGTTTAAAGTTTATATGGCTTATAAGGATAGCATTGGTTTAAATGATGATGTGCTGATGAAGGTTATGAAAGCTGTGAGTAAGGCTGGTGGTATGGTAACTGTCCATTGCGAATTGGGCGATGATATTGAGGAATTGAGAACTCAATTTGCCAGTGATAATAAGTTGAGCCCAAAATACCACTCATTATCACGTCCGGCAGAACTGGAAGCAAAGGCTGTAAAAAAGGCCATTGAATTGGCAAAAGTAGCGAACTGTCCGCTCTACATTGTCCATGTTTCTACAAAAGCATCCCTAAAATACATCAGCGAAGCGCAGGAGAATGGACAGGTTGTTATGGCTGAAAGCTGTCCGCAATATTTGTTATTGGATGATTCTAAATATAATGGGGTTTTTAATCAGGTTGCACCATTTGTAATGAGTCCGCCATTGCGAAAACCATCAGACAACGCTGCACTTTGGGAGGCGATTAGTAATAGAACTGTACTAACCGTTGGCACTGACCATTGCCCATTTACGCAGGAGCAAAAAGAAATGGGTAAAGATGATTTCAGGAAGATCCCAAATGGTGCCGGGGGCGTTGAGCATCGCCTGGCTTTGCTTTTTACTTATGGGGTTTTAGGAGGGAGAATTTCGATGGAGCAATTTGTTTCCATCACTTCAACAAATGCCTCAAAAATATTTGGGATGTTTCCCGCAAAAGGAATTATTGCCGAAGGTTCTGATGCTGATATTGTGATTTGGAATCCGGGAAAAGAAAATACAATTTCTGTAAAAACGCATCACCAGAATTGTGATATGAATATTTACGAAGGCATAAAAACAAAAGGTACCCCAGAATATGTAATTTTAGATGGGAAAGTAGTTTTGGAGAAAAATAGATTGTCCCAAGATATTCGAAAAGGAAGTCTGTTAAAAACGAAGCCGTTTTAGTCCACTTTCAAAAATACTTCGAAGCACTTCGGCAGGCTTTTCAAATTTATTGGCAAACATCATGGCAGCAATAATATAAGGTTTGTAACCGGCTTCATGATAAGTTTTTATCCGGTATTTTTCAAAAACAGCACCTTCCACTTCACCTGCTGCGCAGGAAACACCCGAAATATCGGCAGGAAGACAGTGCATGTAAAGGGCATTACCACCTTTTGTGCTTTTCATCATTTCTTCAGTATATTCCCAGTTTTTAAATTTTGCATTATTTAGCAAAGCCTCCTGTTCAAGTGCAGCCAGACCTTCGGCATCTTTATTTTTTAATAATTCAGTCCGCTGCTCCATAATATGGAAAGGAGCCCAACTTTTCGGGTAAACAATATCGGCATCCTTCACAGCTTCATCCATTGAATGACTGATTTTGAAAGAGCCACCACTTTCTTTTGCATTTTTCCCTGCCTTTTCAACTATTTCAGGGATGAGATCATAGCCCTCAGGATAAGCCAGTTCTACATGCATCCCAAACCTGGTCATTAAAGCTATAATGCCCTGTGGCACCGACATGGGTTTTCCATAACTTGGCGAATACGCCCAACTCATTACAATCTTTTTGCCTTTTAATGCTTCCAGCGAACCATAGGTATTCTTTAGGTGCAACAGGTCGGCCATGGATTGGGTTGGATGGTCCATATCGCATTGCAGATTTACAATTCCGGGCCGGGAAGGCAGCACCTTCTTTTCAAATCCCTCATCCAAAGCTGCTGCAACTTCGCGCATATATTTGTTGCCTTCGCCCAAATACATATCATCCCGAATGCCGATAAAATCAGTTAAGAAGGAAATCATATTCGCGGTTTCCCTGACTGTTTCGCCATGTGCGATTTGCGATTTGGTTTCATCCATATCCTGAACAGCCAGCCCAAGCAGGTTGGCTGCAGAAGCATAAGAAAAGCGTGTCCGTGTTGAGTTATCTCTGAAAATGGAAACTGCCAGGCCTGAATCAAAAACCTTGGGCGAAATGTTTTCCTCTCGCAGATTTTTCAATAAATCAGCAATCTCAAGAATTGCTTTTAAGTCAGCTTTACTTTTTTCCCATGTAAGCAGGAAATCTTTTTGATAAAGTGCTGATTTTATTTGGGAAAGGCTTTCTATTCTTTCTGTAAGGTTCATTTGTATTTGTTTTTTTTGGACGCTGATTGATATGATTTATTATGATTTTGTTGCTGCGAAGTTACGAACCATTTTATCATAATAATCTGCGAAATCTGCGTCTGAAATTTTTGTTGTTCTACATCAGAGCAGTTGTGAATCACAAATACCATAAGCAAAACCAGCATAAAACGCGGAGGCAACAACCAAGTCAGTAATGGCTACTTTTTCGTTGGGGGCATGAGCAAGGACTTCGTTGCCGGGGCCAAAGCCAATGGTCGGAATTCCATAAACACCACGAGTTACAACCCCATTTGTGGAAAAAGTCCATTTGTCTATTTTTGGTTTTTTTCCATACAATTTCTGATAAGCACCCACGCCGGTCTGAACAATTTCATGATTTTCAGGTAATTTCCAGGTGGGATAATATTTTTCCATTCCATATTTTAATCCTGTATAAGCTTCTTCAAAATAATCCAGCAGTTCAACTTTAGCATTCATGCCTTCGATGAGTTGCTGTATTTCTTTTACTGCCGATTCTTTTGTCTCTCCCCAGGTTAATCGACGGTCAAGATGTAAACGGGCAAAATCAGATACAGCACAAAGTGATGGGCTTTCGGAAACAAATTCGGAGATAGTAACACTACCTCTTCCCAGAAATTCATCAGTAGCTAATTGCTCATTCAGCTTCTCAATTTCAAGTGCAACTTTTGAAGCCATATAAATGGCATTCTTGCCTCGCTCTGGTGCAGAACCATGAGAAGAAACCCCATAAAAACTAACATGCATTTCCATCCTGCCACGGTGACCACGATAAATGTTTAGCGCAGTTGGTTCGGTACTAATGACAAAGTCGGGTTTTATCTTGTTTTCTTCAACAATATATTTCCAACAGAGGCCATCGCAATCTTCTTCCATCACACTGCCGACAAAATAAATTGTCAGGTCTTTGTCAAATCCCAACTCCTTCAAAATTCTTCCTGAAGTAACAAAAGCCGCCGGACCACCTTCCTGGTCAACAGTACCCCGGCCATGTACAAAACCATCTTTTATTTCACCGCCAAGCGGATCAAAATCCCAATTGCTGAGGTTGCCAATATCAACGGTATCCATGTGTCCGTCAATGGCAAGTATTCGTTTTCCATTGCCAATGCGGCCGATTACATTTCCCAATCCGTCTATTTTAACTTCATCAAAACCGGCTTCTTCCATCTGGCGTTTCAATTCGAGTTGCACTTCCTTTTCTTCCGTACTCAGTGATTTAATCTGAACCAGTTTAGAAAGGTTTTTTGCAGTATAATCTGAATATTCTTCAGAGAGGGATTTGATTTTTGAAAATATTTCGCTCATAGCTAAAAGCTGGTATTTTGTGTAATTATGTTAATTATTGCCACGGATGTACAGATTGATATCCGCGCATCCGCGGCATTTATTATTTGATGTCAAGAATCATTCTTATTTTCATACAAACTCATCAGCACTTTTTCCGGTGTGAAAGGTGCGTCAAACTTTAATTGGTAGTTGGGATTGAATGACTTGATGGCATTCTGAATGGCAAAGTAAGCACCAATTCCATACATAAATGGTGGTTCGCCAACTGCTTTTGATTTCAGTATCGCCAGCTCAGGACCCCGGGTTTGCAGAGGTATACATATGATTTCTTTGGGCGCAGCATAAATATCCGGTACTTTATAAGTGGATAAACTGTTGGATAGCAATCTCCCTTTCTCATCCCAGGCCAGTTCTTCGAGTGTCATCCACCCAATACCTTGCACCACGGCACCTTCTATCTGACCCAGGTCAATTTCCAGGTTCATGCTTTCCCCAAAATCATGAACGATTTTCACTTCATCAAAGCTGTAAATTCCACGAAGACAATCAAGTGTAACTGTGAGCACTGCTGTACCATAAACGTGATAAGTGAAGGGATGTCCCTTTTCTTTGGTTTTGTCAAAATGAATGACTGGTGTGGCGTAATGTCCGACTTCTGTAAGCTGGTCGCGTTCCAAAAAAGCTGTCTCAATCAGTTCGTTCCATTTTAGTTTTGAAGCCTTTTCGTGAACAAAAACGGTCTCATCTTTGAATTGAATGGCATCGATTTTACAATTCAACAATTTGGCACTTCTCGTTTTTAATCTCTCCAACAAAGCGTTACAAGCTTTTTGCAGGGCTTTCCCGTTGAGGTCCGCGCCGGAACTCGCAGCAGTGGGAGAGGTGTTGGCAACGCGTGTTGTATTCGTGGTTTCCAGTTTTACCCGCTCAGGATTTACCGAGAAAGTTTGTGCAGCTACTTGCAATAATTTGGTGTTCACACCCTGACCCATTTCCACAGCACCGGTACTCACCCCAATACTGCCATCCTGATAAATATGCACCAAAGCCCGCGCCTGGTTCATGGGCGTTTTGGTAAACGAAATGCCAAAACAAATAGGCATCAACGCCATTCCTTTTTTGAATTGCTCGTTTCCTTTATTGAAGGTTTCTATTTCTTTGGACAGTTTGGGAATATTGAAATGTTTTGTGGCTTGTTCCCAGGACTTTTCGGCATTATCTTCTTCAGCTTTTTGTCCATAAGGAAATGTATCTCCTTTTTTTAAAAGGTTCTTTCTCTGAATAATCTGCCCCGGAATATTTAATTCTCCGGCAGCATATGCGATGGCCGATTCAACGACAAACATGGCTTGTGGTGCACCGAATCCCCGGAATGCAGTAAAAGGGGGTAGATTGGTTTTGCAACTATAAGCATTTGCCTTGACATTGGGGATAAAATATGAGTTTGTAATATGAAATAAAGTGCGCTCCAGAATTGCTGGTGAAAGGTCAGCAGCAGCACCGCCATTTTGAAAATAATCTACTTCAAATGCGAGGATTTTCAAATCTTCCGATAAGCCAATTTTATAATCGGAAGTGTAAGGGTGGCGTTTACCGGTCATATACATATCATCCATCCGGTGTAGCGAAATCTTTACAGGTTTTTGAAGCGCATTTGCAGCTATTGCTGCCATACAAGCCCAAACAGTGGCCTGGTCTTCTTTACCGCCAAAAGCACCACCCAATCGTTGAACGTCTATTTCAATCCGGTGCATGGGTAAGCTCAAAACTTTGGCAATGGTTTTTTGAACAAGGGTTGGCCCTTGTGTTGAAGAGTGCACTTTCAGGTTGCCATTTTCCATGGGCAAAGCATAAGCACTCTGGGTTTCGATGTAGAGGTGTTCTTGTCCACCACTGTCGGAACGGCCTTCAAAAATGTGAGTGCATTTTTTCCAGCTTGAGTCAATATTTCCTGATTGAAATGTGCGGGGAGGGAAGAGGAACTGTCCGGATTTTGCAGCTTCACGTGGGTCGAGTATTGGTTTTAATTCTTTGTATTCTACTTCGATTAGTTTTCGGGCTTTCCGTGCTATCAATTCACTTTCTGCTACAATACAGGCGATAGGTTGACCAATAAAATCTACATTTTTTTCTGCAAACAGTGGTTCATCAGGAAGGATGCCGCCAATTTGGTTTTCACCCGGAATATCTTTCCATGTGAATATTTTTACTACTCCTTCAAGGGCGGTGGCTTTTGAAAAATTAATATTGACAATTCTCCCGCGGGCAATGGATGAAGCAAAGGGCAATGCATGCAAACTTCCTTTTTGTTCCGGGATGTCATCAAGATAAATTGATTTGCCGGTAACGTGTCCGATGGAGTCGATATTTTTCATTTTTTGTAACCTATTCGTGTTCTGTTTTTGAATTCTGCTTTTTCCTGCTTCAGTTTCTCAAACTGTTTAAGGTATTCGAAGACCAGAACTATTTTTTTACCTTGTTCCAATAATTGTTTTTTGATGAGTTCAATTTCATTATGCGTAGCTTTATTGTTTAGGAGCATCTCACGCATTGCTATAAAAACCTCTACTACTTTTATTCCTGTTACAATAGCTTGTTCACTGTTTAAAACATTTGCGAGCATGATGGTTCCGTGTTCTGTAAATGCATAGGGTAGATAAGGTGAGTATTTTAAACTCTTGAGGTGGTCGCAATTTGCGACCAGATATTCTTTTTCTTCATTTGTCAGTTGAAACATAAAATGATTGGGAAACCGTTTTGTATTTCTTTTCACCTGTTCATTTAAACGTTTGGTAGTTACCCCATATAGTGCAGCAAGATCCCGGTCTATCATAACCCTACTGTTCCTGATTACAAGAATCTTGTTCATTATTATTTCTTCAGGGATTGCCGAAATTTTGTCTGGTACTCCTTTCTCCATGGTGAAATTAATTATAGTTTCTGTTGGTTGGTTAATGCAAACAATTTGCCGAATGAAATTTTAGCTGGAAACAGCTTCATAAAATGAGCGAAAAAGAGCTGTCGCAACAAAAGCCGTTTGTAAGTATCGCTACCGCGGATGTCGGAAATGGGGGAAATCTCGCTTTGCATTATTTTGTTGGCTTCAAGTATAGTTTCCTCCTTGAGTTTTTTCCCCACTAAAAAAGAAGCAGTTTTTGAAAGTTGCAATGGAATCGGACTTACCCCTCCGGCAGAAAGGCTGGCTTCAACAATGCTTTCATTTTTTATTCGGATGCGAATTGCAGTATTGACGGAGGCAATGTCCAAATGCTGCCGTTTACTTACTTTTTCAAAATTGAAATACTCATTTTTTTCGGGTATGCGGAAAGCAATATGTTGAATGTATTCGTCCGAATGTAAATCAAGTTTTTTGTAGTCAATAAAGAATTCTTTTAGTGGAATGTTTCGTTTTGTTCCTTCCTTATCCTGCAATTGAATTTCCGTATCTAAAGCCAAAAAGAAAATACTTAAATCACCGATGGGGGAGGCATTGGCCAAATTGCCACCAATTGTTCCCATATTGCGGATGGGGGTGGAAGAAATAAGTTTGAAATCCGATTTCAAGTGAGGGAAATATTTCTGTAATTCTACAGAATTGCTGATTTCAGCGGCTGTCGTAGCAGCACCAATTTTGCAGATGTTGTCTTGAATCTGGATACCTTTCAGCTCGTTTCTTCCTGACAAAAAATCCAATTCGTCTTCAATAATTCCGTCTGCTTTTTGTACCAGTAAATCAGTTCCCCCTCCCAAGATAACAGCAGAATTCCCTACTTGTTTCTGATTCGTTTTAAGTTGCTGCAACCTGTCAGCAATACCCATAAAATACTTTGGTAAATGACCTTGCTCAACCAGATTGGCCAGGCTGTTTTTTTCTCCATTAAAAGAATCCGCGAGACTTTTTGCTGCCCGTTCAATAGATTTGTAACCGGTACAGCGGCAAATATTTCCATCGATAGCGGCAAGTGCTTTATCTGGATTGCCTACTTCTTTTGACAGACTTTGGTTGGTTAGAGAAACAACAAATCCGGGAGTGCAAAATCCACATTGGGTACCACCGTGCTCAACAATGGCCTGCTGGGCCGGGGAGAGGTGATTCATGTTTAATCCCTCAATGGTAACAATGTGTTTGCCTTGCACATTGCCCAATGGTGTGAGACAGGAAACAATGGTTTTGTAATTTAATTCATTGTCAATCAGACTTCCTTCCATCACAGTGCAAGCGCCACAATCACCTTCGCGGCAACCCGATTTGGTGCCGGGCAAATCCATTGTATAACGGATAAAATCCAGTAATGATTTGCCCACCGGTTCCTTGGTGCAAATGTGTTTGTTGTTGAGGATAAATTCTATCACAATTCAAATGTAGTAAAAATGGGGAAACGAAAACGGGTTTCGCTTGTGAATTGCATTAGATGTTAATCATAGTAAAACTCCCCGTATTTGGATTTAATTGTGAGCTTCTTCGTAGAAGATGCCTCAACCCTGCCCACAACCCTAGCATCCACATCAAAGCTTTTTGAAATAGAAATCAAGGATTCAGCCATTTTTTTGGGCACATAAAATTCCATGCGGTGGCCCATATTGAATACTTTGTACATTTCTTTCCAGTCGGTATTCGATTGCGATTGTATCATTTCGAACAGGGGAGGAGTGGGGAATAAATTGTCTTTGATGATATGCAGTTTGTCCACAAAATGAAGCACTTTTGTCTGTGCCCCACCACTGCAATGAATCATGCCGTGAATATTTTTTCGGTCATGTTTCTCCAGAACGGCTTTTACTATCGGTGCGTAGGTTCGCGTAGGGGAAAGAACAAGTTTGCCAACATTCACTCCTTCCACAGGGCTTGGGCCGGCGAGTTGTAATTTTCCGGAATACACTAAATCTTTGGGAATAGCAGGGTCGAAACTTTCGGGATATTTTTTGGTCAAGCTGTGTTGAAAAACATCGTGGCGTGCCGAAGTGAGGCCATTGCTTCCCATGCCGCCATTGTATTCATTTTCGTAAGTGGCTTGCCCGAAAGAAGCTAATCCGACAATCACATCACCGGCTTGGATATTATTCTCGATAATTTCACTCCTTTTAACCCTTGCCGTTACTGTTGAATCGACAATAATTGTCCGTACCAAATCGCCAACATCGGCTGTTTCGCCACCTGTTAAAAACATTTGAACACCCAGTTTGCGCATATTTTCCAGAAACTCTTCGGTACCATTTATGATAGCAGCAATCACATCTCCGGGAATCCGGTTTTTGTTGCGGCCAATGGTCGAAGAAAGTAGAATATCGTCAGTTATCCCCACACATAGCAGATCATCGGTATTCATTACGATGGCATCCTGTGCAATGCCTTTCCAGACTGAGATATCGCCGGTTTCTTTCCAATACAAATAAGCCAATGATGATTTGGTTCCTGCCCCGTCGGCATGCATAATGTTGCAATATTCGGGATCGCCGCCCAGCAAATCGGGAATGACCTTGCAAAAGGCATTCGGAAAAAGTCCTTTGTCAAGATTCTTTATGGCTGCGTGTACATCTTCTTTAGATGCTGAAACACCACGTTGGTCGTATCGGGATGGGGAGTTGGTCAAGGTAAATTATTTTAATTTATAGCCAATTGGATTACGGTCTGTTAATTGTGGTTGAAGCAGTTCTTCAATAATTTGATAAATCCTTGCTATATGTTGATTCTGCTCCGATTCGGATTGTTGTAACTCTTCAATCTTTAGTAATAATTCTTTGTAGTTAGCTGCCCACTGCCGTATTTTTACAAATACACGCATAATGGAAATATTTACTTGAATGGCCTGTGGGCTGTTGAGCACAGAAGAAAGCATGGCTACACCTTGTTCAGTAAAAACAAAAGGTGGAAAACGCGTTCCGCCCCATTCACTTGAGGTGCCAAATTGGCGCCTCAAGTTGGACCACTCTTCTTTACTTAACTCAAACATAAAGTCTTCAGGAAAACGATCGGTATTTCTGCGAACCGCTCTTTTTAGTACTTTTGTTTCTACACCATAAAGGCTTGCCAAATCAACATCAAGAAGGACTCTTTGATTCCTAATCCTAACAATAGATTTAGTAATTTTTTCCTGTATCTGATTCTTCTTCATCATTCATATAGGTGCTTAAAGTATTAAATATATTAATGCCCTGTTTTAATCAGTCAACTTATCAACCTGCAGGATATGGCTGTTTTTCAAATTTCCGTTTATCTTGTAAGCATCCATGCTTGTGTAATAATCCTTCGACAGGAAACAATCGTTGCAGACAGATTTGCCGGTTTGAAATTCTGAAATTGAATAGACTTTCTCAATCAGTGTAAAATACAAACGGTAGTCATATTCAACTGCAATATTGAGTGGGGAATATCCATAAAACTTATCGCCTTCGGATACTGGGTGTATCTCAAGTGGGAAACTGTCGACTACCATTTTAAAGTCTGAATCCTTGCTGTAATAAACCAGGAAAACGTCATCGGTTTCATCTGAAGAAAAATTCAGGAATTCAATCGGTCCCATGTCATCTGCCCCCGGACAGTACATTTTTGTGCAGCAGGAATTCAATCCAGCAGAAATGATAACAAATATGCCAATTATCAGAATGAAATTTTTGAATTTACGGCCATATGTTCTGTAAATACATCCTTTCATTGGAGCTATTCCACTGTCAGTTTGTGGGTTTTTGTATTGAACTTATAAGGGCCAAAACGTTTTAAGAGTTTGTCGCCAAAAACCAAGCCATAGCGCAATTTATAGTTGACTTTAAGCTGGACATCTTTAATGGTTTTATTGGCGATGGTAATTTCTTTAATATTGATGATTGCCTTATCGGCGATTGTGTTATTTGCCAGTACTTTTTCTGCCTCACCTTCAAAACTGTCTTTACTGATGGCTCCCCATTTCAATAGGTCAAGTGCCTTATCAAGCGATATCATGGCTGGTGAAGTTTTGTCATAAGCAAACTCTTCATTGTAGCCGTCAACGATACAAGTCGAAATATAAATACCAGTTTTTGGCTCTTCCTTAAACATGACGGCTTTGTCATCAGGATTGAGTAAAATATTTACTTCAGTCAGGTCGAGGTTGGTGGCATCTGGTATGTAATCTTTGCGGAGTACTTTAAACTCGGTACGGCGGTTCATTTGGTGCGCAGTTTCTTTCTCTTTGTTGGTTACCAGCGAATTAATATAATCTTCGTCAAGTGTGATGCCTTCGGTAAAAAGAAATCCATCCCTAACCATATCTTTATTAAGTGTGAGGGGAACATGTTCTCCATAACCTTTGGCAACAAGGCGTTGTGGATCAATACCCCTGATAATCAAATAATCGACCACTGACTGTGCGCGCCGTTGAGACAAGATGTCATTTCGCTCGTCACTGTCGCGTGTATCGGTATGTGCCGCCAACTCAATCACCAGGTTGGGGTTATCGCGCAATGTCTGGATGAGTCCTTGCAAAGAGTCCTGGTATTGTGGTTTCAGGTTCCATTTTGCCAGGTCGTAAAGAATTTCTGGCAACACAATGGGTTCGGCAGGAATGGGTTGAAGTACGAAATCTCTCTCAAAATCTTTGCTGAATTCAACGCCAACTGTTGTCATTGTCCCTTTTTCATTGAAATAATTGATTTTTGTTACCAGTATTTCGAAAGTGGTGTTGGGTTGCAGTTGACTTTCCCCAAAAGTGTAAAAGCCATTTTCGTTGGTGCGTGTTGTTACAGAAAGGCCATTGGATCCCACTAAGTTTACCAATGCTCCTTCAATAAACATAAGTGTGCGGTCGTCCTTAATGATGCCTGATAATGTAAATTCAAGTGGTGGTTGGATAAAGTACCAAATGTCTTCCTTTCCGCGTGTGCCTTTTCGGTTTGAACTGAGGTATCCGTATTCTTCTTCGGGATGCCAGCAGACGCCAAAATCATCAAGGTTTGAATTCATTGGATATTTCAGGTTCTGGGGTTTTCCCCAATTTCCGGCAGTATCAATGGTAGTGACAAAAATATCGAGTCCGCCCATGCCCCCATGACCATCAGAAGCAAAATACAAAGTCGAATCGTTTCGCAGGAAGGGAAACATCTCATCACCGGCAGTGTTAATGACATCACCAAGGTTCATCGGTCTGCCAAATTCTTCTGTTTTTGATTCGCGGAAAGCTATCCAGATGTCTCTTCCCCCGAGACCTCCTTTGCGATCGGAAGCAAAATAAATGATCAATTCGCCATTGCTTACTGTAGGTTGCCCGATGGTTGACATGGTATCGACTCCTCTTATTTCTACCATTTCAGGTTTTCCCCAATTTCTTCCTGTACGTTTCGATTTGTAAACCTGGCAACCAGATTCTTGCTGAACAGAATTGGGACATTTGGTGTAGTAAATGGTATTGAATTTGCTGTTGAGTGTGGCTGAACCTTCGTTTCCGTTGGTGTTAATGGTTTCTGTGTCATCAAAAAGTACGGGGGCACTCCATTCGTCCACCCTGTCCATTTTGGCAACAAAAAGGTCTGTAAAACTTTGGGCTGTCCAATCGTCAATTTCTTTTCCTGTAGATCCTTCGCGATTAGAAGTAAAAACAATTTCGTTATAGTTTTCGGTGGTAAATGCAGGTGCAAAATCACTTTCTCTTGAATTGATTTTCTTTACATTGGTTACCTCATATTTTGAAGGGTTTTCAAGCCATTCCGGAATCAGGGCAGCGGTTTCGGCGCCTAATTTTCCACGGGGGTCTTCGGGTGCCCGGAGTGCGTATGCGTTGTATTGCTCTATTGCATCTTCATATTTCCCATTAATCTTTAGTACTTCGCCATAGCGCAAAAGTACCTCGGGAACCCGCTTTGCCCAGTCGGCATTTACGAGCCTTTTATACGAGGCTTCGGCACGTTTGTAGTTGCCTGTATACCAATAACAAATAGCCAACTGGGCTGTAATCCTGTTTTTCTCTTCTTTGTCTTTTTTTACTTTGGTATAGGCTTTTTTGTATTTGTCGATAGCCAGTGAGTATTGTTGTTTTGAAAAAGCTTCATCGGCACTTTTAGCAGGATTGCGACGGCTTTGCGCGAAGATTAATGTTGGAATCAATAAAATAATGAATAGAAATAATATCCTTTGGGTTGAATTGCGCATCGAAAAAGTATTTGTACTGTTGTGCTGATTCATTGAACGAAATTAATCTTTTTTTATTGGGCGTTGAATGCTTGCACCCTCTTCATTTGGCTTTAGGTCCTGCTCTACTTTTGCTTTGTATTCGGCCAGCCGTTTTTCACGGTCCTGTCTGTCGCCTTCCCGGTTGATTTCTGTTTTAATATCTTCGGAAGCCCTTTTAATATCATTGATAAATTTACCCAAACCTCTTGCAATTTCAGGAATCTTGCTGGGGCCAAAAATAAGAAAGGCTGCCAAAACAATCAGCAGTATTTCCCCGGAGCCGAAATCAAAAAATAATAAATGCAAAGCAATGGTTTTGATAAATGAAGGAAGCAAAAGTAATAAAAAAAGCAGGGCTGCAATTTCGATATTCCCCTAAATTGGTGTGTGGATTTTTCGCATTCCGGATATATTGTAAAATTTGAGCACACGGAGAATCCGCGCGCCATTAAGTCCCGCTAAGTAGCCGCAGGTCTTAGCGGGTCGGGAATGGGAGGAGTGTTTTTTCAACCCGCTGAAAGCAAATCCCGATAGCTATCGGGAACTCAGCGGGTTTGCCAAACACCGGAGCCGGTTTGCTATTGTAGAATAAAAAAAGTCCCGCAGCTTATTACCACGGGACTTTTCAATCAATGAAAGTTGAAATAATTATTTTTTCTTTTTGCGACGCTTGTTTATTTTTTCTTCGTGCGCCATCACTTCTTTCTCTTGTTTGTCACCGCCCAGTAAATCGTATGCGATGGGGCTGGCTGTAAACAAAGATGAATAAGTACCTACCAAAACACCAATGAGTAAGGCAAATACAAATCCACGAATGACTTCTCCACCAAAGATAAAGATCACTAGCAGTACAACTAATGTAGTACCTGAAGTATTAATTGTACGTGCCAAAGTGCTGTTCAAACCATCGTTGATGTTTCGTTTCAAGGAGTGTTTTGGATACAGCCCGGTGTTTTCACGAATACGGTCAAAAATAATAACAGTATCATTAATCGAATAACCAATAATTGTCAGGATGGCAGCAATAAATGCCTGGTCGATTTCCATACTAAATGGCATTATATTGTAAAACAATGAGAACATTCCGATGGTAATCAGTGAATCATGGAATAGGGCAATAACACCCGAAACACCATATTGCCACTTTCTAAACCGGGCAGCGATGTACATAAAGATAATGAGGAGCGCAAATGCAATTGCGTACAATGCCTTGGTACGGATGTCGTAGGCAATAGTTGGCCCAATTTTTTGTGAACTAAGAATTCCCAGCATTTTATTTTCACCTTCGGTATCGGAAGAGAAATTAGCATATTCAATACTATTTCTGTAGAAAGAAGTAAGTCCGCTGAACAGTTTCACCTGAATGATGGAGTCAACCGATGGATCATTATCATCAATCAAAAACTTAGTAGTAACTTTAATCTGGCTGTTTGCACCGAAAGTTTTTACTTCAGGAGCGTGGCCATCAAATTCAGCAGCAAGCGATTGTCTGATTTCTTCGGTATTAACGCTTTTGTCAAAACGGATAACGTAAGTCCGTCCTCCCGTAAAGTCGATACCAAGATTCAATCCAATTGTAGCCAAAGAACCAACACTTACCAAAATAAGAATGGCTGAAAAGATATATGCTTTCTTGCGCATGGCAATAAATGCAATTTTTGTATTGGAGAGTACGTTGGCTGTAAATTTGTTTGAGAAGTTGATGGCAATGTCTTTGTTCAGCATCCAGGTAAAAATTAACCTTGAAATAAAAATGGCTGTAAAGAGGGAAGAAAGAATACCGATAATAAGTGTGGTAGCAAATCCCTGAACAGGTCCTGTTCCAAATACATAAAGAACAATACCCGTTAATAATGTTGTTACGTTACCGTCAACGATGGCTGAGTAGGCATTTTTATATCCATCGGTAATGGCCAGTCTGAAACCTTTTCCTGCCCTAATTTCCTCCTTAATCCTTTCGAAAATAATCACGTTGGCATCCACTGCCATACCGAGTGTAAGTACAATACCCGCCATACCTGGCAAAGTTAATACTGCTCCTAGTGAAGCCAACACACCAAACAGGAAGAAGATATTGGTAATAAGCGCTAAATTGGCAACAAGCCCGGCACGGTTGTAATAAACAATCATATATGCCAAAACAAGGATGAAGGCCAGGATGAAAGAGTTCATTCCAGATTTAACAGCTTCGCGTCCCAGTGAAGGTCCAACAACAGCTTCTTCCACAATACGTGCGGCAGCAGGCAATTTACCGGCTTTTAAAATATTGGCAAGGTCTTGTGCTTCTTCCAGATCCATTGTTCCTCCAGAAATGGTTGAGCGCCCGTTGGGGATTTCGCCATTTACATTGGGATAAGAATAGACGTAATTGTCAAGAACAATGGCAATTTGATTACCGATGTTTTCTCCTGTCAGTCTTTTCCAGACTTTCGCTCCCTGGCCATTCATTTGCAGGTCAACATTAATTCGGCCATTCTGGTCGTAATCCTGACGGGCATCAACAATAACGTCGCCACCTAAAGCAGCTTTGCCATCACGGCTACTTGCTTTCAGAGCAACCAATTCAAGTAAATCAGGTCTTGATGGATCCGGCTTAACCGTCCAAACCAGTTTCATATCTCTCGGAAAAACATCTTTTGTTTGACGCAACATGTGGTTGACGCGGGCAGTATCTTTAATAGCTGCAACGCCCATACGTGCTGTTTTTGCAGGATAAGGTACGCCACTCTGGTCACGGTCGTAAGAAAGCATCAGGTAGGCATATAAAGGATTTTTCTTTGCATATTCAGAAAAATCAAGGTCTTCGTCTATCGCTGTTGTATCGCTTTCAATTTGGTCAACAAGTTTATCTTCTTCGGTTTCGCCTTCGATCTGGTCTGCAAGGTTTTGGTCACCATTTTCTGCTACATCACCTTTTTCAGCTTCCTGCGGAGTGCTTTCTCCGGTTTCAGTTTCACCAGCTTCGGTATTTTTAGTTTCGCCTTCTTCTGTTGTATCTGTTGGGTCTTCTAAATTTCTTAATTTAGTATTGGCATCATTAAAATACTGATAAACCTCTGTAAAATCGTAGGTTTCCCAAAACTCTAATTTGGCAGTTCCCTGTAAAAGTTTACGTACACGTTGGGGATCTTTAATACCCGGAAGTTCAATAAGAATACGACCTGTAGTAGCCAGTTTCTGGATGTTGGGCTGGGCCACACCAAAGCGGTCAATACGTGTCCGTAGAATTTGGAACGAACGATCGATAGCACCATTAGCTTCGGTACGAATAACAGCCAGCACCTCTTCATTTGTTGAGTTGGTGGTAATTCCTTTGTCTTTAAATTCATAAAGGAAAATGGAAGCCAGTTTTGCATTTGGGTCAACTTCATTGAAAGACTCTCCAAAAAGTGTTACAAAATCCTGGTTGCTGCTTTTCTGCTTTTCGTAGGTAAGTTTTAACGCCTCACGAAAAACCGGGTCTTCACTGTTCCCGGCAAGGGCTTTTACAATATCGCCAACCGATACTTCCAATACCACGTTCATTCCACCTTTTAGGTCAAGGCCAAGATTGATTTCTCTTTCTTTACACTCTTTGTAAGTGTATTCGGTTACAAACATGTTGTATGCCGTCAGGTTGGCAACACTGTCCAGGTAGTAACTTTCTCTGGATTTCGAGATTGAGTCGAACAAATAATTTCTTAAAACATCATTTCCCGCGGCAAGTTTATCTGCCTGTTGTTGTGCCGATTGGTTGACTGCATATTCTTTGGCATTGCTTTCTACCCTTGAAGTAACAAAGGTAAAGCTAAGCTGATACAAACAAACCAACGCAAAAGCAATGGCAAAAAACTTAATGGCTCCTCTATTCTGCATTTTATCTAATAATTAATGATTTATCTTCAAAATTTTGAGGGTGCAAAAATAGAATAATATTTTAAGAAAAAACAATTTTGATTTGATTAAAAAAAAGCTCCTTTTTTTGATGGTTTTAAACACTTCGTTCCTTGCTGTTTCAAAGGACACCAATTGCTGTCTTTTCGTACTTTTGTTGTCTAATTTGAAGTAAGATGACAAAACGAAAATTGAAGCTTATCAGTCAGGATCCATGGCTGGAACCAAGTGCAAAAGATATTGAGGAAAGATACGATCGCTTTCGTGCAAAATTGGATTTTATCGAAAATGATTTTGGGAGCTTAAAGCACTTTGCTAATGCTTATAAATATTTCGGGATTAATTTTGATAAAAAACGAAAAGGTTGGACTTATCGCGAATGGGCACCCGAAGCAAATGCCTTGTTCCTGACAGGTGACTTTAATAATTGGGCTCAGTATTCCTGCCCGTTGACGAAAAATGAATTTGGTATTTGGGAAGTATTTTTGGAAGAAAAAACGTACGGCAAAACTTTTGTTCATGGAAGCAAAATTAAAGTGTTGGTCGATTCGCAAAAAGGATTGAATTTCCGAATCCCTGCCTACATCACACGCGTTATTCAGGATGATGATACCAAGAATTTCTCAGGGCAATTGTGGTTTCCGAAAAAGTTTAACTGGAAGGGCGATACTTTTAAAGCCAAGCAATCCGACGATTTATTTATTTACGAATGCCATGTCGGCATGGCACAGGAAAAAGAGGGCGTGGGTAGTTATTTGGAATTTGCAGAAAATATCCTTCCCCGCATAAAAGCTGATGGATACAATGCCATTCAAATGATGGCCATTCAAGAGCACCCTTATTACGGTTCTTTTGGATACCATGTTTCTAATTTCTTTGCGCCTTCCTCACGTTTCGGCACTCCCGAAGATTTAAAACACCTCATCAAAAAAGCCCACCAAATGGGTATTGCCGTCATTATTGATATTGTGCATTCGCATACCGTAAAAAATACCGTTGAAGGCATCAATGAATTTGATGGATCGGATGCGCAATATTTCCATGCCGGTAGCAGGGGCGAACATCCCGAATGGGATTCGAAAATTTTTGATTACGGAAAAACAGAAGTGCTGCGTTTTCTCTTGTCCAATATCAAATACTGGATGAAAGAATTCCATTTTGACGGATTCCGTTTCGATGGAGTGGGCTCGATGATGTATTTCCATCACGGACTAGAAACCATCGACAACCGTGACAAGTATTTCAACCAGGGTGTCGAATGGGATGCCATCACTTATCTGCAACTGGCCAATCAGCTCATTCACTCCACAAATCCAAAAGCCATTTCCATTGCTGAAGATGTAAGCGGAATGCCTGGATTAACAGCCCCTGTTGACGATGGCGGTTTGGGTTTCGATTTTCGCTTGGGGATGGGTGTTCCCGATTTTTGGATTAAATTATTGAAGGAATTTAAGGACGAAGAATGGGACATCCACCAAATGTGGCAGGTACTCAACGACCGATTGCCGCATGTAAAAACCATTACTTATGCCGAATCGCACGACCAGGCATTGGTGGGCGACAAAACATTGGCTTTCCGTTTGATGGACAAGGAAATGTATTTTCATATGCACAAAGATGACCCCGATTTGATTATTGAAAGGGGCATGGCACTGCATAAAATGATCCGGTTGTTTACCATTGCATTGGGCGGACAGGCTTATATGAATTTTATGGGTAACGAATTCGGGCATCCCGAATGGATTGATTTCCCTCGCGAAGGTAACGACTGGAGTTACAAACACAGCCGCAGGCAATGGTCGCTGGTTGATAATCCTGAATTAAAATACCAATACCTTGGTGCTTTTGACAAAGCCATGTTGAAAGTCCTCAACAAAAATCAGTTCATGTCGTCGCAGTTTGCGCAGCAGTTGAACATGGACGAACAAAACAAAACCATCGTATT
>QMPA01000006.1 GCA_003650365.1 Bacteroidota bacterium | reverse complement strand
ATTTGTGATAAAAGTTTTATTTTAGCCTATATTTATTTAGCGCGTGAAAATTCGATTACAGTACATATTATTGATTATTGGTAGTTTGATAACTCTTAGTGTGTCTGCACAGCAGATGCCAGGTTTTACACAGTATCAAAGTACCATAATGTATTCAAATCCGGCCTATGCGGGTATGCGAGAAGGCATTTGTATAAACGGTTTGATGCGGCAGCAATGGGCTGGGTTTTCCGATACGCAGCGTGGTGATGATGTGAGCCCCCAAACTTTTTTAATTACTGTCGATTCTCCGGTTAAAGTTTTACACGGAGGTGTGGGCGGTTCCATCACTCAGGATGTAACTGGTGGTTTGTTGAAAGATGTAGGACTACAATTGTCTTATTCCTTTCATGCTAACTTAGCTTTTGGAACGCTCGGAATAGGTGCAGGGGTTAACCTGATTAATAAGAGTCTGGATGGTTCAATATTTGATCCGGTTGTTGGTGGAGACCCGGCTTTGGTTACTTCTGAACAAGGCGATATGCGGGCCGATGTTAATTTTGGCTTGTTTCTGATGAATCCGGGAAGATATTATTTTGGCTTTGCAGTCAATAACATCCTTGAGTCTAACTATAAAAAACTTGATCCTAGTGGTACGGATGCAGGCATGAAGAACGACAGGACATTTGTTGTGAATGCGGGCTATAACTTTGTATTAAATAATCCAATTTTTGAAATAGAACCTTCATTAATGGTTATTAGCGACATAGCGTCAACACAATATAATCTTTCTGCAATCGTTACCTACAATAGTCGATTTTGGGGTGGGCTAAATGGTCGTTTGGGAGATTTTGAATCGATTGGTGTAATAGTAGGGGTCAGTTTTAAGGACTTCAGAATTGGTTATGCCTACGACATAAACATGATGGGATATAGTATACCCGGTAGTCATGAAGTAAGTTTAGGCTATTGTTTTAAAATAAAAGGCGACCGATCAAAAACAAGTTATAAGAATACACGTTATTTATAATGCGTAATTTATTATCATTTTAAATGGCTCGAATCAGTATATTTTTATACTTTTGGTGCTCCAAAATCAAAGAAAAATAAGATTAAACGCAATAAATCAAAACTTTAGAGATGAAAAGACTCATATTATATTTGTCTGTTGTTGGCTTTTTGGCTAGTTGCTCCAATTCAGGTAATGGTGAATTGGTTGGAACACGAAAAAAATCCAAACCATTTTATCAACCTGATCCTTATGGAATGGTTTTTATTCCGCAGGGAAGTTATACCATGGGTGCAGCTGATGAAGATATTACTAACAGTTACCTCGTGCAACCGAAAACAATTTCTGTTTCTGCATTTTTTATGGATGAAACGGAAATTACCAATGATGAATACAGACAATTTGTATTTTGGGTTAGAGATTCAATTGCCAGAAGAATGCTTGGTGACGTGAACCCGGAAGAATTTTTGGTTGAAGAAAACGAAAAAACAGGTGAAGTTTACGACCCACCTTATTTAAACTGGGATAACGATATTGATTGGAACAGTGAAGATCAGGATGTGCGCGATCAGTTAGAAGAGATGTACCTTCCTGAAAACGAAAGGTATTTTCGCCGGAAAGAAATTGACACACGTAAGCTAATGTACTCCTATTACTGGGTAGACCTTCATGCTGCTGCTCAGAAAGATTTTTCAGAAGCTGGCGATTATCGTGATGCGGGTCTTGCAAACCGACCACAAGGTTTACGCGATCGTTCAGTTTATGTTCGAAACGAAACCATTGGTGTTTATCCAGATACATTGGCCTGGATACATGATTACACCTATTCATTTAACGATCCACTTACTGAAAAATATTTTTGGCATCCAGCTTATGACCATTACCCAGTTGTTGGTGTAAACTGGAAACAAGCCAGGGCATTTTGCGTTTGGAGAACAGAGTTTCTGAATAGCCACTTAAGCTCCCAGAAAGGTCAAGTTGCTCTTTCTGAGTTTCGTTTGCCAACAGAAGCAGAATGGGAATGGGCAGCCCGTGGTGGTTATGCACTTAACCCATATCCCTGGGGCGGACCATATACAAGGAATGAAAAAGGATGTTTTCTTGCCAACTTTAAACCACTTCGGGGTAATTACCTTGCCGATGGTGGAATTCGCACTTTAATTGTAGCACATTATCCTTCTAACGATTGGGGTTTGTACGATATGGCAGGCAATGTTTCGGAATGGACAAGCAGTGCGTTTGATCCTTCTTCCTATAACTTTACCTGGGATATGAATCCAAATTACACCTACAGTGCCAAAGAGGATGATCCTCCGGTAATGAAAAGAAAAGTGATAAGAGGAGGTTCCTGGAAAGACATTGCACATTATTTGCAGGTTACCACACGGGCTTACGAATACGAAGACACAGCAAAATCTTATATTGGGTTTAGAACCATTCAACCATATTTAGGTCGTAACAAAGGCGATAACCCAAACAAAGCATCACGCGTTTATAATTAGTATCAACCAAATTTAAATTAACAAATAATTTATCATGGCATTATTAAGTTTTACCAGAACAAGACGTTACAGAAATTTTATGGCCAAAGTATATGGTCTGGGTGCATCAGTAGTATTGATTGGTGCGTTGTTTAAAATTAACCACTATCCAGGTGCCGACATTATGCTGATTATTGGTTTAGGTACCGAAGCATTTATTTTCTTCTTCTCTGCATGGGAGCCACCCCACGTTGAACCTGATTGGAGTTTGGTTTATCCTGAACTTGGTGGTATGTATCATGGTGTAAAAGGAACTGACTTAAACGAAAGAAAATCACCTACTCAACGCCTTGACGAAATGCTCGAAAAAGCGCAGATTGATAACGAGACCATTGGCAGGTTAGGTGACGGACTGGAAAAAATGTCAGATAATGTTGTAAAACTAGCTGATTTGTCTGATGCTGCTACTGCCACCAACGACTTTACCAGTAATCTGCAAACTGCTGCCGTTTCAGCAAAAGAATTTGGTGATATTGTATCAAAAGACCTTGACGCTACTAGTAGCTATGGCGAAAGCCTTTCAAATGTTGCTGATGGCGCCAAATCATTGTCAAATGCTTATCTTGAGGCTGCTGATATTTTAAAATCTGATTTGGATACTACTGAAGAGTTTTCAAGTTCAGTAAAGGAGGCAACTTCCTCAGCAAATAGTCTTGCTGAAAGTTATGCCAAATCTTCTGAAATATTGAGTAAATCGGTTGCTGCCCTTGATTTTACAGCTGTAGAAGGCGATGCTTATAATGAGCAATTACGCAGGATTTCAGAAAATCTGGCTGCTCTAAATACTATTTACGAAATTCAATTACAAGGAACCAATAAAGCCGTTGAATCGACTGATAAATTACCAGCAGCAATGGGAGCATTCCTTGACAGGCTTGAGGCTTCAACAGCTTCAACAACAGAGTTTACAGATCAAATGGCCACCTTAACAAACCGTATGACATCGTTGAACAAAGTTTATGGCAACATGCTTACAGCCATGAATATTAATGGCTAATTCAGATTTTTTGATTTATCAAATTATTCCATAAACTAAAACGATAAAAAAATGGCCGGATATAAAGAAACCCCGCGACAGAAAATGATCGCCATGATGTACCTTGTACTAACGGCACTGCTCGCATTGAACGTTTCTAAAGAAATACTTGAAGCTTTCCTTGTTGTAAACGAATCTATGGAAAGTACCAACGAAAGCCTTTCAGCAAGAATTGAAGGAAGGTATGCCAAGTTCGATCAACAGTACAAAATGAACAAAGACAAGGTTGAACCTTATTGGCAGAAAGCGCAAACTATCAGAACACAATCAAACGATTTGATTGCCTACATTGATCAGTTAAAATTTGAATTGGTAAAAGTATCGGAACGAAAAACAGATGCAGAAGTTAAAGCGCTGTTTTATAAAGATACAATTATAAATGGCAAACCTGCAAGTATGTTGATGTTGTCGGAGGTTGAAACCAAGGATAAATACAATGCAACAACAAACTATCTTGTACGACCTAATAATAAAGGTGAAGCTTATGAATTGAGCGCGCGTATGAAAAGTTTCCGTGGGACAGTTTTAACCACAATGAACCTTCCTGAAACTGATACAAAGATTGGTTTGTTTACTAATGAAGAGGGGCATACCTACAGAGATGCTGATGGTCAGAAGCAAAATTGGGAGCAACATAATTTTTACCGCACTATTCTTGCAGCTGATGTTACAATATTAAATAAAATTATTGGAGAAGTAAAATCTGCTGAGTACAATGCGATTAACTATCTGTATGGTTCTGTTTCTGAGAAAGACTATAAATTTGATAACGTTTCAGCAAGAGTTATCCCAAGAAGTACATACGTACTAAAAGGTGAAAAATACGAAGCTGAAATTCTTGTTGCTGCTTTCGATTCAAAAAGTAAACCAGATGTGCGTGTATTAAATGGTGCCGATAAATTAACAGATAAAAATATTGGTCGTGCCAAATTAATCACCGGAGAAGCGGGCGTTGTTAAATTGGAATTTCCTGCAAATAAAGAAGGACCACAAAAATATGCTGGTCAGATTGAAATGATTGACCCTGCGACAAATCAAACAGTAAGTTATCCTTTTTCTGGAGGATATATTGTCGCACCACCAGCATTAATTGTTGCCCCACTGAAAATGAACGTATTCTACATTGGCGTTGATAATCCCGTAGCTATCTCATCTCCTGGATTGGCAGATGAAAGTATTAAGTCCTCAATTGATGTGGGAACACTTAAAAAAGGCAAAGATGGAGACTGGGTTGTTCGGATCAACAAAAAGCCTAAAGGAGTAAGTAAAGTCTATATCAGTGCTAGTGCAAAGGTTGGTGACAAAGACCTTTCACTTGGTAAAAAAGAGTTCAGGATTAAACGTGTACCTGATCCAACTGCTGAAATTGCCGGCCAAACTGGTGGTCAAATGGATAAAAATACTTTGCTTGCAGCAGCAGCGATTATTCCAAATATGAAAGATTTTGAATTTGACCTTTATTTTGAAGTTACTTCATACACATTTGCTACCATCGTAAATGGTGACTGGTTGCCGAAGAACGTCCGTGGAAACAGATTTACTGGTGAAATAAACAGTATTATTAAAAGCGGAAAAAGAAAGCAAAAGTTCTTTTTTGAGAATATTCAAGCAAAAGGACCTGATGGAACTACCAGGGTGCTGAACCCAATTAACCTTGAAATTAGATAAATCTAAAAAATATTAGCATGAAAAAGTTAATTCTTGTGTCGCTGACATTTTTGTTGTTGTTTGCTTTTAATGCAAAATCGCAAATTGTAGATGAAGGGCCAGTTGATGGATTGTATAATACAACCGACCAGATGGACGTGGAGCGGACACCAGTTCCGTTACCCATTATCCGGGAAGCTGATGTTATGTGGTCGAAGAGAATCTGGAGAGAGGTTGACTTCAGACAGAAATTTAACCAGAAGTTTTATTTTCCGATTGAAACGCAAGCCAACTGGAAATCATTTATTATAACTGTTCTGGATGCACTCAAGGAAGGGGAAATGCAGGCTTACGACATCTCCAATACCGATGAATTACTTGTGCCGATTACTTATAATGATGTTGTTGGTCGACAAACAGATTCATTACCAAAAATTATGAGAAGGTCAACGCCTCCTTATGAAGAATACGATACAGTAATTTATACTGAATTTGATCCAACAAAAGTGATGCGTTTAAGAATTAAGGAGGACTGGTATTTTGATAGCCAGCGTTCGCAAATGATGGTACGTATTCAGGCAATATGTCCGGTGATGATCAAAGAACGTAACGGAGAAGAGATTACCGAACCTTTATTCTGGTTATATTATCCGGAAGCAAGAAACGTTTTTGCAAAGTCATATGTATTTAATAGATATAATTCGGCTGCACGATTAACCTATGATGAAGTGTTCTGGAAACGATTGTTTGACAGCTATATTTACAAAGAAGAAAATGTTTTTGATCGTAGAATTTCTCAATATGCCGCTGGTGTAGATGCATTGTTGGAATCTGATAGAATTAAAAAAAGTCTCTTTCAATTTGAAAATAACCTTTGGGAATATTAAACCCCAATTTTTAAATATCAAAAACTCCTCAATCTTGGGGAGTTTTTTTTTGCCTACTTTTTTAGAACTCTCGCTTCCAGCGTCCACGCTGGAAGTTTATATTTTTCTTGAATTGGAATAGTAGTCATTCAACTAAATTGACTTTGCTTATGCAAGATTTGTTTTCAAATCAAATGAGATCATTAACTTTGTAGCTTCATCAAGTTGACATGCGAAATATTTTTGAAACACCGGTTGTTTATTTAAAAGGCGTTGGACCTCGAAAAGCCGAGTTATTGAAAAAGGAACTAAATATTGTTTCCTTTGACGATCTACTAAACTGTTTCCCTTTTCGATATGTCGATAAAAGTAAGATATACAAGGTAAGCGAAGTAACAACTGATACAACTTGGTTTCAGCTTAAAGGTAAGATTTCTAAGCTTAAACCGGTCGGTGACAAGCGCATGAAATACATCACGGCTTCATTTACTGATGAAAGCGGCACCATTGGTTTGGTTTGGTTTCGCGGCTTGAGCTGGATTAAAAATGCTTTTGCTACGAATAAAGAGTATATCCTTTTTGGGAAACCTTCAATTTTTAAGAACAGCTTTAACTTTGTCCATCCCGAAATAGAAGAATTTGATCCAATGCAAGAAAATGTGAGTGGACAGCGATTGGAAGGGGTTTACAGTTCGACCGAAAACTTGAAGAACAATGGTTTGGGTAGTCGGGGAATCAGTAAGTTAATGAGGCGACTTTTAAATCAGGCTGCCGACAGTATATACGAAACATTGCCTGATCAATTAATCAGTCATTTTAAACTCATCCCCAGAAAAACTGCACTTTTGAATATTCACTTTCCAGAGACGACGGGAATAATTGAAAAAGCAATTCATCGGTTGAAGTTTGAGGAATTACTGTTCTTACAGTTACAAATACTGCAACAAAAAACATTTTTACAAGATAGAATTCCCGGACAGGTTTTTGACAAAGTAGGAAACTATCTCAACGATTTTTACGCAAAACATCTCCCATTCGAGCTGACAAATGCACAAAAGCGTGTGATTAAAGAAATTAGATTAGATATGAAATCGGGAAAACAAATGAACCGATTGTTACAAGGTGATGTTGGAAGTGGAAAAACACTCGTTGCTTTAATGAATATGCTCATTGCGCTTGACAATGGATTTCAATGCTGTTTAATGGCGCCTACCGAAATCCTGGCGACGCAACATTTCAACAGCATCAAAAAAATGCTTGGGAAAATGGATGTTCGAATAGCTCTGCTTACAGGATCCACCAAAAAGGCTGCACGCAAACCAATTCATGCAGAACTGTTAGATGGCAGTCTTCAAATACTGATTGGCACCCATGCATTGATTGAAGAAACTGTTCGTTTTAAAAACCTGGGCTTTGTTGTTATCGACGAGCAGCATCGTTTTGGGGTGGCACAACGGGCTAAACTTTGGAAAAAGAATACTACTCCCCCCCACGTACTTGTTATGACAGCAACACCCATTCCACGCACCCTTGCCATGACACTTTATGGAAATCTCGATGTTTCAATAATTGATGAAATGCCCCCCGGCAGAAAGGCCATCAAAACACTTCATTTTTGGGAGACAAAACGATTGCGTGTTATTGGTTTTATACGTGAGCAAATTAAGCAGGGCAGGCAGATTTATATTGTATATCCACTGATTAAAGAATCGGAAAAACTTGATTTAAAAAACCTGAATGATGGTTTCGAAAATATTATTCGTGATTTTCCACTACCAGAATACCAGGTGAGTGTATTGCATGGAAGAATGAAACCAGAAGACAAGGATTTTGAGATGAAACGTTTTGTTGAAGGCAAGACCGACATCATGGTTTCTACAACGGTAATCGAAGTGGGTGTCGATGTTTCCAATGCTTCGGTAATGATTATTGAAAATGCTGAACGCTTTGGCCTTTCACAATTACACCAATTGAGGGGCAGGGTAGGACGGGGTGCCGAACAATCTTACTGCATATTAATGTCGGGCAACAAGCTGTCAGCCGAAGGTAGAAAGCGCTTGGAAATAATGGTAAAGACCAATGATGGTTTTGAAATTTCAGAAGCCGACCTCCAGTTGCGGGGTCCGGGTGATATTCAGGGTACTAAGCAATCGGGACTGCTTGACTTCAAAATTGCCAACCTGGCGAAAGACGGTGAACTGATTGCGAAAACCCGTCGTGTTGCAGAACATATTCTCAGTAAGGATCCAAAACTCTCTGCTGTGGAAAACAAATTGATGAAACAACAACTCCTAAAAATCCAAAAGGAAAAAACATACTTCGGACGTATTTCATAATTGAATCAGCCTGCAGTTTTTATTCGGTATCTTTTCATCATTATATTTCACCCCATCACCCATTTGCCCTATCGCCCTATCATTCACTCGTCTTTTTACCCTATCGCCTACTCGTCTTTTCTCCTTACTTTTGCAGTTCGTTAAAAATAATTATTGAATAATGAAGATTTCGTACAACTGGTTGAAACAATATATTGATCTGGATATTAGCCCCGACGATTTATCACCAATTTTAACTGATATCGGATTGGAAGTGGAAGGCCTTGAAAAATTCCAATCGGTAAAAGGCGGATTGGCAGGCATTGTTATTGGCGAAGTAAAAACTTGCGAAAAACATCCCAATGCTGATAAACTGAGCCTTACTACTGTTGATGTGGGGGGTGAAGAATTGTTACCGATTGTTTGTGGTGCGCCTAATGTAGCAAGCGGCCAGAAAGTTGTGGTAGCAACGGTTGGGACAACACTGTATTCCGGGGATGATTCATTCAAAATCAAGAAAGCAAAAATACGTGGCGAAGTGTCGCAGGGAATGATATGTGCCGAGGATGAATTGGGTTTGGGCACTTCTCACGATGGCATAATGGTATTGCCCGAAGAGGTGATTATTGGCACTGCGGCAAATGAATACTTTAAAATTGAAACGGATTTTGTTTTTGAAATCGGACTAACACCAAACCGTTCCGATGCCACTTCGCATATTGGTTCGGCACGTGACCTTGTTGCCGGTTTAAGCCGTTTGAAAGAAACCAATAAATACCAACTCAAACTACCATCAGTTAAAAGTTTTAGGGTAGATGATAATTCACTTGACATCGATGTTGTAGTTGACGATACTGTAGCTTGTCCGCGTTATTCAGGAATAACAATTAGTGGTATTCAGGTAAAGGAATCTCCCGGATGGTTAAAGAACCGTCTAAATGCGATCGGCCTTCGTCCCATTAACAATATTGTTGATATCACCAATTATGTTTTGCACGAAACAGGACAGCCACTGCACGCCTTTGATGCTGACCAGATAAAGGGAAACAAAGTCATTATTCGTAAGTTGAAGCAGGATTCTCCCTTTGTAACTTTAGATGAAGCTGAAAGGAAATTGCATGCCGATGATTTAATGATTTGTAACACAGAAGATGGTATGTGTATTGCCGGTGTTTTTGGTGGAATAAGTTCTGGTGTTACCGAAAAGACGACCAATATTTTTCTAGAAAGTGCCTTTTTTGAATCAACCCACATCCGAAAAACATCCAAAAGACACGCACTCCAAACCGATGCTTCTTTTCGCTTTGAACGTGGTGCCGATCCCAATATCACAGTCTATGCCCTAAAACGTGCTGCCCTTCTTATTAAGGAAATTGCCGGTGGGAAGTTTTCATCAGAAATAAAAGATATTTACCCGAAACCGATTAACGATTGGGAGATTGAGATCATTTACAAGAATGTTGATCGCTTGATTGGTAAGAAAATTCCGCGGGAAATAATCCGTGAGATATTGACGAATCTGGATATTCAGGTTTTGGAAGAAACAGATGCCGGTATGAAATTGCGCATTCCTACATTTAAAACTGATGTCATCCGTGAGGTAGATGTGATTGAAGAAATCTTGCGTATTTATGGTTACAACAATATTGATTTTGAAGACAAAATCCATTCTTCAGTAAGCCTGCGCCCTAAACCTGATTTGGAAAAACTGCACAACAAAATTGCAACCCATTTAACAGGACGAGGTTTTTCAGAGATCATGAACAATTCGCTTACCAAGTCGGGTTACATTGACAGCAACAGCGAATTCAACAGCGCACAAAGTGTGAACCTTCTAAATCCGTTGAGCAAAGACCTCGATATTTTACGTCAGACATTGTTGTTCGGCGGGCTCGAAGTAATTGCCTACAACAGTAACCGGAAAATCAGTGATTTAAAACTTTATGAATTTGGAAAAATCTACCGCAAATTTCTTCCCGAAGACAACAAAGAAGGATTGAAAAATTACTTTGAAGAAAAGCACCTCACACTTTTTGCTTCAGGACTTTTGCAAGTTGAGAATTGGAATAGCACGAATGAAAATACAGATTTCTATTTTCTGAAAGGAATTGTGGAAAGCATCTTTGCCAAACTGGGTATCGATAGGAATAAACTTGAAATCAAAGAAAGTAGTTCGGCCAATTGTAAATTTGCGCTTGAATATTTTAGTGGTGATACGTTACTAGCGGTCATTGCCGGATTGAATAAAAAACTACTAAAGGAATTTGATATTAAACAAGATGTTTATGTTGCTGATTTAAACTGGGAGAAAGCCATTAAATTATTGCCCAAACATGACCTTAGTTATCAGGTAGTTTCTAAGTTTCCTTCCGTAAGGCGCGATTTGGCGATGGTAATTGACAAAGAAGTAAGTTTTGAAGAAATGAAAAACCAGGCATTTAAAGCAGAGCGAAGGCTATTGAAATCGGTAGGAATTTTTGATATTTATGAGGGTGATAAAATCCCGGAAGGCAAGAAATCTTATGCCTTATCGTTTGTGTTACAGGACAGTGAAAAAACACTTACCGACAAGGTAATTGACAAAGCCATGAACCGGATTCAAAAGACATTGGAAACCGAATTGAATGCTGTATTGAGGTAAAGGGATCTGATGCGACTTCTCTTGAATCTGTAGATATTTTATTGAGCTGAAAAATAACTAATTTTATAACCGAAAACGCATACACAAAAATGGAATTGCAAACGATCAAACAACGGTTCGGGATTATTGGTAATTCGCCCTTATTGAATCGTGCCATCAACATTGCTGCACAGGTTGCACCTACTGATCTTTCTGTATTGATTGCCGGCGAAAGTGGGACAGGAAAAGAAGTATTCCCACAGATTATCCACCAAATGAGTACCCGCAAACACGGACATTTTATTGCAGTAAATTGTGGGGCCATCCCTGAAGGCACTATCGATTCTGAATTGTTTGGCCACGAAAAAGGCTCTTTTACAGGTGCTCACGAAAAAAGAAAAGGATATTTTGAAGTGGCTGATGGTGGCACTATTTTTTTGGACGAGGTTGCCGAATTACCACTTGCCACACAAGTGCGTTTGCTGCGGGTACTCGAATCGGGCGAATTTATGAAAGTAGGCTCTTCCAAAGTTATAAAAACCGATGTGCGCGTTGTAGCAGCTAGTAATGTCAATATTCCGGAAGCACTCGAAAAAGGTACATTCAGGGAAGATTTGTTTTACAGGCTCAACAACGTTCCGATACTTGTCCCTGCATTGCGCGATCGAAAAGAAGACATTCATTTATTATTCAGGAAATTTGCATCCGATTTTGCCGAAAAATACCGGATGCCCGCTTTACAACTTTCACCTGATGCTGTACGGGTTTTATCAAACTATTACTGGCCGGGGAATGTACGGCAATTAAAAAATATTACCGAGCAGGTGTCCATTATGGAACAGGAAAAGGAAATTGATGCCAGCAATTTAAAGAAATACCTGCCTGGTGTTTCTTCCCCTGATCTTCCGGTATTGTTTAAAAAGGAACAAGAAGAACATTTTTCGGACAGGGAACTTTTGTATAAATTTTTATTCGATATGAAAAAGGACCTGACTGAATTGAAAAAAGTCGTGGTTAATATTTTGGAAAAGGATGACAACAAGCAGGATTATGAGCAAACAAAGTCGCTGTTGATTAACGACCTTAACGATGAAATTGAACAGGTTCAAAACAAAATTCACGAAGTTGAAATTTCTCCTGGTATGCCCGGGGGTGATACGAATTTTCATCCTTCTGAAATAATAGAAGAATCGCTTTCGCTGGCTGTCAAAGAAAAGGAAATGATTGAAAAGGCACTCGATAAGCACCAGGGAAAGCGAAAAAACGCATCCAAAGAACTGGGCATTTCGGAACGGACTTTGTATCGTAAAATTAAAGAGTATAATATTCGGAATTAGAAACATAAACTAGTGCGCGAATGTTTCGCGTGCTTGACATAATTCGTCAAGCAATTTGAAAACACTAATCAACATCTCGATACTATTCATTACAGTCACAATCCTGTTTTCGGGCTGTGGTGTTTATTCATTTACCGGAGCCTCCATCCCGGCTAGTGCTAAAACGGTTTCGGTGCAATATTTCCCAAATAAGGCACAGTTGGTAGAACCCATATTAAGCCCTACTTTTACGAACAAACTGCGTGATATATTTACGGTACAAACAACTTTGGAAATGGTAGAGGCAAATGGCGACATTGCCCTCGAAGGTGAAATTGTTTCTTACAAAACAACACCGGTGGCCATTCAAGCGGATCAAACTGCTGCGATGAACAGACTGACAATTGTTGTCAATGTACGCTTTGTAAATAAACTTGAGCCTGAAAAAGATTTTGAGCAGAAATTCTCACAGTTTTTAGAATATCAGTCCGACCTGCCGCTGAACTCCGTTAGTGCTGAACTAATTACTGCAATTAATGAGATGTTAGCAACAGATATTTTTAACAAAGCTGTTGTTAATTGGTAAATTATTAAAAAGCAGACTTGGAAAAAAATACCTTGATTGGAATTGAAAAGAATGAACAAAGAGCAATTTATAAACTATCTGCAGAATCCGGAAAATCTGACAACTGATTCAGTGGGCGAGTTGACTGAAATAGTCAGCCGGTTTCATTATTGCCAATCGGTACATATACTGCTTACACTCAATTTATTCAAAGAGGAGAATGTTCTCTACAATGCAAGTTTGAAAACAACAGCCATTTATGCTGGCGACAGACGGGTTCTGAAACAAAAGATAGATCGATTAGAACAAAACGCAATACGCAAACCTCTCCCAATAGCTATTGAACTTCAAATTCAACCCGAACCTCAACCTCAACCTGAACCTCAATCTCAACCTAAAAAGACGAAACAAGAGCTATTGGATGAGTTTATCAAAAATCAACCGTCCATTAGCAGGGGAAAAGAAACCTTCTTTAGTGCAATTGAAGCATCGCGAAAAAGTATTGTTGATGAGGAAAATATTGTGAGTGAGACGCTTGCGAAAATATATTTGGATCAACACTATTTTGAAAAGGCCATTAAAATTTACGAAAAATTAAGTTTGAAATATCCGGAAAAAAGTATTTACTTTGCAGCCCTTATTGAAAAGGCAAAAAACGAAGTAAAATCTTAATATTTAGTACAATGTATATTTTTCTTTCCATTCTCATTTTAGCAGCCAGCTTATTGCTCGGCCTTGTTGTTTTAGTACAAAACCCCAAAGGTGGTGGGCTTGCTGCCAATTTTGCAGGAAGCACGTCACAGTTTATGGGCGTTAGGCAAACCGCCGACTTTCTCGAGAAAGCTTCATGGTATCTTGCCATTGCGCTTTTAGTGCTAAGCCTTGCTTCCACTACTATCATTCCTCGTGCCATTGAAAGTGATGGTGTCCAGGAATCCGAAATCCAGGAACAAATTGAAGATGTCCAGAATGCACCTATTGATTACCAATTGCCACCTGCACGTGATGGCGAAGGTGCTGAATAGTTTTACAAGATTTAAAAGACCAAAAATGTCAGAATGTCATAACATTCTGACATTTTTTTTTACACTCCTGTTTGGCATAAAATGTGACATTGAGAAGCCAATATGAATGAAAGATAACGCAATGAAAAAATTAAATATTAAGCCACTTGGTGACAGGGTAGTAATTGAACCTGAGAAAGCTGAAGAAAAAACATCTTCAGGAATCATTATTCCTGATACAGCCAAAGAAAAACCACAGCAAGGAAAAGTAGTAGCTGTTCCAGAAAGTAAAGACAGTGAGGTAACTGTAAAAGTTGGCGATACCGTACTTTATGGAAAATTTGCAGGTACTGAAATCAGTATTGATGGTACCGACTTCCTTATTATGAGCGAGACAGACATCCTCGCTGTTATTTAATCCTCGAAATAATTTAAAACTTAAAAAAATAGAAAAATGGCAAAAGACATTTTATTTGATAACGAAGCTAGAGAAAGCCTGAAAAAAGGTGTTGATGCGTTGACCGATGCTGTAAAAGTAACATTGGGTCCCAAAGGACGAAACGTAATTATTGATAAATCATTTGGTGCACCACAGGTAACCAAAGACGGAGTAACCGTTGCCAAAGAAATAGAATTGAGCGATCCGGTTGAAAATATGGGCGCACAAATGGTGAAAGAAGTTGCTTCTAAAACCAACGATTTGGCAGGTGACGGAACAACTACAGCAACTGTTTTAGCACAATCAATTTATGCTACAGGTTTAAAGAACGTAACTGCCGGTGCTAATCCAATGGATTTGAAACGCGGTATTGACAAAGCTGTTGCAAATGTTGTTGACTCTTTGAAAAAACAATCTAAAGAAGTTGGAAACAACAACGACATGATTGAGCAAGTGGCATCAATCTCGGCAAATAACGACCATGCAATTGGAAACCTGATTGCTCAGGCCATGGCCAAAGTAAAGAAAGAAGGTGTAATTACTGTTGAAGAAGCAAAAGGTATTGATACTTATGTTGATGTAGTAGAAGGAATGCAATTCGACCGTGGATACATCTCCCCTTACTTTGTAACCGATACCGAGAAAATGGAAACCGTTTATGAAAGTCCTTACATCCTTATCTACGACAAAAAGATTTCTGTGATGAAAGACCTGCTTCCTGTACTGGAAAAAACAGCACAAACCGGCAGGGCATTAATCATTATTTCTGAAGATGTAGAATCAGAAGCACTGGCAACTCTGGTTGTTAACCGTTTGCGTGGATCACTCAAAGTAGCTGCTGTAAAAGCACCCGGATTTGGTGACCGTCGTAAAGAAATGTTGGAAGACATTGCTATCCTCACAGGAGGCGTTGTTATTTCTGAAGAAAAAGGATACAAACTGGAAGATGCTACACTCGAAATGTTGGGTGAAGCCGAGAAAGTAACCATCGACAAAGAAAATACAACCATTGTTAGTGGCAAAGGCGAAAAGGACAATATTGCAGCCCGCGTTAAACAAATCAAAGCGCAAATTGAAACCACAACTTCTGACTACGACAAAGAAAAACTGCAAGAACGATTGGCTAAACTGGCAGGTGGAGTTGCCGTTATTTACGTTGGTGCTGCCAGCGAAGTTGAGCTAAAAGAAAAGAAAGACCGTTTCGACGATGCTTTGGCAGCCACACGTGCAGCCATTGAAGAAGGAATTATTCCCGGAGGTGGTGTTGCACTCATTCGTGCTGCACAGAATCTTGCTAAACTCAAAGGCGATAATGAAGACCAGACTACCGGTATTGCAATTATTGTAAGAGCTTTGGAAGAGCCATTGCGTATGATTGTTGAAAACGCCGGAATGGAAGGTTCTGTTGTTGTAAACAAAGTGAAAGAAGGAAAAAACGCTTTTGGTTTCAATGCAGCCACAGATATTTACGAAGACCTGTTTAAAGCCGGTGTAATTGATCCTACGAAGGTTACACGTATAGCACTTGAAAATGCTGCTTCTATTTCGGGAATGCTGCTTATAACAGAATGTGTATTGAGCGAGCACAAAGACGAAAATGCTGCTGCTATGCCTCCAATGCCCCCAATGGGTGGTGGAATGCCAGGCATGATGTAATATTTTTCAAAGAACTTATTGAAGAAAAGGCTGTTCGTCATATGATGAACAGCCTTTTCTTTTTAAGTTGGTAAAAATCTATCTAAAAATGAAGTTAAGACAGTTTCTGCGTTTCAGTCTCGAACCTCAAATTCCTCTCAAATTAACCTACATTAGTTGTTTGTTTTTTTCATGTAACTTTGCTTTTCTTAATTAGCTATAATAAAACTCATGAAGGTTTTTATTTCTCTCATCATCGTCTTTGCAGGTTTCCAGCTTATGGCACAAGAAGAGCAGCCAATTGTACCTGTTGATCCCGAAACGGGCTTAATTAAATTTCGGGAAGTAGTTGACGAAAAAGGTACGCAAAATGAATTGTTCAACCGTTGTATTTATTGGGTTAACGATTTTTATGCCAACCCCACAAGGGTGACTACCATCAGGGATTACAATTCGGGAAGAATTGAAGGTAAGCACAATATCAGTATTTATACTTATACAAATGACAGTGCAAAAAAGCAAGCAGGAACAGTTGACTACGTTTTTAATATTGAATTGAAACACGACAAATACCGTTACACAATTACTGATTTAAAAATCCATACAAAAACAAGAACTCCAGCTGAAAAATGGTTGAATAAAAATGATCCCGACTACAGTCCACATTGGGATGAATATTTGCAACAGATTGCTGATTTTTTTGCAGAATGGAGCAGCAGTCTGAAAACAAAAATGAAACCGGAAGTTAAAAAGACCAAGGACGATTGGTAAGCTGAGGGTCGAACAACAAAAACATGCCAAGAAGAAGAAAAAGAGACATAATTATTAAGGGCTTTTCGAAGCTGCTTAAAGAAGACAAGCTGAAAATTGTTTCCGAACTAATGGACAATCAGCTTGAAGCTATGGATCTGATGAAAAGTTTTTGGCACAACGATCAATCCAAACAAAAGGTATTTGATGAGTTCAGCGAAAATACCATTTCTAATTTTTATATTCCTTATGGTGTAGCTCCTAATGTTGTTGTTAATGGCCGTAATCATCTGGTTCCCTTGGTTATTGAAGAAAGTTCGGTTGTGGCAGCAGCTTCTTCGAGTGCTCGGTTTTGGTCGGAACGTGGCGGGTTTCATGCCGAAGTAATTGATGACATTAAGATCGGACAGCTTCATTTTCTGTGGAAAGGAAAAATGAAAAAGTTTCAGGGAATTTTTGAAGAGGTAAAGCAGTATTTGAGGGGCGCAGCTTCTGATATTACTGCCAATATGGAATCACGTGGAGGGGGAATTGTGGATATGGAACTGATCGACATGACATCCGAAATAGAGAACTACTACCAAATCAGGGTATCGTTTAACACGGTTGATTCAATGGGTGCCAATTTCATTAACTCATGTTTAGAAGAATTTGCAGGTGCGCTACAAAGCTTCTGTAGAAATAATAATTCCTTTACCAAACAAGAAAAAGAATGCCAAATTATCATGTCTATTTTGTCAAACTACACGCCCGATTGTCTTGTAAAAGCTTGGGTAGAGTGCAGTCTTGATGAGCTGGAAAATGTGGATAAAGATTTAACCGGACAAGAATTCGCCGAAAAATTTGCACTGGCGGTAAAAATTGCTGAAGTCGATACTTACCGTGCCACTACCCACAACAAGGGTATATTCAATGGAGTAGATGCCGTTGCCATTGCTACCGGAAACGATTTCAGGGCAATTGAAGCGGCAGGGCATACTTATGCTGCCAGAGATGGTAAATACCGAAGCCTGTCGCATGTTGAGATCAAGGACGGAAAATTCAAATATTTTTTAACTATTCCCCTGGCCATGGGTACGGTTGGTGGGTTAACTTCGCTACACCCTTTGGCGAAACACTCACTGGAGATGCTGGGTAAACCGTCGGCTAAAGAATTGATGATGATTACAGCATCACTCGGACTTGCTAATAATTTTGCTGCTATCCGCTCGTTGGTGACCAAAGGAATACAAATCGGTCATATGAAAATGCACTTGATGAATATTTTAAACCACTTTGATGCCACCAAAGCAGAAAAAGCAAAAGCCGTTGAGTATTTTGTTGTTCACAAAGTTACCTTTTCTAACGTCAGTAAATTTATGCAGGAAATGCGTGGTAACTAATTGGCTTTTGACGACTATTTGGTGTTATAATTTTACTCCACTGTAACAGATTTTGCCAGGTTTCTTGGCTGATCAACATTACATCCACGCAAGACAGCAATGTAATAGGCCAGTTTTTGTAGGGGGATAGTTGCCAATATGGGCACAAACATTTCTTCTGTCTCCGGTATTTCAATCACGTAATCTGCAATATTTCGAACGATTTTGTCATTTTTGGTTACAATAGCAATTATTTTACCATTGCGTGCTTTTACTTCCTGAATATTGCTTACCACTTTTTCGTAAATACCTTTTCGCGTAGCGATAAAAACAACAGGCATATTTTCATCAATCAATGCAATTGGCCCGTGTTTCATCTCGGCAGCAGGATAACCCTCAGCATGAATATAGGAAATTTCCTTCAATTTTAGTGCACCTTCCAGGGCTACCGGAAAATTATAACCTCTTCCGAGGTATAAAAAGTTGCTTACATCTTTATACTTTTCAGCAATTTCTTTTATTATTCCATCATCTTTGAGGGCTTCTTCAACTTTTTTAGGCAGGTTTTCCAATTCGTGCAACAGCTGCATAAACCTTGATTTTGGAATGGTGCCTTTTATTTGTGCCATTCGCAATGCCATCAAAGTAAGTATGGTAACCTGGGCTGTAAAAGCTTTGGTCGAGGCAACTCCAATTTCGGGTCCGGCGTGTGTATACGATCCGGCATGCGAAGCCCTTGGAATAGAAGATCCGACAACATTGCAAATACCTAAAATAGTTGCACCTTTTTCTTTCGCCATTTCAATGGCAGCAAGTGTGTCTGCTGTTTCTCCTGATTGGGAGATTGCCAGAACAACATCCGATTCACCAATAATTGGATTGCGGTATCTGAATTCAGATGCATATTCTACTTCGACCGGAATACGGGCAAGGTCTTCAAACAAATATTCACCAACAAGTCCGGCATGCCACGAAGTACCACAAGCAATGATAATTATTCGCTTTGCCCTTGCCATCTTTTGCTCATAATCTACAATACCTCCTAAGGAAACAATCCCTTTTCGGGCATTTAAACGCCCACGCATACTGTCTTTTATTGAACGGGGCTGCTCATAAATTTCCTTGATCATAAAATGATCGTAACCACCTTTTTCCAATTCACTCAAATTCCATTCCAGCTCCTGAACATAAGGTGTTTTTACTTTATTCTTTATACTCCTTAATTTGATTTCTTCGTTTCTTGACAAAACAGCCACCTCTTCATCTTCAAGATAGATGACATTTTTGGTGTACTCAATAATAGGTGTAGCATCGGAAGCAACATAATACTCATCTTTTCCGATACCAATAACCAGCGGACTGCCTTTGCGGGCTACAATTAAAGTATTGGGATGTTTATCTGAAATAATAACAATGGCATAGGCACCAACAACCTGGTTTAATGCTATTCGCACTGCTTCATCCAGCAAAACGTTTTCGTTGACTTGAATGTCTTCGATGAGGTTAATAAGCACCTCTGTGTCTGTATCTGACTCAAAATGATATCCTCGATTGATCAATTCTTCTTTCAGCGTCAAGTAGTTTTCTATAATTCCATTGTGGATTATGGCCAGCGATTTTTTTTGTGAAAAATGAGGGTGTGCATTTGTTTGATTTGGTTCGCCATGGGTAGCCCAACGTGTGTGTGCAATTCCAATTGTTCCTGAAAGATTTTTATCTTTCACAGCTGCTTCGAGTTCAGAAACTTTCCCCTTCGATTTATGAATTTCAAGACCTCCGTTAAAAAGTGCAATTCCAGCACTATCATATCCTCTGTATTCCAGTCTTTGCAAGCCTTTTATTAAGATAGGATAAGCTTGTTTTGGTCCTAAATAGGCTACTATTCCACACATAGTTTTATTTTTTTAGTGATGCAAATGTATAAAAACAACACTTGATTCAGAGAAAATGTCCGGGGGAATTAAAAGAAGTTTTTATTAAGAATTATCTGTTAGATTTGAAAATTTGAAAACAAGCTATTCAAATTATTTTAGCTGGGTGTAAATAATCTCTAACCTGAAAGGCCAAGCAGTATCGGAAACCGGTTGATTTCCGTTAAAGATGAAGCGTTCGGGTATTGTAGATTCACCCCTGACAAACATATACAAACCATTGTTGGGTTTGGTAGTATCGGAAATTAGCGATTGAATGTGCCGGGTAACCCTGAATGTATAGTCATTGGAAGAAGACTTATACGATCCGTCAAAATAATTTAAACCTTCCTGTTCATCAATCAATGGCAAATAGGTGCCATCTTCTTGTATCTCAACCATTGCCAACTGGGGCGGAGCACCATTGAACGGCTTCTCTTCAAAGCCAGAAAATACTAGTTTGGCTTCGTTAATGGCAATATTTCCAAGTGATGCCCAATTTCGAATATACGGAAACCTGACAATCGATTTAACCCCGGCTATTCCCTGGGTGTAAAACTTTTGCAAGCCAAGCATTGTGTCACCATCTACTACCTGGTTTTTAAAATCACTTTCTGCAAATGTAAAATCATGCTCATATTTATTAAAACGTGCGCTATATTGCCCGACAATAAAATGAAAATTCAAAGAATCCACAGTATCGTTGTGGTAATACATGATCATTTTTGAGCTATTTACATTACCACTAACCAGGTTAAAGTAACTTATTGATCCTCCTTCGTTCACGGGTTCAGTTACTAAATATAAACCTTTGAAAAATTTAACAAAAGCTTCGTTATCCTTCATTTCTGAAGTGTCAGCATTTAAAAATTTATAGCCCAGATCGGTACTGGCATCACTTAAGTTGATCCGAAGCATTGGTGCTAAAGTATCTTCACCAACTACGGCACTGTCATTTGGTCGGGGAACAAACTGGATATTACCATAATCCGTTGATGCAACAGGAATAACAGTGTTAGAATAATAGTCTTCTAAAAAACCGATATCTTCTATTAATTCGTAGGCATGTAAGACAAGAGGTGTGACGGAGTCTCCATAAGGATCACCCTTGTATAATAATTGGAGTATTAAAGAATCTAAAACAGGATTTGGGCCAAAATTAGGCGCACTGGCAGAAAGTAAAAACTGAGAATAAATACCGGCCACCGAACTACCAAACACGGGATCCATTATACTTCCCAATAAGTTTACTGATTTTTCATCTGTTCGAATTGAATCATCCGGCAAGGAATAAGCAAACACTGAACTACTATCGCTCCAATAAACTTCAAGTTTACTTTGCTCCGGTTGAATAACCGCACCAATCTTTCCAGGAGGTTTTGAACAAGAAAATAATAAGAAGATTAAAGAAAAAATAATAAGCGAATGTTTGATAAGCAATTTAATTGCCTTCAATAATCTGATCATAAAACTCATTGTAGGTATCAAAATAATCTTCATTGTCTGAATAATTGAGGATTGGTTTTCCAGAGGCCAGTGCATATTCCATCAATTCGGTATTAATTTCAGGACTTGCAATAATTAATGCATCAGACCGATCAATGGCACCTTTCATTAGCGAAACGTAATCGCCACTTAAAAAGTGTCCAAAATCACTTTTTTCCAGACCATTCATTAAAACTTTTTCTTCGTAATCTTTCTTGAATTTTTCAGAAAAATCATCGTCGTATAATGAAAAAATTATTTTCGCATCTTGAAAAATCGGACTGTCTTTATATGCAGTTCTTACAAACAAGGGAACCAGGCTGGAGAACCATCCATTGCAATGGATTATATCAGGAGCCCATCCCAGTTTTTTAACTGTTTCTAATACACCTTTTGAGAAAAAAACCGTTCGCTCATCATTGTCTTTAAAAAACTTCCCATCCTTATCCCTGAAGATAAACTTTCGTTTAAAGTAATCTTCGTTATCAATAAAATACACCTGCATTCTGGCTTGTTGAATCGAAGCTACCTTAATAATTAAAGGATGGTCAATATCATCAATAATTAAGTTCATCCCGGAAAGACGAATCACCTCATGAAGCTGGTTTCTGCGCTCGTTGATTACACCATATCGGGGCATAAAAGTCCTTATCTCCTTGTTTCTTTCCTGTGTTTTCTGTGGCAGGTTTCGGCCTATCTTGCTCATTGGAGTCTCAGGTAGATAAGGCATAATCTCCTGATTAACATAAAGTACCCTCTTCTTTTCCATCTTGAAATGTATTGGTGAGTTAAAGGGTGCAAAAATAGTAAAAAATGGACTACTTGAGTAAGTAACAGACACAAAACCGCTTAGCAATAAGCCCCACAGCGAGATGGCTAAATTTGATTTGCTATTTTTTTGTAATTCTATCTGAGAAAAATGTAAGGATACCTTTTATTTAACGACTAAATACAAGATTGATTTTGAGCAAAACAATGGTTTTTAGAGGAAAGATATTGGTGTTACTTTTTGTTGTTTTGTTGGCTGAACAGTTGATGACTCAAACGCATCTATATCCGGTGAGTGGTACGGATGGTATAGCAGGGACTGCCGCTAACTCTTTTGTTATCAAGTGGTCAGAAGAGCCTGGGGCAATAGATTATGAATATGTAATGAGTAACAATCGGGCATGTTTTGAGACCTGTCCGGGAGATACTCGCCAACGCAAAACTAGCGGCGACACCACTGCAATAGAAATGAACCTGATAGCTGACAGGTGGTATTATTGGATTACCCGTGTGATTTATAAAAACGGGAAAGTTAGTGATTGGTCGGCCATATCCAACTTTTTTACAAAAACGCCCCCAAATAAGGGAATAATTGTCCAAATAGCTCCAAATCCAGTGATAAACAGAAAGATAAGTGTCTCAATCGACTGGGCAGTAAACATCAATGCAAGAAACTTAACTTTATATATTTTTAACATAAATGGCCATGAAGTTGTAGCTCCTTTTCAAGTTGAAAAGAAAGTTGGTCGTTTTCAACAAGAGACCTTCCCCCTATTTTTTATGCCATCCGGAACTTATTTTATGCGTGTTGTTGTTGACGGGAAAAATACTGAAGGTGTGGGGCAAATCATTTTAAAAATGATTGTGCTTTGAAAAAATCTTAATTTTAACTTTATATTTTGTTTATTATCCATTTAATAAAGTACCAACATGGAAGTAAAAGACAAGTTTATTAAAAGGTATGAAGAGGGTTATATGCCCTGGGCACACGAAAACGCTGATTTCAATTTAATTGAAATGGTTCAAAACTGGCCCATAAAAGTTTGCAAAACAGCTGAAATCGGTTGTGGAACAGGAACAGATGCAATTTGGTTAGCATCGCAAAAATTTAATACCGTGGCAATCGATTCATCCGATATTGTAATTGATATTGCCAAGAAGCATGCAAAGAAAGTAAAAAGTAAATGCCGATTTGATGTATGTGATTTTATGAATGATAAAATAGAAGGGGCACCATTTGATTTTGTTTTTGACCGTGGATTTTTTCATTCGTTTGAGAAATTAATCGACAGGAAAATAATTGCGGAAAGGGTTTCAAAAACATTATCTGAAAAAGGCTTATGGCTTTCTTTAATTGGCAGTTCCGATGATTTACCACGTAGGAAGGGCGAAGGTCCACCACAACGATCTGCCCTGGATATATTAAAAGCTGTGGAACCCTATTTTAAAATACTTTCGTTATCAGCTAGTTATTTTGGTAGCGAGAGTGAACGCCCCGCTAAAATTTGGGTATGCCTGATGAGAAAAAGAGATGACAAATAATCAAGAATTAGGAATTTGAAAAAATGGAAGAGTTTTTAAAATGTCAGAGGTTTTTGTAATATTGCTAAATAATCAGATCAAAATAAAATGAAAAAAATAATACTTGTATTTGTCGCAGCTTTTCTTCTGATTGGGTTCAGTAGTTTTCGTAATCTACCATCAACTTTTTTTAACAATGTAGCGCAAAGTCAGCAAAATAATTTTCAGGTACCGGATGACGTTCAGAAGATTCTTGATAATTACTGCCTGCAATGCCATGGAACCGAGGGATCTGGTAAAGCCAAATTCAAATGGAATTTTGATAAGATGAGTGGGCTGAAAACGTCCAAATTTCTTAGTAAATTGGCAAAAATTAGCGATGAAGTAAAAGACGAGCAAATGCCGCCAAAGAAATACATTAAAAAACATCCTGAAAAAGTGATGTCGGCTGAAGAAAAACAAAGCATTGTCGACTGGGCAGATCGTTTAGCGGAAAGCCTTATCGCAAATTAACCCATTCCTTTTCCCTTCAATTTAATTGTCGCAATCGCAATTATTTATTTTATTTCCTTGAAGTTTAATTGGTTTTAATGCAACCTTTTACCATCACCTGTTGTCATCCCTAATACTTTAAAGGTTATTTTGTACATTGCAGGTCATTAATTAAACAACTTCAAAAACGGAGTGAATGACCTTCTATGGACTTTAACAAGTCGTTCATAAAAAAGCTAAAGGGAAAAGATAAAAAAGCACAAGAACTTTTTTATCAGGCTCTTGCACCTAAAATGTATGGTGTGTGTATTCGGTTTTCGACAAATCGTGCCGATGCAGATGACATTTTACAGGAAGGGTTTATTAGGGTATTTACACACCTAAAAGGTTTTAGAGGTGAAGGTTCGATTGAAGGTTGGGTGAGGAAAACAATTGTAAATACAGCAATTAATTTCTACAAAAAACGCATTAAACGAGGGATAAAAGTTGACCTGGAATATTTAAAACCCAGTACCGATAGAAAAACCTTTGTTATCGAAAAAATGTCGGCCGATGAGTTGTTAAAATTAATCAGGGAATTACCGGAAGGTTACAGAACCGTTTTTAACCTGAATGTGATTGAAGGGTTTTCACACAAAGAAATAGGAGAGATGTTGGACATTTCAGAAAGCACTTCTAAATCGCAACTTTCAAGGGCCCGTTTAACGCTTAGAAGAAGAATAAAGTCAATAAAGGACAGTGACAACAATGGATAATAATCAAACACACATCGATCAACTGGTCAGGGACAAATTTGAGCAGTTCCAGCCGACGCCTCCTGGGCATGTGTGGACAGGAATTGAGCAGGGTCTTGCAGATCAAGAAAAGCCGGTTTTTGTTTTCCAATATGCCAAACAGTTTATTGCAGCTGCTGTACTCGTTTTTTTAGCACTGGTATTTTGGTATGTTTTCCCGGTCAGTGAAATGGATCAAATTGGTGAAATTGAAACACTAAATGAAGCTGAGCAATTGGAATCAGAAAGCATTGTTTATCCGGAAGAACAAGGAAGTCAGGAAATGCAAACTGAAATAAAACCTGCTGTTGAACCAACTATTGACGACCTTGACAATGAAATCGTTGCTGATAATAATGGCGCAAAAAATATTTCAAGTGGTACAGTAGTGGAAAACAACCATCCAAACAATGCAAAAGACCAGCTAAAATCAATTGATGGGAATGATGGCAGCTTATACGCTTTGTCTCATCTTGATAGCAAAAGCTATTCGTCAGTTCAATTATCCGACACGAAAAACGAATTTTCTGAAATTAATAATGATATTTTCGCTTACCTGAAAAAGGGAGAAAGTGCTGCTACTGAAGCTTCTATTGCAAGCGAAAGTGGAATAAAGCATTTTAAAAACTATTGGAATATTGGTTTGTATTTTACTCCTGAAATTATACTGAATAATTTCGATTCAGTAACGATAATGAATACTTATTCCTTAAACATAGAGCCATCCTGGTATTTTAACAAGCATTGGTTTATGCGTTTCGGGGCTGGTATTTCTTATGTTCGCGACCGCGGTTTTGCGGAAGTAGATTATACAAGTAATGATTATTTAGGCTCCTACGACAGTGTTCTTTATGTAACATTTGAAACCATCGATAACGAACTTCATCGGATTTATCACACCCAGGAAGTTGAAATCTGGGATTCAGTCAGGCATTTTGTAATTTCAGAAGTAACCAATGAATACTACTTTTTGCAAATACCTCTAATGTTTGGTTACCATAACAGTACCGATAAGTTTAAATGGTATTTTTATACTGGTCCTGCTATGAATATTTCTATAAGCAAGCAAATTGAAGATCCAAAGTCAAGTATTGAGCACATTAAAATTATAGATTTAGAAAATAATTTGCCGCAACGCGTTGACTATTCCTTGCAATTATGGGTTGGTGCAGGCATCGATTTTAGAATTGGGCAAAGGCTTTCTTTGGCATTCGAGCCCAATTATCGTTATTATTTTAAGCCCGTTTACAAAGAGAGCAACTACAAAACAGCATTGTCAGGTTTGGGCTTGCGCTTTGGACTGGTTTACAAATTAAATGAGTAGAAAAAAAAAGTATTATGAAAACATATATATTCTCAACTTTAATGAAAACTGTGTGGGTACTGATAAGTATCGGATTTTTACAGCTAAATCTGGTAGCACAGATAACAGATAATTACATTATAATTTCGGGGCAGATTACCAATAGTGAATATGGAAATGTTGTTAAAAATCATACTGTTTATTTTTTGAAGGACTCAACGGTAACAATTGATTCGGGACCACTATTAACTGAAGTGGTAACCGATGATGAAGGTTTTTATTACGATACCATCCCAACAAAAACTTCAAAAGGTTCTCTTTTGGTTTATACAAATGACTTTTTTGATGTTGTAGTTGACACGCTAAAGTATTATCGATTTGTTTCTTATGCCAACAGCAATATCTTTATTACAAATTTCGATATATTCATGCCAATTCAAGCTGATTTACTGCAATCACGTTTTAAATATGAACAAAAAATGACTGGCGACCTCAATCGCTTTCGTTTTATTGACCAAACGAAAAATGATGAAATTATAAGCTGGCATTGGAGTTTTGGAGATAGGACAACATCAGATCTCCAGAACCCTGACCACACATTTCCCGGTCCAGGTATGTACAAAGTAAGGCTTACTACAACAGCAGTAATTGAAGGTATTGAACAAACAAATACAATGTTGCGGGTTGTTTACATCGCCGACAGATCGTTTTTTGATATGGGAGGACATGCTTACGCAGTATTTCCTGCCAACAACTGTATTTCTTATTTGTACTATATCGATACCAATCAAAACGTAATTCCGGTTGATACCATTATGACTGACCCCCTGGGTTATTTTAGCTTTTACCAGGTGCCTTCAGGAAAATATTATATAAAAGTTCAACCGACAAAGTCTTCTGATTTATATGGAGAAATGATGCCAACTTATTATGGGGATGTTATTTTTTGGGAAGAAGCGATTCAAATTGAGAACAATCATACTTATTGGGGGTATCATGTTAATTTTGTTGATGGAGCAGGAATTAACTCAGGAAATGGGAATATTAGCGGAAACGTGAAGTATATTGAAATTTCTGAAGGAGGGGATTATGATCTTCCGGCCCAGGGTATCGATATTTATGTGACTGACACTGAAAATCAAACACTTGTTAGCCATTATTCTGACGTAGATGGATCTTTTGTTTTTCCAAATGTTGCTTTGGGTACGTATTGGCTTTATCCGGAAGTTACTGGGCTAACGCAAGAAAAAAGAAGAGTTGAAGTAACCATTGACGAGCCGGATGTTGTAGATGTTGAAATTATTCTGATCCCGGGAAACATTGATGGTATTGATCCTGATATAAGTTTTGCAAAAGATAATTTTTTAGGTATTCCTTATCCAAATCCGGCTACAGATTTGATATATCTGAATATTGAAGCTACTGCTTATCTCATGGCTGAAATTGATGTATTTGATCTCCAAGGAAGAAAGCTTATAAGTCAGCAATTGAATCTACAGAATGGTACAAATACCCTTGGTTTGAAAACTGCAAAACTCAAAGGGGGAGTCTATTTTATCAGGGCAGATGTTAATGGAACAATTAGCGAACAACGATTTATTGTAAACAAATAGTAATACACACAATAAAAAACCCCGTACCTTTTTAAGGACGGGGTTTTTTATTTTCACTTTGTAGTGAAGGTCTTGCCTGCACCCATAGTTTTTGTCTTCCTAATCAAACGAAAGTATCGATTTCTTAATCACCTCAACGGCTTCCATTAACTCTTCTTCGCTAATGACGAGCGGTGGCGCAAAGCGGATGATGTGATCGTGAGTGGGTTTGGCAAGCAATCCGTTTTCAGCCATTTTAATACAAACATCCATGGCAGTTTTTCCACCTTTCGGGCGGATGACCACTGCATTCAGCAAACCTTTTCCGCGAACCAGTTCAACCATACCCGAGTCGATATTTCTCATTTCTGTCCTGAAGATTTCACCAAGTTTCTGTGCCCTTTCTGCCAGTCCTTCTTCTTTTACCACTTCCAATGCAGCAACAGCTACTTTGGCTGCAACAGGATTTCCACCAAAAGTAGAACCGTGTTGTCCGGGTTTAATGGTTAGCATAACTTCGTCATCGGCCAATACTGCCGAAACAGGATAAGCACCTCCAGAAAGGGCTTTTCCAAGAATGAGTACGTCGGGACGGACACCTTCATGATCGCAGGCCAGTAATTTTCCTGTACGGGCAATTCCTGTCTGCACCTCATCGGCAATAAAAAGTACGTTTTTTGCTTTGCACATGGCGAAAGCTTTTGTCAGGTAGCCTTCATCAGGAACAACAACACCGGCTTCTCCCTGTATGGGTTCAACCAAAAATCCTGCAACATTGGGGTCTTCTAAGGCTTTTTCCAAAGCATCTAAATCATTATAAGGAATTACTTCAAATCCCGGAGTGTAGGGACCAAATCCGGCTTTCGATTCCGGGTCGGTTGACATGGAAATAATGGAGATCGTCCTTCCGTGGAAGTTGTCGGCACAAACGATAATTTTTGCCTGGTTGTTTGCTATTCCCTTCACATCGTAAGCCCAGCGGCGACAAAGTTTAAGTGCTGTTTCATCCGCTTCGGCACCGGTATTCATTGGCAATACTTTATCGTAACCAAAAAATTCGGTGATGTATTTTTCATAAGTACCCAATGCATCGCTGTAAAAAGCACGCGAAGTAAGTGTCAATGTTTGTGCCTGATCGACCATGGCACCTACAATTTTCGGGTGACAATGTCCTTGATTAACTGCGGAATAAGCTGAGAGAAAATCAAAATATTCTTTTCCTTCAACATCCCATACTTTGGCACCTTTTCCTTTGGAAAGTACCACTGCCAGTGGGTGGTAATTGTGTGCCCCATATTTATCTTCGAGCGCGATGGCTCCTTTTGAGGTGAGTTTTTCTGCCATTTTTTTAATTTTTTTGAGGTGAAACAAACTATTTTTATTCAAGCCGAATCATGCTTGAAAAGCGAAAGCAAAAGTAAATATTAATTAGAGATTTTTGGCATAAAATTCTAGGGATATATTTCCCTATCTCTCGTGATGAAAGTTAGGGTGAAGTTAAAAAAAAGGGCCTTCTGCACACTTGCAGAAGGCCCAATACAAACTATGAAAAAACAATTATTTCTGTAAGAATACTTTCTTCACAGAACGGTAGTCATCACCAGAAACAATCACAAAATAAATGCCTTGTGGATTGTTTGATAGGTCGATACTACTTTTGTATGATCCCTGAATATTTATTCCTTGTTGTTCATAAACAACTTTCCCGAGGGCGTCAATTACTTTCAGGTCGGCATTGTTTAATTTTTCAGAACTGATATCAAGGTTGAATATTCCTTTACTTGGGTTAGGATAAATGTTGAGTGTAGTATTTTCAGCATTTTCGCCTACACCAACACAGTTTACAACTGTAACTGTTTGCCCATCAGAAGCACCGCAACCAAATTCGTCGGTGTAAGAATAAGTAACACTAAAATCACCAACACCAGATTCTGTTGGATGAAAATACATACCATCGCTAACATAATCACCGGTATATTCTCCACCTTCAGGTTCACCTGTTGTCAAGGTATAAGGATCCCAGTCTTCGTTACACAAAGGTTCTACTGCAGAAAAGGTAACTTCTGGATATCCGTGATCGGTGATGTATTTTGCTTTGATGGCTGTATCTTTTTCAACACCATCAGAAATGATTAAAGTAACATCAAAACTTCCCTCTGTGGGATAATAAACACTTGGGTTGGGGTCGTATGGGTTTTGGCAGTTACCGCCTTCAAAAGTCCATTTAAATGAATTTGGGTCTCCAATGCAGTCCTCGAAAAAATGTACCAGTCCGGGCTCGCACAAATCAGTATTATCAGCATGAAAATCTGCCAGGAAAGTTGGTTCGGGTCCTTCCAGATCTAAAAGCATTACACCATCACAATGCATTACTTCTTTGTTGCCATCATCCTGTATCCAGGCGATTACTTCACAATGTTCTTCATCCCAGGAATTATTGAAGGTAAACAAAAGTTCTTCCTCAATTTCGGCACCAACCATACTGAAGGTGATGGGTGTTCCGTTGGCACCGGGAACCATTAACCTTTCGGTATGGTCAATTTTTGTTAAGGTCTGCCAGCTATAAGGAATTTCAGATTCTGTTAAGGCAAAACGCAGTTTGAGGTTGGTACCTGAATATGCAGATACTTTTTTCATCCTGACTGTGATGGTATAGTTGTCACCAATGTTTGTCCCGAAAATCTCAATTTTAAATGCAGTCTGAACATTCATCCTTGCATCTACCTTTGGTTTAAAGGTTGTGTACAGGCTGCCAGAAGCACCTCCACCTATATGCTTGGAGTAAGAACCATCGAACCATGTGGTAGGATAACCGGTGATGCTGTAATAAGAATTACGTTGCGCAGCTTCCGGAGTGTTGAAAGGATCTCCTGCATTGTAGGAATGATATTCAACACCTGCAACCGGATCACCATTGGCATAAAGATCATCAAGGCCAGTAGCAGCAGCAGGACAATACGGGCATCCTGTACCTGTGCCCATTTCAACCAATACCAACTCCCTGTCCATCTGTGCAAAAAGGCTAAAGAAAGCAAAGGCTGCAAAAAGGGTAAGAGTAAATTTTTTCATAGCATTCTATTTTTTTGATTAAAAAATTAAATTTTCGCGACAAAATTAACTATTTGTGAAGCTTTTAGTAACCAATGGTCTTAATTAGAACTATTATAAATTAACATATCTAGATATGTTCTCGTTTATGCTGTATTTCACTTTTCTCAACCAAAAAAAATCCCCCGACCAATTGTGATAATCAGCCTGGGGGATTATTATTTTTGATAGAAAAAGTTTATTTTACAACAACCTTTTTGTTAATCATTCCATTGTCGGAACGTACTACAATAGAGTAAATACCTGCTGCTTTTTCTTGCAGATTTATTTTCAAAGTAAGCACTTCGCGTATGCTAATGTCTTCTTTGGTGTACACTATTGCACCCAATTCGTTTACAACAGTAACACTTACAATTTCATCCTTTAGTGCGTTAAGTTTTAAACTAAATTCACCGTTGTTAGGATTGGGGAAAATGCTGAGCGAAACATTGCTGCTTAATTCGTCAATACTGGTACAATCTACCCATTCAATAACAATACCGGCTGTACTGCTACATGCATTCTCGTTGGTAACAGTAACCATATATTCAATGATTTCATAAACGCCATCTGTACTGATTTCGATTGTTTGAGTCGTTTCATCGGTTGACCACAAATAAGTTGAACCCGGATTGCCCGCATCCAATGTCCAGGTATTTACACCACAAATACTGGTATCGGCACCGAGTGCAATAACAGGTTGGGCGTAAACTTCAACAAAAACAGAATCGATTGAAGAATGCTCACTTGTATCTGAAACATTCACATAATACCAGGTAGATATTTCGGGATAGGCCTTAACCTCATCTTTATCACCAGTAAATCCTTCAGGAACAGAATACCATGAATAAATCAAAGTATCAGATGATCCAGCAATGCTAGTACTCATTTGTACACTGTCTCCAATACAAATAGCTTCTTTATCGGCAGATACCGTTGCCAGAATTTGGCTAATATTTAGCTGAATTTCAACGTCAACCTCATTTGCATCCGGGTCGTTAGAAGAGAATTGTGCTGTGGCATTGTATGTACCGGCTTCCATATCTGTTGCATCAAAATTTACAGCAATCATACTTGTATCACCGGGAAGTACTGTGCCGTTAACTGGCTCAATACCCAACCAACCCTGAACATTAATGCCGTAATCTTCTACTTCCCCATATTGTGTATATTCACAAGGGTAAAGCTCTCCATCGTACCTGATACGAATGCGCATGCGTGTCATTCCTGTTTTTGCACCAACAGGTGGTGATATATTGGCTGTGTAGGGGCCATGTCCGGGGCTTCCGGAAAATTCAATCATCTCTTCGTCAAATTCACCGTTTCCATCCCAGTCAATCCATGCACCACAGTAATCTTTGATGTATGAGTTTCCATTTGTAATAGTGATGGGATAAGATTCGCCGGTACGCATACTTGTAACCAAGTTTGTATAATCCTGATAAAAATTACTGCCCGTCTCATTATCAATGTCTCCAACCTGAACCCGGGAAATGTATTCATCTCCTTCGGTAGAACCGGCTGTACAGTAATCCAAAACTGAGCGGCTCTCGTTAACAAATGCAGAGATTGAATAATCAAGATCCAATTGGCCTGTATTAATCACTGTAAGGTATTGGGTAGATTGTGTATTAATAACCAGGTTTTCGAACAAGCTTGTAGGAGAAACACTAATGTGTGGATCTCCCCATCGTACTGCAGTACTTACTGCACCTGATTCCATATCTTCGGTGTAGAATGCAGATACCTGGTAGGAAAAATCACCATAATCAGGGAGCTGATCAGTATACGTAACATCAGCTGTTTCTGCAATAAACTCACCATCACGATAGACATTAAAGTGCAGGAAATTTTCACCGGTCTCATAAAGCCATGTTAAATCAACCGCACCTGTTTCAAATGTAACAATAGCATTTAAGTCTGAAGGCTTATTTAGAGGATTGGTTTGGTAGGGTGAAACGTAGGTCATGGCTGAACCCGAACGGTTGTCTGTCCATGTTGGGTACACCCAACCATCTTGTGCAATAATACCGATGTAGTCACCAAAGTAATCACTAGCTAAACCGGGAATTGGAGAAGGTGTAGTTGAAACATCACTCACTTTAAAATCTTCCCAGGTTTCGCCACCATCGTCTGAGTTGGCACAATAAACTTCAATGTCTAAACTGCTCACATTGCGGTCGTCATAGAAAATAGCACTTAAAATTCCATTGGCCGGATCGCAGGTAATCCATGGGAAATAATGCTCTTTTCCAAGTCCGGCAGGATCCTGGTTTACACGAATAGCATCAGACCATGTGTCACCACCATCAGTTGATTTTGAAATATACACATCCATGTCATTTCCTGTATTTATACCAGGTGTGCCGATATTGGCCCAGGTTACATAAATACTTCCCCTGTCAGGGCCATTACTGTTATCAACAGTTGCAGCAGGAAATGAATTTTCGCGCATATGTTTAGAAGTCTCCGAATTACGGATACCCCGAATATTTGTGACAGCTCTGGTAGCTGGTTCCCAGGTGACACCACCATCCAATGATCTGGCAAAACCAATGGCTGACTCGTCAGAAGGCCAACCATCGTAAATGGCCCAATGTGCATAAACTTCCCCATTAGGACCAGTACTCAGGTTTACACCCTGGTTGTGACTTCCTGCATTTACTGCACTACTGATGTTGTTGTTAATCGTCCAGCTTTCTCCATTATCGTGAGAATATGCGATAGCGATTTCTCTGTCATTGCCACCACCAAAATTTGTCCAGGCAATGTAAAGATAGCCTTCGTAAGGACTGGTGGAGCTGTTGTCGATCCACATATGGTTTTTATCGGCAAGGTCTCCCGGGTTGGGGGCAACGGTCACTGTTGTCCAACTTGCTCCCTGGTCGTCAGAATAGGAGCAGCCCATTCCACCTGGATTGTCGATGTAATTTACATACCACCTGCCATTAAGGCCAATGGCTGTTGTGGGGTCGCCACTATTGCTTCCACCGGCACCTTGAACTTCTCCTTCCCAGCTTTCGGCTGCATCGAAAGAAAAGAAATCGTTGGCACCGTATAATTGACCAACAGGGTTTTGCGTTGAGTTATTGGAATTCAGTACAACACTCGGATCATTGGGATCCACAAAAATGGAGTTTTCACTTTGTGTCGAATTAATTTCGGTAACCGGTACATCGGGTGAGTCTTCTGTAATGGTACTGAATGCCCGAATATTACTTCCGGTAAAGACCGCTGGTTTGGTTTTTATTTCCGGGTTAAATGGGATGATCCCTTTTTCGGCAGCTTTAACCCAGTAGTTGATGTTATCAATACTGGTATTGAACGAATTGCGTTTTTCGCGCTCCGATTTTTTCCCATTACTAATCGCCCAGTTTACACCAATGGCAAAAGTGCCCAGTAAAACAAGAACAATAAAAAGTTTAGATTTTTTCATGTGATTTAATGATTTGTGAATAATTCAGGATTTTTGCGCCGCAAGATAGTAAACATTTATTTACAACTTGGTAAAGCACTTTAGATTAACATTTTCTTAGGATTTAGCGCTTATTCCTAAGACAGAAATATTTGTATTGGTTGCCTGATACAAAAAAATATGGACGTGATTTTCTCACATCCATATTCTTTTCGCTAATTATTTAGAACAATTTTTTTATTTTCAATATAACTATCCCCAACAATAAAAACAGTATAAATTCCTGAAGTAAATGCAGAAAGATCAATCTGTTGAGAATAGAAGCCATTAATTACAATATCGGTTTTTTCATAAACCAGGCTGCCCGAAATTGACATTACAATAATGTTGATTTTCTGGTTTCTGTCGCTTTCCAGTTCCAGTTCAAAAACACCAGAAGTTGGATTCGGAAACAGGCCAAGGGAAACTACCCTGTCATATTCGTCAATACCTGTACAGTCTTTAATATCGATGGAAACTTCATCACCACTTTCACAAAGATATTGGCTGGTAACCTGGACGGAGAAAGTATGAAGTCCAAAGTTATATTTAGATGTATCGACAATGATAGTTTGCGTTGTTTCTCCGGTGGACCACAAATAGCTTGCTCCGGGATTTCCGGCATCAATAGTATAAGTCTGATCCTGGCATATGACAGTATCAACACCCAGATCAACCAGTGGAATTGTAGCGAAATTAATATTAACAGTGTCGCTATCAGTGCAATTATTTTCGTTGGTAATTAATACCCAATATTGGTTTTCACCTTCACCCACAACCACAACAGTTTGTGTTGTATGACCGCTTGACCATAGGTAAGTTGCCCCTGGATTTCCTGCATCCATAAAGTGTTGTGTTTCGCCACACAATACCAGGTCTTCACCAAGATCGGCAATGGGCAGCGCATGAACTGCAACTTCCGTTGAATCAGTCATGCTTAGTATGCCATCATTTACAGCAACAAAGTATTTTGTGTTTTCAATTGGTTCGACAATTGGATTTTGTTCATCGGAAGAAAAACCTTCGGGAATAGAACTCCATGCATAAGTATAAGTTCCTGAACCCCCTTGTGGATTTGCACTGAGCTGTGCACTTGATCCCAGGCAAATATCAGTTGGTTCGGCAGTAGCAACAACGGCAAGGTCGGTAATGTTTAATGTCACAGGAATACTGTAGAAAGGATTGTCTAAATCGTTGGAAACAAATTTAATGATATCGCTATAAGTTCCTGTTTCAAGCCCAGTGGCATTAAATTTAAGATCGATTAGCAATGAATCGCCTGCGGCTACAGTACCTTCGTCCGGATCGAGTGTCAACCAGGAAGCAATCAAGATGGAATAATCTTCTACTTCACCATATTGTGTTTCGCCATAGGCCGACATATTTCCCGGACCGGCAAGCCGTATACGTATTAAAACTGTTCCCTGAACACTACCTTCAGGCGGAGTTATTGATCCTGTAAATACCTGCGAAGTTTCATCAGCTTGAAGCACGATTGCTTGTTCCTCAAATTCACCATTGGCATTCCAGTCAACCCAAACAGCACATTGATCACCATTGTAAGCATTGCCATTGAATACCTGAATTTGGTAGGATTCCCCAGCTTGCATTTGGGCAAAGTCATTGGAATAATCACTGTAATTTTCGAAGCCGGAAGTGTTGTTAATGCCAGCTAGTATAACTCTACTGATAAATTCATCACCTCCACCATTGGCGGCTTTATAATTTATTGTATTGATAGGAATGAAGAACGGTGAAACAGAAAAATCAAGATCGAGGACACCGGTATTTTTTATTTTCATTATTTGGGTAACAGAATCATCGATGAGTAAATTAGCGGTGTATTCACCTGGGATGACCTCCATTGTTGATGAACCCCATTGGGTTTCTTTAACAGTTGCCGATGACTCGGTTGTACCACCGTAATAAGCAGTAACTTTATAAGTATAGTAACCAAACTCAGGAATTTGGTCGGTATAAGTCAGTGCTTCAGTTTCGGCAATCATAACGTCATCGCGATAAATCCTGAAATTCATAAATCCTGATCCTTCATTGAAATTCCAGCTTAAGTCGCAAGCACCTGTTTCCTGATCAACACTGGCTTGCAGGTTAAAAGGATTTGTTACAGAAATAGTTACAAAAGGAGAAACATAGGTCATGGCATGGCCCGAGCGGTTGTCAGTCCAACAAGGATAAACTTTGCCGTTGAGGGCGGTAATTCCGAGATAATCGCCAAAATATCCAGTGGCCATTCCTGGGATAGGTGATGGTGTAAAAGCTACATCGCTTACTTTAAAGTCTTCCCATGTTTCGCCGCCATCGTTAGAAGTTGCTACCCAAGCTTCGGCTTGAGTATTACTTGTATTGCGGTTGTCGTACCAAACTACACTCACCGTTCCATTTGTAGGATCGCAAGCAATCCATGGCATATAATGTGCTTTTCCCTGCCCGATGGGATCTTGATTTATTCTGATAGGTTCTTCTGACCAACTGTCCCCTCCATCATCAGATTTGATAAGATAAATATCACGGTCGCTACCAGAATTTTCACCCGGTACTCCCACATTGGTCCAAACAACATAAATGGTTCCATTTTTACTACCTCCACTTACATCGACGGCCATGGCAGGAAAACTGTTTACCCGCATATTTTGTGGCACACCACTTTGCCGGATGCCACGTATGTTATTGATGATGCGATAAGAATCTTCCCATGTTTCGCCGCCATCTAAAGATTTTGCAAAACCGAGTGATTTTTCATCCTGAGGCCAAGCATCGTAAATTGCCCAAACGGCATAAACTTCACCATTGGGGCCGGTGCTCAGATTTACACCCTGGTTGTGGTTTCCTGCAGCGACACCAAGGCTGATACGCTGTCTGCTTTCCCATGTTTCGCCATTATCGGCAGAGTAGGTTGCTACAATTTGGTTATTATAAGAACCGCCAAAATCGGACCAGGCATTGTAAACCCTGTTTTCGTATGTACCACCTTCTTTAGTGTCTATCCAGAGGTGGTTTTTATCTGCACCCGACCCGCCGGGATTTGGCCCCGATTGTTTGCGTATCCAGGATTCTCCCTGGTTGTCAGAATAAGACACTCCCATTCCTCCATTGTTGATATAACCCACATACCAACGTCCGTCAGTTCCGATAGCTGTAGTTGGGTCACCGCTGTTGTTACCGTTTGTACCAAATTTGCTACCTTCAAATGTTTCTGCAAAATCGAAGGTATATAAATTATTTGCCCCGTAGGATGGAGGACCTGTTACGGAAGTAGAATTATTAGAATTTAGCATGACATCAGGATTGTTGGGATCAACAAAAACTGAGTTTTCGCTTTGTGTACTGCTTCCAACATCAATCACAGGTACATCGGGAGAGTCATCGGTTATTACTGTTGTTGCCTTAATCTGGCTGCCGGTAAAAATAACTTCAGGAACCCTAACATCAGGATTAAGAACGGCAAGGCCCTGATCGGCCATCCGTTTCCAATAAGCATTATTATCAACCCAGCCTATTACTTTACTTCGGCGCTCGCGCTCTGTTGGTGTTGAATCACTAACTGCCCAATTGACACTAAAAGTAACAAATCCAAGGGTAAAAACTAGAAGTAAAATTTTGAATTTTTTCATTTGTAATTGTGTTTTATGGTTTTCGGAGTGCAAAATTAGTATGAAAAATGGTGTTTGTCACAAAAGTGCGAAAAGAATAAGAAGAATCTTTTTCTTATACAGATGCTTAATCAAGATAAATATCGAATTGTTCATTAATCAGACTAGCCGAGACAAATGACTCGCGGATTAAAACTCCAACAGCTAACAAAGCGGAGAGTACGGCAAGAATCACAAACGAAAGCAGTAAATACTCCGAAAGGGGATGACTAGAAATAGTGATGCCCCCAAGAAGACTGCCCAAAAGGACTAAACCAACACATAAGTACAAAAAAGTAAGTGCCCATTTAAACATGCGTAGGCGTTGCTGTTGACAGGAAAAAAAGTGTTGTGTGTATTTTTGTTCTTGCTGAAAAACCCGCTGCATTTGGTTAATCAATTCAATATACCTGCGCGAAGTTGACATGATAAGCATACCAATTCCCGGAAGGAAAGTAAGGGGGGTAAAAATAATGGCTATTTCTGTAAGGTTCATGGTTTGTTTTTTGACCCCTTCTGTCTCCTTCGACTCCGCTCAGGAAGACATCTTCGACTCCGCTCAGGAGGACATCTCCCCCCAAGGGGGAGAACGGGGTTTCCTAAGATTTGTTAAGCAACCCCTATTCTCCCCATGGGGGAGATGCCCGCAGGGCAGAGGGGTTATTTTACTTCCCAAAGCGTATCCAGGAAGTATTTTTTATCATCGGTAAAATGTTCCTTTACTATATATCCCTGCTCTTTTGCCAGGGATTCCAATTCGGGAATGCTGTATTTTTTTGATATTTCGGTATGGATGATTTCAAAAGCATCAAAATTTGTTTTCCAGTTAAGTGCTTCAAAATTGACACTTTGCTTTTGTAAGGAAACAATATAGCTCAAAACTTCTCCCGAAACCGGCTCATAAAAAGTATGGTGCATAAAATGTTGTAGATCGAAATCTGCTCCCAGTTCGCGGTTCATCCTGCTAAGTAGGTTCAGGTTAAAAGAAGCAGTAATCCCATGGGGATCATTATAAGCAGCGGTAATAATTTTGGGATCTTTTTTCAGGTCGGCACCAAGTAAAAGCATGTCGCCCT
>QMPA01000005.1 GCA_003650365.1 Bacteroidota bacterium | reverse complement strand
CCGCTCAGGAAGACATCTTCGACTCCGCTCAGGAAGACATCTTCGACTCCGCTCAGGAAGACATCTTCGACTCCGCTCAGGAAGACATCTTCGACTCCGCTCAAGGAGGACATCTCCCCCAAGGGGGAGATAAGGGGTTGCTCTCAATTACTTGAGCATTCATTTATTGTATCCCCAAAAGGGAGTTGATTTTATTCTTATCAAAACCTATAATCATTTGACCAGCAATATCCGTTTGCGGAACACCTTGCTGGCCGCTTCTTTTTACCATGGCTTCAGCAGCTTTCTGGTCTTTACTTACATCAATATCTGAGTAACGAATCCCATTTACATCAAGATGTTTTTTAAGGGTTGTACACCATGAACAGCTAGGTGTTGAATATACCGTCACCCGCTTCTGCTTCTTCCCACCTTCTGTTGCTTTTGCAGTGAAGAGGGCACTTTCAAATAGTGATTTATAATAACCATCATCGTTGCAGCCCTTCACAATTTTAGTAAAATTCAGTCCGTCAAAAACCAACAACGAAGGGGCTGAAGTAATTGCATATTTAGCATGAATATCGCGTACGCTGCTTACATTGGCTGCAAGAACATTCACCTCTTTCACTTCCTTCAAGGCCTTTTCAATACTTTGATAACTGCAATCGCTTGTTTCCGAACCTTTTTTATACAGTAAAACGTAGTTCTTTTTTTCCTTCTGCAATTGCTGCAACATCTCCTTATGCGAGCCGACTTCTTTCAAATTCATTGATTTCAATTTGTTTTTGCTTTTATCAAATCGTATGCCAAGCAGCAAAGTCACATTTTTTGCGTGTCGATATTGCAGACCTGACAAAATTGCACATTTTTGCGCATACAGTGGTCAGACGAGTATACACAAAAAACACAGTCGTCCGACCACTTACTTTATAGTGGTCGGACGACGAGTACGTCACAACTTATAGTCGTCTGACCACTGTGTATTCTAATACAATCCGGGAATCAACTTCTTTGTTCTTTGTGCATATTCAGCATAACCCGAAAAATGATTTTGCAATCTTTTTTCTTCATAAACAATCTTCACTAAAAGATCGACAGTCAACAACAAAATCGCTGCCAGCCGATACCAGCTAAAATAATCAACAACAAGTGGAAGTACTGCAATAATCTGGGCCAAATACATGGGATGGCGAATAAGCCGGTATGGACCAGAAGTAATCAGTATCCCATTTTGTTTGATGCGTGGTGTAATATTGAAATTGCCCGGTTTCATTGTGAATATTGCAACAACAGCCAGAAACACCCCGGCACTTTCAATAAGCATTCCGTTTGTTCCTTTTGCCAATACCGGCCCGGAAACCGCGATAAAAACCAAACAGCTAAGCTGAATAAAAACAAGGAAATATGGATAGATTTTTTCTTTAATCATAAAAAAAAACCGACCCCGGAAAAATGTTTTGCAAGTAGAGAGAAAGTTCTCGATTCCGAAGCCGGCGAACAAAAATACAAAAACATACAATTTGTAATGAATCTATGCATTATTTCTGAAAACTCACCTTACATTTGTTGGCAAATTCTTTCACAATATTTGATTATGAAAACAATAGGAATTGCAGGAAATTTTGGTAAAAATGCCAAGTCGGACTGCCGGGTAACATTTGAAAAAAAGACTGAAGGTGGCCTTCAAATAGAGATCAGAAGTAAGGTCAATGCACTTTATGGAAAGTCAATCCGTAAATTGGCTGAAAATGTATTGCATTTTTTCGATATAGAAAATGCCGGGTTTCTTATCGAAGATTCAGGTGCTGTCGACTTTGTGCTTGCTGCACGGATGGAGGCAGCTATAAAACAGGTGATTGAAACGGAAAAAGAATACCTGCTGCCACAACTTTCTGAAAATACGTCCTCAACGGAGAAAGATGCCAATCGTTTTTCGCGTCTTTACCTACCGGGAAATACACCCAAACTGATGCTGAATGCAGGCATTCATAAACCCAACGGTTTAATCCTCGACCTGGAAGATGCCGTAGCCCCTGACAAAAAATTTGAAGCCGGTTTTGTGGTACGGAATGCATTGCGCAGTCTGCACTTTTATAATGCAGAACGCATGGTTCGCATCAATCAAATTCCAAAAGGGCTGGATGACTTGCGATTCATCATTCCTCACCATGCCAACCTAATTATTCTACCTAAGTGCGAAAGTGCTGCCGATATTAAATGGGTAAATGAAGTAATTGATGTTCACAAAAAAGAACACGGCATCGAACATCCGGTCTGGCTCATGCCCATTATTGAAAGTGCCAAAGGTGTGATGAATGCCTATGAAATTGCGAAGTCGGCTGAAAACATTGCTGCTATTGCCATTGGTTTAGAAGATTATACTGCTGACCTGGGAACTAGGCGTACCGCTGCCGGAACTGAATCATTCTTTGCCCGTAGTATGGTCGTCAATGCAGCTCGTGCTGCCGGTGTGCAACCCATTGACTCTGTTTTTTCGGATGTGAGTGATATGGAAGCTTTGGCTGAAAACGTGAAAGTTTCTAAAGGATTGGGCTTTGATGGAATGGGCTGTATCCATCCCCGCCAGATAGAAGTCATCCATGAAAACTTTGCACCCGAAGAAGTCGAAATTGAAAGGGCAAAGAAAATCGTTCTGGCATTTAAGGAAGCTGAAAAGAAAGGGCTTGGAGTAGTCTCACTGGGTTCAAAAATGATTGATGCTCCAGTAGTGAAAAGAGCACAGAATACGATTCATTTGGCAATAAATATGGGAAAACTTGAGGATAGTTGGATGGATGGGCTTGAGACCTGAGACAAGAACCATTGTTGGTGTCCTCACCAACAAAATAGCATACTGTTGGTGAGGACACCAATAGTGGAGAATGACTATTAAAAAACAAAGATTTAAAATGAAAAAATACGACAAACTAACCAAAAACGCAGCAGGCCGAATGGTCCCAAAAATTGTTAACGGCACAGAACAAATTCCATTTCAAGGCGTTGGAAAATACAAACCCACTGGTCGGAAATTCGGGCCTCGCATTTCAAGTTGTGTCGATTATCCTGATGACGGAAACAAAACCGCAAAGGATTTAAAAGAAGCCCTTATCAAATCCGGATTAAAAGATGGGATGACCATCTCAACACACCACCATTTCCGAAACGGCGATTTAATTGCCAACCAGATATTTGACATTGCCCACGAATTGGGTGTGAAAAACCTACGCTGGTATCCTTCGGCATCTTTCCCTTGCCAGGAACACCTTATCCCATACCTTGAGGACGGAACAATTAACCGCATCGAAGGAAGCATGAACGGACCGTTGGGCAAGTTTGCTTCGGAAGGTAAAATGAAGGGGTTGGGCGTTTTGCGTTCACATGGCGGGCGTTATCAGGCCATTCAGGATGGCGAAGTGCAAATCGATATCTCTGTAATTGCAGCACCTACGGCAGACGCTTTTGGTAATGCCAACGGTGTAAATGGCGATGCTGCTTGTGGCCTATTGGGATTTGCCCTTGGCGATTCTCAGTACGCTGACAAAGTAATCGTGGTTACCGACAACCTCGTTCCTTTTCCGGCTATCCCGTGGCAAATTCATGGCAATTATGTTGACTATGTTGTAGAAGTTGAAAAAGTTGGTCTTGCAGAAAGAATTATTTCGGGCACAACCCGCATTACCAAAAGCCCCGACCGTTTGTTGATTGCAGAAATAACTGCCAAATTCTGCGAAGCTGCCGGTTTAATTTATGACGGATTTTCCTATCAGGCCGGTGCTGGTGGAACTGCACTTTCGATTGGAAATTATTTTGGAGATATCCTCAGAAAAAACAATTGGAAAGCCAGATTTATCCGGGCTGGAAGCAACCAATATCCCGTGGCACTTCTGGAAGAAGGTCTGGTAGAATACATTCTCGATGGACAAACATTTGACCTTGAAGGTGTGCGCTCGATGCGTGAAAACCCAAATCATATCAATACTTCCCCCTTTACTTCTTACAATTACCACGGCAAGGGAAACTTTGCTTCAATGATTGACATTGTGGTTCTTGGGGCCACCGAAGTCGATGTGAATTTTAATGCCAATGTGGTTACCCATTCCGATGGTTACCTGTTGCATGGCATCGGTGGATGGCAAAATTGTCTGTTCTCAAAATGCACCATTTTACCCATTCCTTTGTTCCGTGATCGCATTCCGGTTATCCGGGATGAAGTAACAACACTTTGCGGGCCGGGTGAATTGATTGACGTAATTGTTACAGAAAGGGGAATTGCTATTAATCCATTGCGGAAAGACCTCATCGAAAAAGTGAAAGATTCAGGACTTCCCATTAAAACCATTGAAGAGCTAAAAGCAGAAGGGGAAGCCATTTGTGGTGTTCCCGAAAAACCACAATTGGGTGACGAAATTATTGCCGTTATTAAATGGGTGGACGGGACGATAATTGATTCGGTGAGGAAGGTCATAACTTAAATTGTGCGATACCTAGCGCGCGAATTTTCGCGTGCTTATGAGTAATCTGCTGTTCGAAATTTGTAATTCCGAAACTAAACATATCCTCGGGCGCGAATGTTTCGCGTCCGTGAAACACCCTACAAATCACGCGGAAAATCAGCGCAATAATGGGGTGACGTTAAAGATACATCCAATGAAAAACAAAATGGTTTTCGTTATTGTATTCCAGTGTCGGGAAGGGTAGTTTTACAAAGCTCAATCCCTTAAACACAAAACGCAGAAAACTTGAATTGGTTTTAATTTTCGTCCAATCAATATCCATCGACACATAATATTGGCGCACTCTGTCAAATTGAGGAACAGGCTCCCCATCAACTTTAGTAGGATTTGTAATTGGAGCCAGCATTCCCTCTGCTCCATAACCTGCTGCCACATTTATCCATGCAGGGAATTTCGATTCTTCTTTTAAAAATGAATGAATGTTAAAGGAAAACCAGTAGGTGTGGCCGTTGTAATCTTTCAGCATCCTTTGCAAGGTCGTTTCGCCTAACTGACTCGGATTGTATTGGGCGTAATCAGTAGGATGGTAGGAAAATTTCATCCGGATACGTTGTTCTTTCCATAACAATTGTTGAGAAATAAAAATTCCCGTTCCCAAGGCGTTGGCAGTTAAATCGTACCAGGAAGCGCCATAGGTGGGCGCAAAACCATCCAAAAGTTCGATTACCGTCATAGCTCCAAAGCCCATCAGCCCGCCATACCAGGCCGCTTTATTATTGCTTACACCTGACCAGCGCAGGGTCCAGAAACCATAATTAGTCAATGTGTAGGACGTAGTTGCATGCCCCGCTTTATCAACCTGAAGCCAGTATTCACTATCGTTTATAAAATGAAATGACGTGGGATCCTGACCTGCATACCAACCATAATACAACACACCCAGTGCAACAGCATAAGCCCCTGTACTGGCGATAATGACCGTGCTTAATCTTTTTTTATTTACAGAATCGTTTTCAACTTTCTCCTGGGAAAAGGTAAACTGGCTGATGAATAAAAGAGATACCAATGCGAAACCCTTACAATACTTCAGCAAACTGTTCAGGCGATTGCATGCAAAAATTAAAGGAAAGCTTCCAAGGGGATGTTTCATTCTTAGCTGAAATTAGAAATCAGATCAAAAATTATCTTTGTTTTAATATCAAGGGTTTCCTGATCTTTCCCTTCGGCAAGAAAGCGCAAGTATGGCTCAGTATTAGACGGACGAATATTAAACCACCAATCATCAAATTCAAGCCGATAACCATCAAAATCCATAAATTCTAGGGGTGGATCATTTGCAAAGAAATAATCTTTTACAGCATCCATGGCCTCCTGTTTATTCTCAATTTTAAAATTGACTTCCCCGGTATTGGCATAGGTTGAAATCCGCTTTATCAAACTTGAAAATGAAGTCCCTTTCTTGTGAAAATCTGACACAACATTGAGCACAATTAGTGCTGCCATCAATCCGCTATCCGAATAATAAAAATCACGAAAATAGTAGTGTCCTGCCAATTCCCCTCCATATATCCCATCCAACTCTTTCAACTTTGTTGCACCAAAAGCACGGCCTACTTTCCAAATTGAAACGTCAGCATTGAATTGTGTTAAATACTCACCAACCGCCTTTGATGTACGGATATCATGAACTACCGTTTCCTTTTCCCTATCTGTTAAAAAGTAATGCCCGAGTAATGCGATGATTAAATCAGGGGAAATAAATTGTCCCTTTTCATCAATAAACATCACGCGGTCGGCATCACCATCGAAAATTAAACCAATGTCACTATTATTTTCTAGTACTGCTCGCTTTATCTGCTCCTGATTTTCCGGTTCCAGGGGATTGGGTTCGTGGGCAGGAAAATCTCCATCCAGCTTCTCATTGATATAATAGGCACCTTTCCCGAAAAGTGCTTCTGCAAATAACGCGGACATTCCATTAGAGCAATCAATAGCAATTTTTAAGGCTGAATAATCTTGTTGATATTTTTTTAAGAAGGTCAAATAGTCATCCTTAATATCAATCTCCTCAATACTTCCCTTGGAGAATTTTAGCATGCTTTCGCCACTTTCAATCAGTTGTTCAATTTGGTTTAATCCATTATCGTAGCCAATAGGCACAACATTTTTTGCGGAGAATTTAAGTCCGTTATGCGATTTATGGTTGTGAGAAGCTGTAATCATTACAGAAGCATCAAATCCCAATTTACCCGTTCCCCAATAAATCATTGGTGTAGTCGAAAGCCCAACATCAAAAACATCAGCACCGGCATCGGTTAATCCATTTGTCAATGCCTGAAAAGCTTCGTCAGAAGAAAGTCGGATATCGCGCCCGACCAGAATTTTTTTTGCATTCAACACTTGCGGTAAAAAATACCCAATCTTATAAACCAGTTCGGCATCCAGATCTTTGTTCCAAACTCCCCTGATGTCGTATGCTTTAAATGCATCCATTGGATTGATTTTAGGTGGAAGGAATGTTTTCGTCTATTTATAAATCTTCATCCGGTTCAATGCTTCCCTGTATTTCTTGGCATTTTGACTGTGCCCCCTGTTGGACTTCGCAAAAACATGGTAACCTGACATATCGTCTTTGGCACAAAAAAACATATAATCCGCCTTTCGGTAGTTCAACACTGCATCAATAGAAGCAATGGAAGGGATACAAATAGGGCCCGGAGGTAATCCTAAATGCGCATAAGTATTATAAGGCGAATCAATTTTTTTGTGTTCATTCAATACCCGTGTAATATTAAAATCGCCCAAGGCATAAACCAAAGTAGGATCGGCCTGTAAGCGCCACCCACTCTCCAAACGGTTATAATAAACACCTGCAATGGCAGCCCGTTCATCATTTTTATTGGTTTCTTTTTCGACAATTGAAGCCATTGTTACAACCTCATCCACACGCAAATCCATATCGGCAGCCAGGTTAGAACGTGACCCATTCCAAAACTTCAGGTATTCTTTGTACATACGCTCAATAAATCCTTCCGCTGTAGTATTCCAATAAAACTCATAAGTATCGGGAATAAAAATTATCGTAACAGTTGCCGGTTTTACTCCCATAGCACGAATATATGTTGTATCACTTAGTAAGTTCGCTATAGAAGCCGAATCAGCTTCAATTTGCTTGCCAATTACTCCGGCCAATTGATAAATATCGCGAATATTATTAAAAGTTACATTCACAGGTGTTTGTTCCCCCGAGCGTAAAAGATTAATCAGTTCATTGCTGCTCATCCCATTCCGTATCTGGTACATTCCTGGCATTACCATCTTGGGGTATTTCTTCTTTTGAGCCAACCACTCGAAATTTTTGCGATGAATAATAAGCCCATTTTGATAAAGTATTTGTTTGACATCCTCAAAATTGGAAGCAGTTGGGATGGTGATCGAAACGGTTTTCCCTTCAGGTGTCCAGGTATTTGGATCAAAAATGACTCTGTATAAGTAATATGCGGCACCGCCAGCAACAACGATCAACACAACAAGCAACCATATAAGGATTTTACGCAATGGCCCTTTCTTTTGTTTCTGTCTTGGGCTACCGTATTTTGAATGGTATAATGACATTTTTAAATTTGTGGTTATTGATTTGTGATTTTGGATAAATGATTATAAAATTGCTATTTGACCTGTACCTTTTATCTCGTTTCTTATATCTTTCATCTTGTCTTTTTTATCTTTTTTCTTGATTAATCAACTGTAGCAGGAACTCATCAACCCATGCACCATTGTGCATGTTCCAGTCTATTTTTTTTCCAACACTCAAAAATCCTTTGGTTTCGAACAATTGCAGACTTTTTTCGTTACTTGCTTCAATATTACAATACAGTTGGTGTAAGTTTAAAAATGTAAACGCATAATCAATTAAAATATCGAGTGCAGTCGAAGCCAGACCTTTTCCTCTTTCTTCCTCAACCACTATTATACCTATTCCTGCCCTTCTATGTTTCGCTTCAACAGCAAAAAGATCGATGGCACCAACAATTTTTCTTTTTTTTCCATCCACTTTTTCAATTATAAAACGGGCCTGTCCAGCCGCAAAAATATCTTTTTCCGATTGCAGGATAAACTGCTCAAGATCGAAGTGAGAGAATGGCCTCAGGGTATTGCTCAGATGCCAAAGCCGATTGTCATTTTCAAGCAAATACAGAAAGTCAACATCTGCAAGTTCGGGTGCTCGTAAAACAATATTATCCTTTTGTAACATCTTTAACTTAGTTTAAAAAAGTGAAAAGTAATCATTTTCTTCAAACCTCAATTACACCACTAAAAACAAGTTTCGCCGGTGCGACTAAACATATATTAGAAAAGCCTTCCGTATTTTGCTTAAATTGAACTTTAAACGCTCCGCCGGTGGTTTGAATCTGAAAGTCTTTTTTTCCTGTTTCCATAAAAGCAGCTATTGCCGAAGCCGTTACCCCTGTTCCGCACGACAAGGTTTCATCTTCAACTCCCCGCTCGTAAGTCCTGACTAACAAGCGATCGCCTTTTATTTCCACAAAATTTACATTTGTTCCTTCGGGCGAAAAACGTTCACTAAATCGTGTGATTCGTCCTTCTTTGTGCACATCCATTTCTGCAAGATTCTTCACAAACTCAACGTAATGCGGAGAACCTGTATTGAGAAAATAAAACTTTTCACTTTTTTCAACACCAACAACATTTGCCATTTGCAATGAAACTGTATATGCATTTCCTTCAATCAATTCTTCCTCAATAATTGCCTTGTGCACACCATCAAACGCAACAAAACTCATTTCTTTTGGCGCTATTTTCATTAGGTAAGCAAACATTGCAATACACCTTCCACCATTGCCGCACATGCTTGATAGTTTCCCATCTGCATTGTAATATTGCATCTCAAAATCAGCCCTATCAGATTCTTTAACAATCATCATTCCGTCTGCTCCAATGCCAAAATGGCGGTCGCAAAGATTCATGATTTGTTCCGCGCTAAAATAGTGGTCTTCATTTCGTTCATCCACCACCACAAAATCGTTTCCGTTACCCTGATATTTCCAAAACTCAATATTCATATCTAAAAAAGTGTTAAAATACTTATTTTATTGGTAGATTGGTTTTATTTTTGAAGATAATCAAAACTGTTATCAGTTAACAATTGTTAACGAAACATTCGTAATAAAACATTTGAAGCAATCGTTTATTCAACAAAATAATGGAGAAAATTTAAGACTATGAAAACATTTGCAAAAAGTTTTTTAGGAGCTGCTACAGGTACAATGATAATTATTGCATCTTTTGCCTTGTATTTTCATGCTTACGAACAACAAACGAGCAGTAAAACCACCCATCAAACAACAACCGAAAACAGTTTTTCGCAGCTACCTGTACACCAGGCTTCTTATGTTGTACCACAACAAACTGATTTTACACAGGCAGCTGAAAAATCTATTAATGCTGTCGTTCATATAAAAACCGAAGTCTCTGCTAAAACCGGATCCTACGAAAGCTTCTTCGGGCCATTTCAAGATTATTTTGGCAACCCGTACAGAAACGATACCTACATTGCATTTGGTTCTGGCGTTATTATTTCTTCTGATGGTTATATTGTTACCAACAACCATGTTGTGGAAGGAGCCGAGCGAATTACAGTAACCTTCAACAATAAAAAAGAATTGGAAGCGCGTATCGTCGGAACCGATCCAACCACTGATTTGGCCTTAATTAAAGTCGATGCAGACGAACTGGTTTTCCTGACCTATGGTAATTCGGATAAAGTAAAAGTTGGTGAATGGGTGCTTGCCGTAGGTAATCCGTTCAACTTAACTTCGACCGTTACCGCAGGAATTGTTAGCGCAAAAGCCAGGTATATGGGCATACTGGGTGCACAATCGTCCATCGAATCTTTTATTCAGACAGATGCTGTAGTAAACCGTGGAAACAGTGGTGGCGCCCTTGTAAATACACATGGAGATCTGATTGGTATTAATGCTGCCATCGCTTCGCATACAGGCTTATACGAAGGATACTCCTTTGCGATTCCGGTAAACCTCGTAAAGAAAGTGATTAACGACCTGATGGAGTTTGGCGAATTACAAAGGGCATATATTGGCGTTCAAATCAGGGATATTGATGCTGAATTTGCTACTGAGCTAGGGCTAAGTGAAATAGAAGGGGTTTATATTGCCGGAATTGTTCCTGATGGCGGTGCCGATATTGCAGGTCTCCGGGAAGGGGATGTGATCCTCTCAATTGACAATAACAGAATCCACAGTCTTTCAGAATTAATGGGAAACATTGGCCAACACAGCCCGGGCGAAGTGGTTTCTATTGATGCAAACAGAGACAACGAGCTTCAAACTTTTTACGTAACTCTCAAAAATGAAAATGGGACAACAGCAATAATCAAAAGCGGGAATACCTTCAATAATAATTTATTGGGTGCGTCTCTTCAACAACTCTCTTCTGACGAACTTCGTGGGCTCAAAATCAGCAATGGACTCAAAATTACTGAAGTAAATGAAGGCATCCTTAGAAGAGGTGGCATTACACCCGGCTTTATTATTACTGAAATAAATGGCGTAAAAGTGAACTCAAGTAGCAGTCTGAACGAAGCGCTACAACGAACAAAGAGAAACATCATCCAACTTAAAGGCATGTATCCCAATGGCGTACGAATTTCTTACGAATTTATGTTGTAGCATTTTGATATTAGGAATTTTTTACTTAGCTTGCATGCCCTCTTTTTCAAATCAGTAAAAGTACTTTTAGCGACATGAGACAACTAAAAATTACAAAATCAATCACCAACCGAAATACAGCCTCGCTGGACAAATACCTTCAAGACATTGGCAAAGAAAGCTTAATTACGGCTGAACAAGAAGTTGAATTGGCACGAAGGATTAAAGCTGGCGATAAATTGGCTTTGGAAAAATTAACTAAAGCAAACTTAAGATTTGTAGTTTCCGTTGCTAAACAATATCAAAACCAAGGACTTAGTCTTCCCGACATGATTAATGAAGGAAATGTTGGACTGATTAAAGCAGCAGGAAGATTTGATGAAACAAGAGGATTTAAATTTATATCGTATGCAGTTTGGTGGATCAGACAATCGATTTTGCAAGCTCTTGCCGAACAATCGCGAATAGTCCGTTTGCCGCTCAACCAGGTAGGTTCACTCAATAAAATTAGGAAAACTACTTCAAGACTGGAGCAAAAATATGAACGGGCACCATCGCAGTTCGAAATTGCGGAAGAGATGGAAGTGGCTGAACATAAGATTTATACAGCAATGAAAATTTCTACAAGATATGTCTCGATGGATGCACCGCTAATTTCTGACGAGGATACAAAATTCATTGATATTTTTGTTCCAAACGATTCACCTAAAACAGACGAACCCCTGATGCATGAATCGCTGGGAAAGGAAATTAAACGGTCGTTGTCAACCCTGAGCGACAAAGAACGCGATGTCATTAATTTGTATTACGGCATTGGCCTGAACCACGCTTTAAGCCTGGAAGAAATTGGCAATAAATTTGATCTTACAAGAGAAAGAGTCAGGCAAATCAAAGAAAAAGCCATCCGACGACTGAGGCATAATTCGCGAAACAAATTATTGAAAGCCTATCTGGGACAATAAGAAGAAGTTTAAAGTTTAGTATGCTAAATTGATTTGAAAGATTAGAACGATGTCTTATTGTATTTCAAGTGCACATCCATTCTTCCATTCACTCCAATCTTTCAATCAACCAATTCCTCTCATTCTATCATTCATCAACATGCTGCTTTCCCCAAAGGGATAATCTCAAAAAGCCCATATTTAAAACGATTGCAAGCCTAATTTAATATCGTTAAAAATTAATGTGATTCTCTTGTAAAGTTGCCATTTTTTTTAACTTTGTCCAAACAAAAATCCTTATTTTTTTCCTCTATCATTAAAAAAACGGCCGAATGAAAAAGCAAAAAAACCTAAACGGGACCTATGAAGAATCCCTTAACGATTGGGCAAAACGTGAAAAATACGCCAACGAATTCATTAATGTTCTTTACAAATTATTTTACGACAAGTCAATTGAGCTTGTACTCTTTAGGAGTCAATTGATTGACCGAAGTGCCAGTTTGGTACTTTACCGTCATTCTTATGCCGAGAATATCATCAACAAACCCTTGAGGGTAATTGATTCGCTTCGCCTGGCAAAAGCCATCCTGCATTGCAATGTGGGAGCTTCAAAACTCGACATTGGCAGATTAAACAGGGAATGGACTGAAGAATCCAAGAACTTTATTGATCATGAAGACTTTATCAGGTTAAAACTTAAGCATCTTATCGATGTTAAACCTGCTTATAATGATCCGGTTGATGTAATTCTTTATGGTTTTGGACGTATTGGCCGATTACTTGCCAGGGAATTAATTATCCAGGGAAATGGCAAACAATTGCGGGTGCGTGCCATTGTTACCAGAAATAATGAGGACATGCAAATATTTAAGCGTGCATCATTATTCAGACACGATTCCGTTCACGGTCCATTCAGAGGTGTAGCCATTGAAAACCTTGACGACAAGACTTTTTATATTAACGGGCATAAAGTACTGATGCTAGCTGCAAATGCACCCGATGAAATTGATTATACAGAATATGGTATCAATAATGCCATATTAATTGACAATACAGGTATTTACCGAAACAGGGAAACATTGAGCCAGCATTTAAAAGCCAAAGGCGTATCAAAAGTATTGCTTACTGCTCCTGGCAAGGATGACATCCCAAATATCGTTTTTGGTGTTAACCATACTAAAGTTGATTATAAAAAAGAAACCATTTATTCGGCAGCCTCCTGTACTACCAATGCTGCAGCACCTATACTAGCTGTTATAGAAAAAGAATTTGGCATTATTAAAGGCCACCTCGAAACGGTTCACTCTTATACCAACGACCAGAACCTGCTTGATAATATGCACAAAAAATTCCGTAGGGGTCGTTCTGCTCCTTTAAATCTGGTAATTACCGATACCGGAGCTGCAAAAGCAGCAGCAAAAGCCATACCCAGCCTGGCCGGGAAATTGACAGGAAATGCGATACGGGTACCCACACCAAATGTGTCACTCGTTATTATGCAATTATCCCTTAAAAAAGAAACCAGCATTGATGAAGTGAACGAACTAATACGACAAACATCTTTAACCGGAGAACTTGTTGCCCAGGTAAAATACTCAACTGCAAACGATGCCGTATCTTCTGATTTTATTGGCGAACCGGCCACTGCTATTTTCGATAGCCTGGCAACAAAAATATCTGAAGACAAAAAAGACATTGTTGTTTATGTTTGGTACGATAACGAATATGGTTATACCTTGCAAGTAATAAGAGTTGCCAAATTGATGGGTGGTGTAAAACGACCTACTTATTACTAAACATAATTGTGGCTTCAAAAAGCCGGATATATGATTTTTTGTTGATCAAATCATCATATAACCGGCATTTTTTTGTTAAGAATTATTGATAAATAATAGCAATTCCAAAATGTAATTGTTGTTAATTTGTTGATTATTTTCAATAAATTACCTGATTTCAGATGAAAAGAAATGTCAAATATTTATTCGTTACCGGAGGGGTTACTTCTTCGCTTGGTAAAGGAATTATTTCAGCTTCCCTTGCCAAATTGTTACAAGCCAGAGGATTTTCAGTAACCATTCAAAAACTTGACCCTTATATCAATGTTGATCCGGGAACATTAAATCCCTACGAACATGGCGAGTGCTATGTTACTGATGATGGGGCCGAGACAGATCTTGACCTGGGGCACTACGAAAGATTTTCAGGTATTCCTACCTCGCAAGCCAACAATGTTACCACAGGACGCATTTATCAAAATGTGATTAACAAAGAACGAAAAGGTGAATACCTGGGATCAACAGTACAGGTTGTTCCGCATATTACAGATGAGATAAAACGAAGTGTTAAAATCCTGGGGCAAACTGGAAACTATGATTTCGTAATTACTGAAATAGGTGGCACGGTTGGAGATATTGAGTCATTTCCTTTTGTTGAAATGGTACGACAAATGAAATGGGAAATGGGAGACGACTGTGCAGTTATTCACCTGACACTTGTTCCTTATTTAAAAGCAGCAGGAGAATTAAAAACCAAGCCTACCCAGCATTCTGTTAAAACAATGTTGGAACAAGGTGTTCAACCCGACATTATTGTTTGCCGAACAGAAAAAGACTTGACACCCGGCATCAGACGAAAAATTGCTCAGTTTTGTAATGTATTACCTACTTCTGTTATTGAATCTATTGATGCAGAGACCATTTACGATGTGCCTTTGCTCATGCGTGACGAAAAACTGGATATTGAAGTTTTGAATAAAACCAATACGCCTGTTCCGGAATTAATTGATTTGAGTAGTTGGGAGCAGTTTGTTGAACGGCTTAAAAACCCAAAAGAAGAAGTTTCCATTGGGCTGATTGGTAAATATGTAGAATTGAAAGATGCCTATAAATCAATCAATGAATCTTTTATCCATGGAGGTGCTGCCAATAATTGCCATGTAATTGTTGTCGACATCCATTCTGAAGAAGTCACTATGGAAAATGCCGATAAACTCTTTGGTCATCTTGATGGCATTTTAGTTGCTCCCGGTTTTGGAGGCCGCGGTATTGAAGGGAAAATTAATGCCATTCAGTATGCCCGTGAAAACGACATTCCTTTTCTTGGTATTTGTTTGGGAATGCAATGCGCTGCAATCGAATTTACCCGCAATGTTTTAGGAATGAAAAATGCACATACTACTGAAATCAATACTGAAACACCATATCCGGTGATTGACTTGATGGAAGATCAGAAAAAGATTAAAAATTTGGGAGGAACAATGCGTTTGGGTGCTTATAATTGCAAATTAGACAAAGACTCAATTGCTTATTCAGTTTATGGCAAGGTAGCGATTCGCGAAAGACATCGCCACCGCTATGAATTCAATAATGAGTACAGGGACAGTTTTGAAAAAAACGGGATGCGCTTAGCTGGAATTAATCCTGAAGAAGACCTTGTGGAAATTATTGAATTAAAGGACCACCCTTGGTTCGTTGGTGTACAATTCCACCCCGAATATAAAAGTACGGTTGGAAATCCTCATCCCTTATTTGTTGATTTTGTGAAAGCTTCACTAGCTCATAAGAATAAATAAGAATACTGACTACTGAAGAAGAATCACGCTTTATATGATGAGTTCCTTTGCATAATAAATTTGCTTTCAGTATTTAATATCGATTATTACGTCGCAAGCCATTTAGGGGAAAACTTAATGCGCAGCATTATTGTTATCACAAAAAAAGAGGCCCCTACTAAGGAGTCTCTTTTGCAATATTACAATTGGTTGGTTATTTCTTTATTCGATTACCACTCGTTTTACAATGGTTTTTTCCATTTCAATTACTAGCAGATAAACTCCAGGTTTTAGATTGGGGGCGCTTAATTGATATGTTTTGCTGTAATTACTTTCATTAACGATTTCTCTACCTGTCAAATCCATAAGTTTGATTGACTTGATCACATTTTCTGATTGTATGTTAATTACATCGGTAGCAGGATTTGGGTAAATACTGAGATTTTCTTCTATATCCTCATCAATACCTATGCAGTCATCAATGGTCACCTCAAATGTTTCGGCACTTCCTACACAACTCCCTTCAGTACTTTCAATAAGGTCAACAGTTCCATTGCCCGGAGCTCCCCACAAAACGGTGATTTGATGTGTGCCTTCGCCTGCGCTAATTGTTCCTCCGGCAACTGTCCATTCGTAAGTATTTCCAGCATTGTCAGCTGTAGAATAATCGGCTTCTTCTTCTTTACAAACCATGTCGGAACCCGTAATTTCAGGGCTTGGTGATTGCGAACAATTAATCTCCAGTTCGTCTGATTCTTCACCCAATCCACAGGCATTTTCACCTTGTGCACTTAAATAGGCATAGCTGTTAAAATCAATATCCCATTCGATGGAGATTTCTTCTCCACTACCAATAACAGTACCTGCTTCGGAAGGTGTTAGCATCCAGTAAATGGTGTCGGCTCCTACAATCGGAGTCACAGAATAATCGGTTGTTGTTCCTGAACAAACAGTTGTGTCACCAGTGGGAACTGCAGCAGGGTCCGGTTCATAAGCGATTGTAATAACGGCCGTTCCTTCCATATAGCTGGAACATCCACCTTCTGTACCTGTAGCTGTATAATTTCCCTCATCGGTAAAAAATCCATAGCTGATCTCGCTTCCTGTCCCTTCTACAGTTGTCCCGGTAGTAACATCATCTAAAAATAGTTCGTAATCAACACCTTCGGCAGAATTGTCTTGTGTTATTTCGACACCTGTTTCGTCTCCGTTACAGTATTCTCCACCTTCACTCAGTAAAAATATCTCCGGGGCTTCCGACAGGCTACACTCCAGGTTGTCAGACCAGTTGCCATCTCCACAAACATTGGTTGCTCGTACCCTGATGGTAAAATCACCAGTCCATTCTTCATCCGTTATCAGGTTTGCAGTATTTCCATCTCCGGTGAGTATTCCTGCATCGGCAGGTGAAAGTTCCCAATCGTAAGCTGATGCGTAATTTACTACAACGGTGGTGTATTCGTATGAATTATTTAGACAAACACCAGTATCTCCTTCAGGTGTATTTGCCTGAACGGGCAGAACCACAACACTGATATAATTAATCTTGATTTCGGTTTCCGAACCCGAATCATCTGATGCAGTAAGTGTAACATCATAATTTCCTGCCGTACTGTATGTTACACTTGGGTTTTGATCGGCTGAAGTGGCAGGTGTTCCTCCTTCAAATACCCATGACCAGGAAGTGGCAGCGATAGAAAGGTCGGTGAAGTTGACTGTAGATCCTGCACAAATCGTGGTCTGGTCGGCTTCAAAGTCAGCGGATAAAGGTGCAGCTTTGGTCAAAATGCTTCCCTGTGATGCACTTGAGAACAGGCTGCCATCGTCACTTTCCCGAATACGGTATATCGATGATGTGGTTCCATCATTGTCCATGGTCCAGGTTGCTCCATAATCTGTTGTCTTGTATATGTTTTGATCTGTTCCTCCAATATAAGCCGTACCATTTGCATATGCTTTTGCGCCATAAAAGTTTTCATAACCAGTTGTGTAAGTAGTCCATGTAAGGCCTCCATCGTTGGTGGCGAACATTTCCTCTTCGCCTCCAACAACGCCGAAACTTGAATTGGCAAAGTCGACTCCAAAAAGCATTGCAGATAAGGTTTTACGCGTTGTCCAATTATGTCCACCATCTGTTGACCATTGTACTTTGTTGTCAGTATCAACTGCATAAAGTGTGTCTTCAGCTGCATAACAGAGTCCCATGGTGGCATTGGTTGCCATTCCGGAGGTAGATGGTGTCCAGGTAGTTCCACCGTCACTGGTAATAAAAACGGATTGAGCTGTACTGTTCATCGAAGCACAGGCAACTCCATTATTTTCATCCCAGAATTCAACATCTTTATAATACCAAACGTCAGATCCTACAGTTACGTCCGACCAGGATGATCCACCATCAGTAGTTTTAATAAAATAATTATTCCATCCACAAGCAAATCCAACTGTGTCGTTTATAAACCAGATACCCTGAAGACCGTCAATAGTTCCTGAGGCAGGCCATATTTGTGTCCAGGTATCCCCACCATTTGTAGTTTTTACAATTACACCATCTGCATTATATGTATACTGCATCCCACAGGCGTAACCAATATCGTTCTGCCCGGCAGGAAAGTGCATTCCATAAAGGATAAATGTTGTCCCGGTACTTGTAACAGGCTGCCATGTTTGAGCTGAAATGCTTGCTACAAAAACAAACATTATTGCAACAGTACTTAGGATTACTTTCTTCACAAAATAATTATTTTTATAAAAATTTATTAAAGTCTAATTTTAATTTTCAGTATTGATTTTGTTCAGTCGTCGGTTCATTCACATAATTTCTTGAATGGTTACTTTGGTGTGTATTATTATAACTGCCGTTGTTATTGCCATAGTTATTTGTTCCCATTGAACGCTGTAAAGAAGCAATGAGCGCACCGGTCATTTTGGTTAATTCCATCATGTAATTCCTCGAAATATCATTATGGGAATCTGAAATATAATTGGCACGGTAAGCAAGAGTAGTTAGCACAATGCATTCGCGAATAGCCTTTTGTGCCATCTTCAGGGAATAGATAAATTGGCTTTTATTGTTTGCCGACCCTTCTGCAATGTAACGTGTAATGTTTCTAGCAGTATCGGTAAAACGAGCTGCCAATTGTGTTTTGTCACTTTCAGGAAATTGTATACTCGTTTCATGCAACCACACAAGGTAGTCCATTGATTTGTGGTAAACCCTTAAATCCTCAAATCTGAAAAATGATGGGATTCTTTCTTCTGTTTCATTCCTGTTCTCTTCTCTTTCTCTATTTTCTCCGTTGTTGTACATAGTTAATTAGTATTAAATTTATAAATGGTTTTGATTAATAATTGATTTCAAATATTTGATTTACTTATTTTCTTTATCTCCCTTTATTTCTAAATGTTAAGGTCTAAAGGGCTTACTTATTGTCTTTTCCCATGCCTGATTGCTTGTTGGCAGAATCAGTACTCAGACTATCTTTCGACAACGAGTTAATGATCTTCTTCAATGCACTGTTTTCATTTTTCTTCATGTCGATGAGTCGTGCAAAGTTGTCGTCTAACGATAGTTCTGTTGATTCTAATTTTGTTTCTGGCTTTTTCATATTCATTCCGCTTTTTGGTATTGCGTGGCAAATGAACACTTAAAATATGAGGAATTAAAAAACAAATGCCCTACTTTACACCTACAACGAGGTTACAAAAATGGTACAAGAGCACTTAATGCATTGATCAGCTAAGGAATAACAAAATACTGAGAGAAATAGCCGGGAAAGAAAAGAGATGTATTAATGAAAGAAATTCTTAAATTTTGGCAAGGAAAGCAAGCAGATTTTCCTCTTTTTTAAGCTGTAATTTTTTTCTGAGGCGGTAACGGGCCACCTTGATACTATTCAATGATTGGTAGGTAAGTGCAGCAATTTCTTTGGATGTCATATTCAGTTTGAAAAATGCGCACATACGGATTTCGTTGGTTGAAAGATCAGGAAATTTTTCGCTTAATTTGGTGTAAAATTCTGTATGGACTTCCTGAAACCTGAGCTCAAATTCTTCCCAGGAAACAGTATCGGTATTTGATTGAAGTTCTGTAATTAATTCGGCCATCACCTTTTTGTTTTCGGGTTTGGCATCAAGGCGGGCTTTCTTTAATTTTTCAATAATAGTTAAAATGAATTCGTTCTTTTTTAACAAATACATCACATGCGTAGTCAATTCTTTGTTGGTATGATCGAGTTTGTCAATAAGCCGTTCCCTCTCAATTTCCATCTCTTTTTTCTTTTTCTTTTCCAGTTTTAGCATCAGGCCAACAATAATCAAAATCAAAAACAAACCTGCCGAAATAGCAAAAACAATAAATGTTAGCCGTTTTCTTTTTTGCGTTTCTGCTATTCTTTCAATTTCTGACTCCTTTAACTTTACGTCAAACTGATACTGCATTTCCAGTTGGGTAAGTTTCCTGATATTTTCTTCATTAAAACTGCTGTCAGAATAGATTTTGAATAAAGTGTAATAATCGAGGGCCTTTTCAAATTTTTTCTCTCGTTTATAAAGTTTGCTTAAATATTCACTGGCAAGTGAAATCAAAGCAGTCTGTTCATATTCATTTGAAACTGAGTATCCGGCAATTAAATAATCTTCAGCCTTTTTATATTCATCCAAAAAAAAGTAAACAATACCGATATTGATATTTGTTTCTGCCAGGAACATTGATTTAGAACCGGATGGGATTGATTGACTTTTCTCCTGAAGCCGTTTGCTTTCAAATAGATTTTGTAGAGCATTTTTATATTGCTGTTGCATTTGATCGAGTATTCCCATTTTAAACAAAACATGTGCCTGCCCACCAATCAGATCAATACTATTGAATATTTCATATCCTTTTTGGTAATACTGCCTTGCAATGTCATATTCACCCATATTAAGATAAATAGAGCCCATATTGGTGGTGGCACCGGCAATATTCATAGTGTCGTGTAATTCTTCAAATAATGGCAATGCTTTTGAATAATAGTCCAATGCCTTCTTTTGGTCATTCATATTGATAAAAACCACTCCAAGGTTGTTGTATAGTTTTGCCAAATAACTAGTGTCGTTACTTTCTTTAGAAATCCGTAAGCCTTGCAAATAATGGCTCAATGCCTGTGTATAATTTCCTTTTTCGACAAACCTGTTGCCAAGGCTGATGTAAACAAGTATTAGTCTGGGAAATTCCCCGGATTCATTTAAAAAAGGAATGGCAATATCGTATTCTTTTTCGGCTTTGTTTAAACTGTCCTGCAAGAAAGCAATATCGCCAAGTTGGGCATGAAGAAATCCTGTAATCTTGTCATTGTCAGTTTTCTCGACAAGTATTAAAGCTTGTCTGGCCATTTTCTCAGATTTATTCAGATCGCTTGATTTGTACTCCAGGCTGAGCTGTTGATACAATTGTGCTTTCTTAATAATATCGTGTTCGTTCGTAATGGCGGTTTCTATGCTGTCGGTACTATTTTGTGCAATTGATACATGATTTGCTACTGCCAATAGCACAAAGAAAATGAGATAGTATGAAATTTTTTTCGCAAACATGATTAGAATTAATCCAGTTAAATATAGGTATTAAGTAGCAAAGGTAAGTAAAATGACTAATTTTTCCAGAAAGTGTGATCTTCCGCTATCTGTTTATTTGGAAAAGTGTATTCAGTTCACTCTTATTTATCTGTCAAAGTAAACAGCTCCTTTCCGCAACCACCACAAAAATACCCCACGGCTAATCATAAATAAATGGAGGGCAAGCCAGAGGCTGTGGTTTCCAATAAACTGCATTCCAATATAATAGGAAGGGAGAAAAATAAGTAATGAAGCGGCTATCATACTATTGCGCATGGCTTTTGAAGCGGTTACCCCTATATAAATCCCATCCCAGATGAAGGCTGCAAAACTGCTGAGTGGTAACAATACAATCCAATATTTGTATTGCTGGGCCAGGGAGAATAGCTGTTCGTTATTTGTTAAAATGTGCATTACAGGATTAAAGCCAAGCATAAAAAGCAGAAGAAAAGAAATGGCAGCACCCCATCCCCAATAAAACAAATACCTGATTGTTTGCTTAAAAAGACCTTTATCTCCGGCACCTTTGGCTTTTCCAACCAAAGCCTCCCCTGCATAAGCAAAACCATCAGCAAAATAGGAGAAGATGAAAAAGAACTGAAAAAGAAGTGTGTTTACAGCAAGAATATCATCGCCCATTTTGGCCGATTTGCTGGTAAAAAATGCCAAAACAAAAAGCAGCAACAAAGTGCGAATAAAAATATCAGCATTGACTTTAAAGAATTTTTTCAGGGCTTCCATCTGAAATACAATATCAAGCGCAAACTTTTTTAAATAGACTTTGTATTTTGAAAAAAGTAAAACAATGGCAAGAAACAAACCGCTGTATTGTGCCAATACACTGGCCAGGGCAACACCGTCTGATTTCATCCCAAGACCATAAATAAAAACAAAATTCAATGAAATATTCATCAGGTTGATTGCGATTGCAAGTATCATGGGAATCTTCGCATTCTGCAATCCCAAGAACCAACCGAACAAAGCATAAAGTGATAGAGTAGCGGGTGCTGCAAAAATCCGGATAAAGAAGTATTCACGGGCAAGTAGTGTGACTTCCGGGCTGCCACCGAGCATTTGAAAAGCCAACCATTGGATGGGATAATGAAGCAATATCAGCAGCATTGCCAGTAATAGCCCGACACTCAACGAACGGTAAAGTATTAAACTGATTTCTGTTTTTTGTTTGGCACCGAAAGCCTGGGCTGTAAAACCGCTAGTGCCCATCCGTAAAAATCCAAATCCGGAATAAATAATGTTGAAAATTGTGCCGCCCAATGCAATAGCGCCAATAAATATGGGGTTACCAAGATGTCCCATCATTGCCAAATCAACCAGCCCTAATAAGGGTACGGTTATATTGGTAATAATATTGGGTATGGAAAGTCGGAGTATTTGGCGGTTCATGTATTAAATTTCAAAATCCAAAAAAACAAATTTCAAATAAATCGAGACCTTTGCAAAACCTCAACAAAAGTCCTTCTGAACAGACCCGATAGCTATCGGGTGAAGAATCTTAACATTCAGGATTTCAGATATTAGAGATTCTTCGCTATCACTCAGAAAGACAAAATTCAATATTTTGCAAAGGTCTCAAATATTAAAATCCAAAACCCAAATAGATTAACGATTTGACTATTGTGTTTTTTGAAAATTGGAAATTATTTGTTATTTGCCTTTTGTAATTTGTTATTTCCTTCTGGTCATTTCTGATGCAATCCACATTCCTTGGTATCCGGATTTTCCCACCACCATCGGCCTGCACGCACATCTTCCCCCTCTTCGATAGCCCGGGTGCAAGGTTGGCATCCAATGCTGCTGAACCCCTTTTTATGGAGCGGGCTGACAGGTATTTTTTTCAAATCAATATAATCCCAAGTATCTTTTTCCGTCCAATTGGCTAGTGGATTGATTTTTAGCAATCCATTGTTTTCATCCCACTCAACAATTTGCAAATCGGTTCTTGTTATGGATTGATCTCTTCGCAAACCTGTAATCCATGCATCAAGTCCATTAAGTGCACGGGCCAATGGCGCCAATTTGCGAAGTGAGCAGCATAATTTCCTGTTTTCTATACTGTCAAAAAACAAATTAATTCCTTTAGATGCTATCATTTCTTCCACGTCTTTCGCATCCGGAAAATAAACTTTAATCTGCGTTTTGTATTTCTTTGATGTCCGGTCGATAAGGTCATAGGTTTCTGGAAATAAGCGGCCTGTATCTAAGGTAAAAATTTCAACACTTGGGTTAATGGAAGTGATCATTTCCGAAAGTACCTGATCTTCGGGACCCATGCTGCTTGACAAGGCAATCTTGCCGGCAAAGTGTTCTAAAAAGTAGCGGAGCACATTTTCCGGGGACTCATTTTTAAGCGAATTATTCCAATTTTCAATGGTATTTTTGTCAATCATCAGCAATGATTTTGGTGTGGCAAATGTAGGGGTTTTAGGGGTTAGTTTTGATTGTTCAACAGTTCAAAAAAGAAAACCAATAGAATTTGAAAACACTTACTTTTGCAGGGCAAAAACAGAAACTAAAATTCAGTGACTGAATCACAGAAAGAAAAGTGTATGAAATAAAATGAAAACAGCCATTTTGATTTCCACATCAACACCATAAACCATCAATAATATGTCCCTTCGCATCGTACGTTCAATCGTTCTCCTTTTAGCCGGTATATCGGCAGTAGCATTCAATCACATGATGAGTGGATTTTCTGTCATGTTTGGTATTACACTAAGTATTTCTGCCATGCTTACAGTTGCTTATTTGTTTGTCAATTTCGACAAAGCGTTCAATCCCAAGGTAATCATGGAACTTATCGCCGATGGTTTTGCTGGTATTGTTATTTTTACTTACCCCCATAGCGGTGAGCTTTTCTTTACAATCGTATTTGCATTTTGGATAGTATCTATGGGAGCACTTTACATGAGCAGTGGTATTGCCAACTTAAACGATAAAGATTCTCTTCCACTCTATCTCCTTACGGGAATTATTTTAATTGTACTTGGGTTCATTATCATTAACTATACATCCGAAGACATGAATTCGGTGAATTATTTAATTGGCTTTGCGATGATTATTTATGCAAGCATTAATAATTATTTATACTTCACAAAAAAGAAGGAAGTGTAAGTACTTCATTCAAAGTCGGTAATTTAAGAAAAGTCCTTAGCTTGAAAGATTTAGGAAAATAATTGTAATATAAATTGGTCAGTTCAAATAATGTTTCTATTTTTGCAGCCCGAAATTTTAGAGAAAAAACACAACGTATGTATTTAACTGCTGAAAAGAAAAGAGAAATATTTGAGCAATACGGAAAGTCGGATAGCGACACCGGTTCTGCAGAAGGACAGGTTGCATTGTTCACCTACCGAATCAAACACCTTACCGGTCACCTGAAAAGTAACAAAAAAGACAAGTTTACAGAACGTTCACTGGTCAGGCTGGTTGGTAAAAGAAGAAAATTACTCGATTACCTGAAAGTAAAAGATATTGTAAGGTATCGTGCCATTATTAAACAACTTGAATTAAGAAAATAATTCAAGTTATTTGAAGACATTGAAAAAGGCAAATCATTTGATTGCCTTTTTTTGTGTTTTTTGTAAAATCAAAATTTATTACTTACCTATTTATATTATGTCAATAAAAGCTATCACAAAAACATTTGAATTAGAAGCCGGAAAAACCATCACATTAGAAACCGGAAAACTTGCCAAACAAGCTGATGGAGCAGTAGTTGTAAGCATGGGAGACACCATGTTGATGGCAACTGTAGTTTCAAAAAAAGACGCCAGGGACGACGTTGACTTCATGCCCCTGTCAGTAGATTACAAAGAAAAATACTCAGCCACGGGTAAATTTCCTGGAGGTTTTTTCAAGCGCGAAGGAAGGCCTTCCGAACATGAAATTCTTGTTTCTCGTTTGGTCGACCGTGCACTTCGCCCATTATTCCCAGCCGATTACCACGCTGAAACACAAATGCTGATCACACTCTTATCAGCCGACAAAGATATTGCACCCGATGCTCTTGCTGCACTTGCTGCATCTGCTGCACTTGCCGTTTCCGACATCCCCTTCAACGGACCTATTTCTGAAGTCAGGGTGGCACGCATTGACGGTGAATTTATCGTTAATCCTCCCCTTTCACAAATTGAAAATGCTGATCTCGAACTCATCGTCGCCGCATCAATGGAAAACATTATGATGGTGGAAGGCGAGATGAAAGAAGTTTCGGAAGCTGTTATGCTTGAAGCCATTAAAGTTGGTCACAAAGCAATTAAGATTCAGTGCCAGGCACAAATTGACCTGGCAGAAATGGTTGAAGCAGCAAAAGTAAAACGCGAATACAGCCACGAAAACAACGATGAAGATTTAAGAGCTGCTGTTAAAGAAGCTACTTATAAAGGCTGCTACGATGTAGCTCTTCAAGGTACCGCCGACAAACATGCACGCAAAGCTGCTTTTGATGCTGTCCGTGACACATTCATGGAAACCTTGACAGAAGAGGAACTCGTAGAAAAAGAAGGACTGGTTAAAAAATACTTCCACGATGTGGAAAAAGATGCTGTCCGCAATGCCATGCTCGACGAGAAAAAACGTCTTGACGGAAGAAAACTGGATGAAATCAGACCTATTTGGACAGAAGTAGATTACCTACCAACCAATCATGGTTCAGCTATTTTCACACGTGGAGAAACACAGGCTTTGGTTTCTGTTACTTTGGGTGGAAAAATGGATGCGCAAAAAGTTGATGGTGCGCTTCTCGAAGGAAACAATGAGTTCATGCTTCATTATAACTTCCCTGCATTTTCTACAGGCGAAGTAAAAAGATTTATGGGTGTTGGCCGTCGTGAAGTTGGTCATGGCAATCTTGCCGAACGTGCACTGAGACAAGTTATTCCAACTGGCGAAGACAATCCTTATACCATCCGTGTGGTTTCCGACATCCTTGAATCTAACGGTTCTTCTTCCATGGCTTCGGTTTGTGGTGGAACACTTGCCCTGATGGATGCCGGCATTAAGATTTCTAAACCCGTTGCAGGCATTGCCATGGGACTGATTTCGGATGCTGAAACAGGAAAATATGTTGTACTCTCTGATATTTTAGGAGATGAAGACCACCTGGGTGATATGGACTTTAAAGTAACCGGAACTACTGATGGAATTACTGCCTGCCAGATGGACATCAAAGTTGACGGCTTACCTTATAATGTACTTGAAGAAGCCCTCGAACAAGCCAGACAAGGAAGATTTCATATTTTAGGAGAAATGGCAAAAACCATTTCCAAACCACGTGCTGATTACAAAGATTTCGTGCCAAGGATTGAAAAAATAATGATTGATAAAGAATTCATTGGTGCTGTTATCGGACCCGGTGGTAAAATCATTCAGGAAATCCAAAAAGAAACCGGTGCCAATATCATGATTGAAGAAGAAGGCAATTACGGTATCATCGATATCATGGCTGACAATAAGCAAGCCATTGATGCAGCCAAAAACTGGATCAAGGGAATTACCGCAATGCCCGAACTCAATGAGATTTATCTGGGTACTGTTAAAAGTATTGTTCCCTTTGGTGCTTTCATCGAGATTCTTCCTGGAAAAGACGGACTCCTTCATATCTCTGAAATCGATCACAAAAGGATTGAAAAAGTTGAAGATGTGATGAAGGAAGGAGACAAATTAGAAGTCAAACTAATTGGTATTGATAGCCGTACTGGAAAACTGAAATTATCGCGTAAAGTTTTGCTTGAAAAGCCCGAACGAAATCGTGATTAATAAGATGGAGTAACATTTTAGAGGTATTAACGTAAAAGTCTTTACTAAAAGAACAGCGACAAAAACATGAGACAACTTAAAATCACAAAACAGGTAACCAATCGTGAAACCGCTTCCCTTGATAAATACTTACAAGAGATTGGGAAAGTGGATTTAATTACGGCAGAGCAAGAAGTTGAACTGGCCCGTCGTATTAAACAAGGCGATAAAATTGCCCTTGAAAAACTTACCAAGGCCAACCTGCGATTTGTGGTATCTGTTTCTAAACAATACCAGAACCAGGGTTTAAGTCTTCCCGACTTGATTAATGAAGGAAACCTGGGACTCATTAAAGCAGCACAACGCTTTGACGAAACCCGTGGATTTAAGTTTATTTCGTATGCTGTTTGGTGGATTCGCCAGTCAATTCTTCAAGCTTTGGCAGAACAATCAAGAATTGTCAGACTTCCTTTGAACAAGATTGGATCGCTTAACAAAATCAACAAAGCCACTGCAAGACTTGAACAAAAACACGAAAGGACTCCAAACCAGAAAGAGATTGCCGAAGAACTGGACATGACCACCAATGAGGTCAAAGAGTCGATGAGAAATGCTGGCCGCCATGTTTCTATGGATGCCCCACTTATTCAGGACGAGGACAATACCATGTATGATGTGCTGAAAAGTGATGAGGCCATAACTCCTGAAACGGGATTGCTTTACGAATCTTTACGGAAAGAAATCAGCAGGGCTGTATCAACTTTAACTCAACGCGAATCAGATGTAGTTCAACTCTATTTTGGATTGAATATAGAACACCCGATGACACTCGAGGAAATTGGTGAAAAGTTTGACCTTACACGTGAGCGTGTTCGACAAATAAAAGAGAAAGCCATCCGCAGGCTAAAACATACTTCACGAAGTAAGATCTTAAAATCTTACCTCGGATAAAAGTACAAGCGCTCTGAAAAGAGCGCTTTTTTTATGTTCGGAAAATACCGGGTGTTTTTAAATGAGAACCATTTCAAATCAAGATCAAGCGTATAATCCGAACCAATTATCAAACCCCAAAAGCCAGGCCGATTAAGCCAACAAAAAGTCCAACTGCCAGGTTAATGACTTTAATAATAAAAAAACCCCTTCTTGATTCGGCAAGTAATGGAAGGCTTCCGTGTCCATCCTGAACAATTGAATTTGCCAATAAAATACTAAACGGCAAGCTTCCGGACGCAAATAAAACAACAAAAACAAAATGTGGACCCGATTCCGGAATGATGCCAATAAGTACAGCAATAAGTAAAACCAGGACTAAATTACCACCAATCAGGTTTTCGATATCAAAATATTGATCGAGAAAATGAACAAACAATAAAGTAAAAAATGTCCACAACAATATCCTTAGAAAGTGCTTCTTTACAATGTGTCTCCATAAATGTTTATCCAGAAAATGATCGTTAACTGACAAGGAAATTAAAAGAGAAATAGTGAGTACCACGAGAAAAGTGATGCTAATCCAAGCCGGATGGGCATGGTCAAGCAATTTGGAATCAGGAAGAAGTTGTTGCATCTCATGCTCGGTATGCCCCAGATTTACAGCTATAAAACCAAGTGAAATTGCAAGAACAGCCAGAATAATACTTCGTAGCAAAGAAATACTTCGCAGTTGATTCCATAAATTCTTCCATTCGAAACAAATACAATTGGGTTCATTTTCATGAAGGTCAAAATGTTTATCAGGGAATCGGGCAGTTTTATTTTTATAAAATCTATTCACAAGAAATCCTGCCAGCAATGCAATGGCGAACAAAACAACGTTTAGGATCAGGGCAGTTTTTGGAATGACAGAAAACATCAGGAAAGCCTCGTCGCCCGAAGTCGCTATCATAGTTGCTGCCAGGGCTCCAACACCAAAAATATTGTGGACATACAGCGAAACTGCCGTATAAGCACCAAGACATCCAGGAATAATGCCAAGCAATGCACCAAAAACCACCTGTTTCCAGGGGCTGTCTTTGAGTCCTTTACTCCACATCCCCTTCGAAAGCACATTTAAGTAATCAATGATGAGCATCATTGACAACACAAAAAGTGTAATAACAAGGCTCTGCTTTGCTATCGAAAAAACCTCCATTTTTTATTGTAATTTAGCTATTCAAAAGTAATTATTCCTTTTGATGAAACACTTTAACATTTGAATTATTTTTATTGAGAATAAAACCGAAAAGATACTGAAATGAGAATGGCCTTCCCAACAAATGACAAGATAAACATTTTTAAAAGAACAGGTAGAGCCAATGCATTTTTAATAGTTGATGTTGATCCAACTGCGATTAATGAAATTGACTATCGGATAAACAAACACAGTCACGAAGAGCATTTGCAGGTCGAAGATCAAAGCCACGATCACAGTCATGCTGAACTTACAGAAACCCTCTCAGATTGTGCTTTTGTAGTTGCAAATGTAATTGGGAAACAATTATTGGCCGACATTACAAATGCTGGAATTGTTGTGTTTAAAACCAAAGAAGAAAACATTAAAAACGCTATTGCTGATTTTAATGCCCAAAGACATTTTGGCGAAGGGGGGGAGTAGGACAGTTTATTTATCTTAAGGGGGCTTCTAATAATTACTTCGCATCAAGATTTTCATCGCTTTTTATAGACGATGAAAATTTATGAAGCACTATCGGGATAATGCGAGGAAATTTGAAGAAGTATATGAAAAACGCTGAAAACCTTACGGGAACAAATATAATAAACAATCTGACTGCGTTAAAATTTGTCTCAATAGCTACGGTTATTCAGACAAATTTGTGCCTTGCATCTTGTTCATTATATTTGTTTCTTGAAAGAAAGGAATTAATAGAAGTCCCCTTTGGCTAACTGTTTCGCAAAAACTCAGCTGTCTGCTGAAAATAATTCCATAAGAAACCTTTATGAACCTTTTTCATAGTAGATCTATCAAGTACTACTTGCATATTATTTAACCAATTTGTTTTGGCTTCCTCATTAATGATAAAAGACTTATGCCGTTTTCTTAATTGGGGATGTCCACGTTTTTCATTGTAGAGTTCAGGTCCGCCAAGATATTGAATCATAAATAAATGCAGGCGCTCTTCTGCTGCCTCAAAGTCTCCATTGTACATTGGGGATAATAATTTGTCTTTTTTGATTTCCAGGTAAAAATCGTGAATTAGTTGCTGAATATTTTCGGCTCCTATTGCTTCGTATTGACTTATTTTCATTGTTGTTATTTTTATTGCTAAATACTTTATTCGGAATTACAAATTCCGAACAGCGAAGAGCTAAAACGAATACCTGAACGCAATAATAAAATTCCTTCCACTTGCTGTGATTCCAGAGGAATAGGGGCGATATCGATAATCCAATATATTTTCGACACCAAATGTAGTGATGAATTTTTTACTAAATTTATAACTACCCTTCAGGTTTAATGTCCACCATGCTGGTGCGTACGGATTACCATCCACATCTGTTCCGTAAAGATAGGCCTTACTGCGTTCTGTCGGAGCCAGGTTTTGGTAACTGACTTCGGCATTGTAATTTGCCGATAAGGCAAGTTTAAAAAGGTTTCTTTCGAATACCAAAGCAGTACTTCCAAATAATGGAGGTGCATGTCGCATAGCATATCCATCATCATCAATGCCCTTGGTGTAGGTTAGTGTAGTTGAGAATTTTAGCGTGCTAATAATCTGAAAATCGAAGAAAAAACTGAGCCCGTAAATCTGGGCATAGCCGGTATTGACCATTGCCTGTACTTTACTCATTTCGCCATCATACATAATGGAATCCTTTCCATCAATCTGAAAATCACGCCGAACCATGGCATCCTTTAAGTAGGAATAAAAAACGTTAAATTGCAGCTTTGCCCGCTCTTCAAAATTATAACTTACTCCTAAATCAGTATTGTATAAATATTCGGGTTTCAGATCCTCATTAGGTACGACAACATTACCGGGTTCGGAATCAAATATTTTTGCCACATCATCCAGGTTTGGAGCCCGAAAACCAGAGGAGAGATTAAGACTCAGTTGCAAACCTCCGGGATGATAAACAATACCAGCATTTCCTGTAATGGCACTATTGCTGATATTGATTTTGCTATAAGGTAATTTGTAAAAGGAAGTATCAGTAAAACGGCTGTCAAGTGTTGTATAAGAATACCGGATACCGCTTAAAAAAGTCATGGGAATTCTGACAAAATTCTTTTTATAGCTAAAATAAGCGCCAGCAGTAAAGTAGGTACTCCCTCCATCAGGATATCTGCTGGATATTGTTTCTGTTTCGTCAGTAATGATATTTTGCATTATACCCGTTGAAGTTACATCATTAAATACGAGTTCGATACCATAAAAAAGACTGTTACGTTTTGGAAGTGTTTTGTCAAAATCTGCATTGAATGAAAAAACACTTACTGCCTCATTCCGCTTTCTCAGCCAGTCATCTCTATATTTTCTATCGTTTCTGCCTTCTTTAATACTTTGATAGGCCAGCGTAAAAACCGAATGATTGTAAATACTGGTTTTCCCATTCAGTTTTATTTGCAAACTACTCATCATCCATTGCTGCGGATTGTAGTACCATTCGGCGTATTTCAGTTTTTCATCATTGTACTGGATGAGACGGTCGTAACGCGGAACATCAGTTGTTTTGCTCATATAAAACGACATAATCCATTCGGCAGTCTTGCTAAATTTATTGCTGACTTTTGAAACGAAATTCATTTGGGAGTAGCCCGAAAATTTTTGTTCATTGGGTTTGCTGTTATCGACAATAGAATCCTGCCCTTCAATGGTTTCAATGTATTTGGGACGTTGGGTATATTCGTTGTGGATGTTTCCCATCTTCAGATCATCAAAATCGCTAAATGAAAACATCGCCAAAAATGCCCATTTTTCGTTTGCAAAATTGAGATCAAAATGAACTGTTTTTTCAAAATCAGCCGTCGTCAGTCTGGCCAGTCCATTACCATTTACCTTCCATTTTTCGCTTGTTCCGTATTTCGGTTTTAGAATGTGGATGTCAACAACACCACCAAGTGCATCGCTGCCATAGATATTTGTACCAGGACCAAAAATAACTTCAGCGCTCTCAACACTGTTTACATCTGCTTGCAAAACATTGTGCAGGTTACCGCTTCTGTATATGGCATTGTTCATCCGAACACCATCCATAATAAATAAAATCTTGTTGGCGGCAAATCCCCTAATCATTGGGCTGCCACCACCCAATTGGCTTTTTTGAATAAAAACGGCATTACCAGAAGCCAGCATTTCGGCTGATGTTTGTGGATTTTCAAAAACAATGTCCTTGCTTTTTATGACTTCAATTTTATTGGGAATCTCATTTTTTTTCGTTTCCCATTTGCTGGCCGAAACCACTACTTCAGCAAGGTCAACAAATTTTTCTGTCAGGGGAATCTTAAAACGCAAATGTTCGATAGTCGCTTTGTCTAAACTAAACTTGACAAAAGATGGGTGTTGAAAGTGGATTTTTTCGCTTGGCCAAAACATCGTAATATCAATAATTCCAAGCTTATTGGTTAAGCCAGACTCTGTTTTGGTATCGTTAAAAACAAAAACATCGCTAATTGGTTCTCCTGTTTTTTGATCGTAAACATAGAGTGATTGTGCTTTTGCAGAAACCATCCATCCGAGGAAAAATAATAGTAATATGTTGAATTTTGTCAACGACATTTGTTTAAGACTATTATTTTTTATTTAGAAATATGATTGCTATAAATTCTTCTAATTGACAAAATGACTAATCGCACTAAACAATTTATAATTCAACAATCCCAAACGTAAAATTGAAGTAAAATTTAAAAACTACTGATTGGGGCTTTTTTAGATTAATTAGGTCAATTAAAAATTGGATTTCGTTTTTTCTTGAAGGCAACTATCGCTTTCCACCCCGCTGCTTGGCAGCATCTTCAAGCCGTTTTTGGAATGCTGATTTTTTCTTGGCTGGCTTTTTCTTATTGACTTCAATTTGTTTGCGCAATTTGTCTTCGTTAATCAAGTAACGGAAAGCAAACATCTGGCCAAAAGTGATAATATTGGCAAGAAAATAATAATAACTCAATCCAGAGGCATAATTATTAAACAGTCCAAGGAACATAATAGGCATGATATACATCATTGTTTTCATTCCCGGCATTTGCTGTGTCTGTGCACCCATCATTTGGTTGTTGAGGTAAGTGTACATGATGGTGGAAACAGTCATCAGCAGCGTAAATAAACTCACATGATCACCATAATAAGGAATGTTGAAAGGCAGGTTGTAAATAGAGTCGTAGCTAGAAAGGTCGGTGGCCCACAAAAAGGATTGCTGACGCAATTCGATGGATGCCGGAAAAAACCTGAACATGGCAATCAGAATTGGCATTTGCAACAACATGGGAATACAGCCCGATGCAGGATTCGCACCAGCTTTTTTGTACAGACCCATTACGGCCTGCTGCTTTTTCATGGCATCATCTTTCTTGGGATATTTCTTCGACAGTTCATCGACTTCGGGTTTAAGTACCCGCATCTTTGCTGAGGACAAATATGTTTTGTAAGCAATTGGGAAGAGTGCTGTTTTTAACATAAGTGTTAAAACCAAAATAACAATACCGTAATTCCATCCGTAACTACCCAACCAACTGAAAATAGGAATAACAATGAATTTGTTGATCCATCCAAATATTCCCCAGCCAACCGGAATTTGGTCTTCCAGCCCAATATCATATGATTTCAATCCGTAAAACTGATTGGGGCCAAAATAGAATTGTAACGGGATACTTATTTCACTCGACTTGTTATAAGGTAAGCCAAAATCAGCTTGCATGGACCGGAGGTAATGGTCTGAACTTGGGTTTTCCTGCGTAAAAACTTTTAAGGTTCCATTGTCAAAATTGTTTTTTGCAATAAGTACCGAAGAGAAAAAGCGCTGCTTAAACGAGACCCATTTGAGTTTTGTATTAATAGCTTCTTCGTCATCATCTTTCTCGTCCATATACTCAACTTCATCGTTGGTATACTTATAATAAATAGTTGGAAGGCCACTAAATTGGTCTGCCGATTTTTCTTGTTTCCTTAAATCGGCATACCAGTTCAAGTCAAGGTAATTGGTATTGGCTGCAATAACATTTTGCATGTTGACCACGTTAATCGTAAAGTCAAACATATAATTGTCGCTTTCCAGTGTATACAGGTATTCGATGTATTTTGATTTATCCAATTGCCCTTCACCAGCATCGGCATATAAGCGCATACTGAAGGAGCGTTGTTTGTCGTAACCTACTTTAATATGTGTTTCAGTGGCATCGGTTTGGAAATAAAACCCGGAAGTGTTTATTACACGGCTGTTTACAAAAAAGGAAAGCCCGAAATTAGTTGTTTCAGGATTGAAAAGGGTAAGCGGAAGTGAGTCGAAAGTTTGATAATCTTTCAACTCTACATTTTTTATGAAACCACCTTTGTTTCCAATTTCTATTCTTACCAGATCGTTTTCAAGAATGTAAGTTTTATCTTCACCAACAGCAGAATTGGCAAAAACATCGTAGCTGTTTTTCAGGGCTGTGTAATCAGTAGAAATCTCACCTACCGGTTCCTGGGGCGTTTCAATTGTTTGTCTTTCTTGCTGAACTACTGCAGCAGCTTCAATACGCTGCAAAGAGTCTAAAACTATCTGGCGGGCTCTGTTAGCTGTAGCAATAGAGTCTTGTACCCGATTCTTTTCCGCCATTTCTTCAGCCGAAGGTGTCATCCAAACTGTATAGCCAACCATAATGGCAGCGATAAGCAGGAATCCTATAATTGAGTTTCTGTTCATTTCCGATTTTTAAAATAAGGCTGCAAATTTACTTAGAATTATGTAATAATTTACACTGAATTTATCATGGCTGATAACAACTTAACATTCACCTATAAAACAGTTTAGCAGAAGTATGCCCTGCTTTCGGCAATGAAACACTTTTGATGGCTTCGAAAAAAATGACAAAAATACTTGACGCATAGCATAAAAAGTAGTACTATTGCAATATCAATTTAATATCACTTTTCTAATTTAAAAATATGACAATGAAAAATGAAAAAGAATTTTCGGCTATTTCAGGATACTTTGCTTTATTCCTAATCTTTCTGTTAATTGTACCATCCATTTTGGGAATCATCTTTTTTAAAATGATTTGGCTTGTTGCGCTCATTTTAATTGGTATTGTAGGCATCCCAGGCCTTGTTATTGTTAATCCCAACGAATCGAGTGTGTTGGTGCTTTTTGGTAATTACAATGGAACCATCCGTAAAAACGGTTTTTGGTGGACAAACCCATTTTTTGTCAAGAAAAAAATATCGCTTCGTGCGCGAAACCTTGACAGCGATCCAATAAAAGTAAATGACAAAATAGGCAATCCGATTATGATTGGTGTGGTAATGGTTTGGAAGGTAAAGGAAACCTATAAAGCTGCTTTCGATGTGGACGATTATGTTCATTTTGTTGACATTCAAAGTGAGGCAGCCATCCGGAAACTGGCCGGGCATTATCCCTACGATAATTTTGAAGATGAAAAAGCAGAAATGACACTGCGGAGTGGTGGAGAAGATGTGAACCAAATGTTAGAGAACGAAATTTCTGAACGTCTGCAGATTGCCGGGATTGAAGTGATAGAAGCACGTATTAACTATATTGCTTATGCCCAAGAAATTGCCGGTGCCATGCTCAAACGACAGCAGGCAACCGCGATTGTGGCAGCTCGTTTTAAAATTGTTGAGGGCGCGGTAAGTATGGTAGAAATGGCTTTGGACGAATTATCGAAAAAGAATATCATCGATCTGGATGAAGAGAAAAAAGCAACAATGGTAAGTAACCTGATGGTTGTTTTGACCTCTGACAAAGATGTTGCACCGATCGTTAATACAGGAAGTATTTATTAATGTATTGGAAATGCTAAAATGAAAGAGAAGTCATCAATCGAAATTTTAGAGGATTTTGCAAAACGGAAAGAAATCCGGTTTTACACGAACTCAAGTGTGAAAAATAATTTTCTTTCTCCTAGTAAAAGGTTTTCTTCAGTAAAGTTTATTGTTTTTGATTTGGGTAAAGTATCCAAAAATTTGTTCTTTATCTTTTACGATTCCTTTGCCACAAAAGCGCAAACAAGCAAAACCTATTCAGGACTTTTTATGCGGACGCTAAAGTGTAAGGACAAAATTAAGATCATGAAGCGTGACTGGTTTGATGTCATAAGTTTTAAAAAAAGGCTGAAAACAGGCGATCCTTTTATCGATAAACATCTGACAATCTTTTCGGAAAGCGATGTGGTTAATACCACTTTGATTCATTCAAAAAACATGAGGGAATTTATTCAGATAACTGAAAAAATAATGCCATTAGAACTTATGACATTTCAGAGTTCGATGAGTATTGTACCCGAACTTCACGGAAATGATTTTATCGCCCTGAGAACAAATACTTGGATATTAGACGAAAAGCTTCTTGAGTATTTTATGGCGAAAGGAAGTGAGTTATTGAAAAGAATGAAATAAAGGAAGTGCAGAAAAATCCCCATCATGCAAAAAACATATTTTAAAGAGGAGCAGCATTTCACCCAATTATGGCTTTGGATTGTACTAACTATTGCGATGGGTGCAATGATTATACCCATGGCAATAGGTTTATACACACAATTAATTCTTGGCAAACCCTGGGGTAATCAGCCCATAAGTGATAATGGTTTACTGTGGGTTTCTGGTCTTGAATTGGTATTTGCGATCGGCTTAATTTTTCTTTTTGTAAAAATGAGACTGATAACCACAGTTAAAGCTGATGGATTGTATTATCGGTATCCCCCATTGATTTTGAAGGAAAAAGAAATTGGCAAGGATAAAATTGAAACTTTTACCATCAGGGAATACAAGCCTGTAAAAGAGTATGGTGGCTGGGGAATAAAATTTGGGATGGGACAAATTGGTAAAGCTTATAATGTAAAAGGTAATATTGGCATGCAACTGCTTCTGAAAAGTGGTAAAAAAGTTTTGTTCGGCACGCAACGTCCGGATGCCTTTCAGCATGCAATGCTTAAAATGATGAAAGAACCTAACTAGAATGGCAAAGAAAAAGGCATTCGTTTTGCGGGTTTCACCCGAAATGATGGCATCACTGGAGAAGTGGGCTCAGGATGAATTTCGCAGCATCAATGGCCAAATCGAATATTTGCTGCATGATGCACTCAAAAAAACCGGTCGTTTAAAAAAGAAAAAGGAGTAATATTTTGGCTCTATGTCGTTTATAGCGGGTAACAATTGAAATGAAATCACAATAACCAACAATTCAAATCACAAATAAATCACAAAAATCAATTTTTGAAAACGCAAACCAAATCAACAAAAATATCGCGCAATACGTAGGGACTCAATATTGCAGAATCGATTATATGTTCAGAAATATATCTTGTTTGCAATGTGTCTTTATTTTTTGTTATTTGACTATTGTGATTTGTTATTTTGCTACATCAGTATCCACCTAAATCAACATAGAGCCAATATTTTGTTAGGCCTTGTGGTCGCGCCATTAAATTCCTACCATTTTCCATACCTTTGCCATCCTAATTTCAATTCCTCTTTTTAATATGAACAATATAGTTTCGCATAAAAGCATTGCGCCCTTAAAAAAACTCAAACTGAGCAAAGAAGAAGTTCTCAACGATTTCCGTTTGGCCAACGAAAGTCGGCAGGCCAGTTTATTGGGTAGGCGTGAAGTACTGACCGGAAAGGCAAAATTTGGCATTTTTGGGGATGGCAAAGAAATTCCACAATTGGCAATGGCGAAAGTTTTTGAAAATGGTGACTGGCGTTCAGGTTATTACCGTGACCAGACTTTCATGCTGGCGGCAAGTATGCTAACGCTCGAGGAAATTTTTGCCCAATTATATGGCGATACCGATATAAAAGCCAATCCTGCCAACGGTGGTCGGCTGATGAACAACCACTTTGCCACGCGCAGTTTAGACGAAAAAGGGAATTGGAAAGACCTCACCAAACAAAAAAATTCTGCAGCCGACTCCTCCCCTACTGCAAGCCAAATGCCCCGTCTTTTAGGACTTGCCGAAGCCTCGAAATTTTTTAAACTTGCAGACAAAAAGAAAGATTTCAAACAATTCACGAAAAACGGCAATGAAGTTGCTTTTGGCACCATTGGTGATGCTTCAACTTCGGAAGGATATTTTTTTGAAACCATGAATGCTGCCGGCGTAATGCAGGTACCGCTCGCCATGTCGGTTTGGGATGATGGCTGGGGAATTTCCGTCGCCAACAAATACCAAACAACCAAAGGAAGTATTTCAGAAATTCTAAAAGGTTTTGAGAAACAAAAGGACAGTAACGGTTTCTATATTTTCAAAGCATACGGCTACGATTATCCCGAACTGATTGAAACTTATCGCAAAGGCATTGCACTCTGCCGCAAAGAACAAGTTCCGGTATTGTTCCACATTATGGGTTGCACCCAACCACAGGGACATTCTACTTCTGGTTCGCACGAACGCTACAAAACTCCTGAACAACTTCAAAAGGAAACAGAAATTGACGGCATTTCCCAAATGCGAAAATGGATTTTGACATCAAAAATTGCTACTGAAGAAGAACTCAATCTTATTGAAACCGAATCCGTAAAAAAGGCACGGCAGGCACGAAAAAATGCCTGGAACAATTACCAAAAACCCATTATCCAGAAAAAGCAGGATTTCCTGAAACTGGTTGATATCACAAGCTGCGAATGCGCACAAACCACATCAATTGATGGCATTAAAAAAGAATTATTCAGAATTGGTGAGCCCATGCGAAAAGATATTGTATCGGCTGCCAGAAAGATTCTACGCCTGGTTTGTGACAATTGCAGCAATCCTAAAAACTCGCTCAAAGCCAATATTACAGAATGGCTTAAAAAAGAAACCATCGAAAATGAACGGCGTTATAGTTCACATCTTTACAGCGAGTCAGAATTGAATACTGAACACATTACCATCAATCCTCCAAAATACACCGAAAAAACTGAACTTGTTCCCGGCAGGGAAATCCTGCGTGACAATTTTGATTTCATTTTCGAACACAATCCTCTGGTATTGGCTTTTGGTGAGGATGTCGGGAAAATTGGTGGCGTAAACCAAACTTACGAAGGACTCCAGGAAAAATATGGTACGCATCGCATATTTGACACAGGCATTCGCGAAGCCACCATCATCGGGCAAGGCCTGGGAATGGCCATGCGTGGATTGCGCCCCATTGCCGAGATTCAATATTTTGACTATTTGTTATACGGGCTTCAAGTGCTCAGTGATGACTTAGCAACCCTGCATTATCGGACGGCAGGAGGTCAGAAAGCGCCGCTGATTGTCAGTACCCGCGGACACCGCCTGGAAGGCATCTGGCATTCGGGCTCACCCCTGAGCATGGTCATCAACTCCATACAGGGCATGCATATAGCAGTGCCAAGGAATATGACACAGGCGGCCGGTTTTTACAATACCTATCTCAAATCTGATCAGCCAGTCCTGATTATTGAACCCTTGAATGCTTACCGTTTACGGGAAAAACGGCCGGAGAATATTGGTGAATTCAATAGCCCGGTTGGTATTCCT
>QMPA01000004.1 GCA_003650365.1 Bacteroidota bacterium | reverse complement strand
CATATCAATACTGGATTTCCCCCTGTTCATTTTTCCTTCGGCAACGCGGCTTCCATCTGAATAATAAAGTGAAAACAGGATGCTGCTATTAAAAGAATATTCAACAAAAACAGTGTTCATAACAGGATTGGGATAACAAGCAATGCTCAAATCGTAAGAATTAGAAATATCCTCAGGTTCTCCCCAAATGGCATTCACATACTCAGGATGGTCGATGAAAGGATTGCGGTTTTCCTGGTATTGATAGTAAATCACATCGTTCCTGTTTTCTTCAAAATCATCGGGCGGGTCCTGCATATTCCATTCTAATAATTCCGATAATTTGCCATGCTCTGGATTTGGATATGTATTTACCTCATCCACAACTTCCAGATCGGGTTCGCCACTGCCACCTTCGTAGCGGGTAGCCATATAAAAAATCATACGGGCAACATCGCCTTTTACGCGATCGGGTGGCTCGAAGGAGTCGCCGTCTCTTTTGCAGCCGGGGCAGTTGGGAACAGGATCGCCTCCGAGGTCAAAATCAAGGTTGCCACGCAAGCTATTGACTTTTACATCTGAAGGCCGGATGTGGTGTGCATCTGTTCCGGCAGGAGGGCTATTCCCAAAATTACCATGCGATTTGGCCCAAACATGTTCACGGTTCCAATCACCGAGATTTCCGCCAAAATCATTTTTTGATCGTGAAATTCCGGAATAAATCAAAATTACATTGCTGCTGTTATCGGGGTCTTCGTCCGTATTTTTCAGGATGAAATCCCTCAGGTCGTTGTAGCTGTATTCGTCGTGATTATCAATAATATTGTGAAGGGCGCTTTTTAAATCATCGCCACTTAGCCCCTCGGCATCATCGTAATAACCATCAGGTATTTGTGCTTGCAAGGCAAATGCAAACAGAATGAAGTTCAGGAGAAATATTTGAAAAAGGTATTTTTTTTGAAACATAATTAAATTTATTCTATTGCAAAGAAGCCAATGTAAATAGATGAAAAAGTCATCAGAATGCCACCAAGCACAAACATCAGGGCGGCAAAAGTAATGCTATTCTTTGTGGGTTTAACCAACAGACCGGCAAGTGAAAAAATGAGTGTAAAAATAAATAGTATAGTCATTAACCAATACTTTTCAAAAGGGAGAAAGACAAAAAGTAAACCCATAAGAAAAGTATTGATCCCCTGTGCAAGTCCAGCAAATTGAATCATTCGGAAACTATCAAAGGAATACGTCCGCTCTCCTTTCCAAACCGGGAAAGATTCCATCAGCATGCGAATGGCAATGAGAAACAAGGCAGCAAAAATGACAAAGCTTTTAAAGCCTTCCATTAAATGCATGAACAAACTCCCCAGGCCGTATCCTATCCAAAAAAGAAAAACCTGCCCAATGGCAAGGCCAAACACAAACAAGATTGCTTTGCCTCCTAATTGTTTAAAATCGATTCCAATGGCAACAGTAAATAACTGTGCAGCTAGAAAAAAGAGTATTGCTATGACAGTAAAATCGAGCATAAAACAAATTTTGAGGGGCAAAACTACGAATTTCTGTTGCGGTAATCAGCTAGGCTTTGCTAAGAAGCTAAATAATATTTCACTCGTTTTCCAAACAAAGTAGTTTACTATCTTTGCAGCCTCATTTTCAAAACGTAAACAATGGCAAACCAAAATAATAACTATTGTGTAATTATGGCCGGTGGGGTTGGCGCCCGCTTCTGGCCCATGAGTACAACAGCAAAACCCAAGCAGTTTATTGATGTATTGGGAACCGGAAAAACTCTTATCCAGTTAACATTCGAACGCTTCAAAAATATCTGTCCTGCCGAGAATGTGTATGTAGTGACCAACGAAATCTACAAAGACATTGTACTGGAACAGCTTCCCGAGCTAAGTGAAAACCAAGTGCTTTGTGAACCTTCACGCCGAAATACAGCTCCTTGCATTGCTTATGCCAATTACAAAATTCATGAAGTAAACCCGAATGCCTTAGTGGTTGTCGCCCCTTCTGATCATATCATTTTAAAAGAAGAGGAGTTCGTCAACAATATTCAAACTGCCATTAAAGCAGCAACAGAAAATAACTGGCTGTTAACACTTGGTATCAAGCCAAGCCGTCCTGATACAGGTTACGGCTACATCCAATACCAGGAAGAAAAAATCTATTCCAAAGACAACCGCCTACGGAAAGTCAAGACTTTTACTGAGAAACCAAGCCATGAAATTGCAGAATCATTTTTAGAAAGTGGTGATTTCTTATGGAATTCAGGGATTTTTATCTGGTCCTTAAAAAGCATTATGAAAGCTTTTGACGAACACCTGGAAGAAGTTGACAAACTATTCAGCAAAGGCCACGGTAAATATAATACACCTGATGAAAGTGATTTCATCAAAGAAACGTATGCTGTTTGCAAAAATATTTCCATCGACTATGGTGTAATGGAAAAAGCAAACAATGTTTATGTTTTAGGCGTTGATTTCGGCTGGTCGGATCTGGGAACCTGGGGTTCACTTTATACCATCAGGGAAAAAGATGAGAACAGCAATGCCATTGTTGGCGAAAATGTAATAACCTACGATTCGAAAGACTGCATTGTAAATGTACCCGAAAAGAAATTGGTGGTATTACAGGGGCTGGAAGATTATATTGTTGTAGAAGAAAACAATACATTGTTGGTTTGCCGCAAAACCGACGAACAACAAATCAGACAGTTTGTTGCTGATGTTAAAATGGAAAAAGGGGAACAGTTTGTTTAGGGCCAATTAGTCAGGCCTTGACTTTAAGTTTCCGCAAAATAGTCAAGTCTTGACTTTAACTGCTTTTAGCTTAGTGCAAAATAGTCAAGGCTAATCTAAAAATTAAAAAAAAGACAAATTTCAAGTACTAAATCTCAAATAAATCACAATGTTCAAAATCACAATTTTACGAATCGTTTCGATCATTTAAAAATTGTTTTTTAGAATTTATTTGTTTTTTGAATTTTGTTATTTGGTGCTTAATTTGATAAAATCATTATTCAACCATAAATTAAAAACATGAAAAAAACATTAATCGTATTATTCGCGATGATCATCGGACTGGGTTCAAGCCTACGTGCCGACGAGGGAATGTGGATTCCTTTACTCATCAACAAAAATGTTGCAGAAATGCAAAGACTCGGACTTAAATTAAGTGCCGAAGACATTTACAGCATCAACAATTCCAGTCTGAAAGACGCCATTGTTATTTTTGGTGGCGGCTGTACCGGTGAAATTATTTCTCCCGAAGGCCTGTTACTTACCAACCACCATTGTGGATTTGGTTCTATCCAAAAAGTAAGTACCGAAGTTGACAATTATTTAGACGATGGTTTTTGGGCAACCAACAAAAAAGAAGAGATTCCGATTGAAGGTCTCACGGTTAAGTTTTTGGCCAGTATGTCAGATATAACCGATGCTGCATTGCAAAATGTAACCGATGACATGGATGAAGCTGCCAGAAACGACACCATCAGAAAAAACCTGAAGGCCATTGAAAAGACAGCTTCCGAAGATGGAAAATATTCGGCTGTTGCCAAACCCATTTTTGGTGGAAACAATTACTACCTCTATGTTTATGAAGTATTTACCGACATCCGTTTGGTTGGTGCTCCTCCTGTAAGTATTGGAAAATTTGGTGCTGACACCGACAACTGGATGTGGCCCCGTCATACCGGCGATTTTTCGATGTTCCGGGTTTATACTGACGCCGATGGAAAACCTTCTCCTTATTCTGAAGACAATGTTCCGATGAAACCAAAACACTATTTGCCAGTAAACATTGCAGGTATACAGCCGGGCGACTTTTCAATGATTTTTGGAAATCCGGGCGGTACCGAGCGCTATCTTTCTTCTTATGGTGTCGACCTTGCTGTCAATACATCAAACATGACCATCGTAAAAATTCGCGAAGAGAAATTGCGCATCATGAAAGAAGGAATGGATGCAGACGACAAAGTCCGCTTGCAATATGCTTCAAAATATGCCCGCACTGCTAATTACTGGAAATATTTCATCGGCCAGACCAAAGGTTTGAAACGTCTGAAAGTAAAAGAAAAAAAAGAAATGGAAGAAGCTGCTTTCACCGATTGGCTGAACAGCAATCCTTCTGCCAAAGCAAAATATGGCGATGCCATTCCATTAACTGCTGATGCCTACGAAACACTTGAAGGTTTCACCCTCGCACGTTGGTATTTTATTGAAGCAGCTTACCGCGGACCCGAAATTTTGGGCTATGCTGCCAAGTTCAAAGGACTTGCCAAAGCCTTGGAAGACAAGGATGAAGAAAAAACAGAACAATCAATTGGTCATTTAATGAATGGCGTTGGAAAACATTTTAAAGATTATAATGTGACCATCGACAGAAATTTATTTGCATCGATGATGAAAATGTACCACGAAAATGTACCGCTTGACCAACAGCCTGTTTACTTATTAGAAATGGACAAGAAATTCAAGGGTGATTATGACAAATATGCTGATCATGTATTTGAAAAATCAATCTTCGGTGATAAAACAAAAGTGGAAGAATTTCTTGACAAGCCCAAACAAAAGAAACTTGAAAAAGATCCGGCTTATGTGGCCGTTAATGCATTTTTCAAACAATGGGGTGTGTTGAAAGGTCAAACAAATGAGGCCTATGAAAATCTGGACAAAGGGCACAGACTTTATATTGCCGGACTCAGAGAAATGAATCCTGATAAAAATTTCTATCCCGATGCCAACTTTACCATGCGTTTAACCTATGGTACTGTTCAGGATTACTATCCCGCTGATGCGATTCATTTTGAATATTTCACCACAATGGATGGTATTATGCAAAAAGAAGACCCAGATAACTGGGAATTCATTGTACCTGAAAAACTAAAAGAATTATACGAAGCAAAAGATTTTGGACCCTATGCCGATGGTGATAAAATGCCCGTTTGTTTCTTAACCAACCACGACATTACCGGTGGGAACTCAGGTAGCCCCGTTGTTAATGCGAAAGGAGAACTTATTGGTTTGGCGTTTGATGGAAACTGGGAAGCCATGAGTGGCGACATTGCCTTTGAACCCGAATTGCAACGTACCATTAATGTTGATATTCGTTACGTGATGTTTATCATCGACAAATTTGCCGGTGCAAGCAACCTGATCGAGGAAATGACAATCATTAAAGAAAGACCCGTTATTAAAAGTAAAGTGATAGGAACGGCAAAAGTAGAGATGGAAGTTATTGTTGAATAAATTATTGAAAATATTATTTAAGGCCGGCCCTGATTGTGGCTGGCCTTTTTTTTGCATGTTGTCCATTTTATCAAAAATTATACGCAGGTAAGCTACATTTCAAATACCCGCAATATTTTACTTAATTTGCAGTTAATTAAGAAATAAAAACGATTCCGAATGTTTAACAAATACATATTTATTTTTCTGCTTTTTGCTTTAGGCTTCTCATTTACTCAACCGCTTTCGGCACAAGACATTGCCATTGGCCAATGGAGAAGCCACCTTCCTTACGACCAAATAATTGATGTTGCTATTGCCGGAGACCTGGTTTTTGCAGCCAGCCCTTATAGTATGTTTACCTACAACACAGGCGATAACAGCATGGTTCGTTTCGATAAAGTAAAAGGCCTTAGCGATGTGGGTATCAGTAAAATTGGGTATAATCAGCCCATTAAATCACTGCTCATTGCCTACTCAAATACCAATATAGATATTGTACATGAGGACGGAACAATTATTAATATTTCAGATATTAAAAACAAGGATATTCTGGGTAAAAAAACCATCAACAACATTCTCTTCAAAGAAAACCTGGCATACCTATCGTGTGGATTTGGAATTGTTGTGTTGGATATGGAAAAAGAAGAAATTGCCGACACCTATTACATCGGGCCAAACGGCGATGCTATTGATGTATTAGACATGACGTTTAATGACACCTCTTTTTTTGCAGCTACCGAAAGTGGTATTTATTATGCAGATGTTGATGCTCCGCACCTGGCCGATTTTAACCAGTGGCACAAAGACCTTACAATCTTTCATCCCGACCTCCCCTACAACCTCGTCGAAAGTTTTGGAGGAAAAGTTTATTGCAATTACATCAACAATGGTTGGGAGGGCGATACTTTGTTTGTTTTTGACGGTCAAGCCTGGAACTATTTTGAAGAGGGAAACAAAAGCCGGCATTTTCAATTATCGTCCAATAATGGCGAATTGCTATTAGTTGGCCGATCCAACATCAAAGTTTTTGATAATGAAGGAATCCAAATAACAAATATCTGGCAAATAGCCGGCGAAGGATTTGAGCCCCTCGCAGTTGACCGTAAGAATACTGATGTATTCTGGATTGGCGACAACAACAAAGGCCTGATTAAGAACTGGAATACTTTCAATGGCGAATTTATTAAACCCAATGGTCCCGGAACAAAAAATGTGTACGCACTGGATGCTAGTGGCGGCAATGTTTGGGTTGCTCCGGGAGGGCGGCAGTCCAATTGGTCGAAACTAAATATGCACGATGGCGTTTTTTCATTTGTTGACAAAAGTTGGAGTACACACGATGATGAAAGCACAGCTGCCTTTGATACAGTAACCGATATGGTAAGTGTAAAGGTTGATCCAGCCAATCCCAACATTGCTTATATAGGCACATGGCAAGAAGGCATTTTTAAATTTGTTGACAATGAGTTGAGCCTTATTTACAACGAATCGAACAGTAGTCTCGAACGCTGGATATCTGATCCCAGGCTAATGAACATCAGTGGCCTCGATTTCGATAAGCAACACAATCTTTGGGTTGCCAATACCGGTGCTACCAATATGCTTTCGGTTATGAAAAATGATGGCCAGTGGCGCTCGTTTTATCTGGGTGGTTCGCTAAGTGGAATTGATATTGGTAACCTAATGGTTGATAATTACAACCAGAAATGGATGATTAAACGTACTGATGGTTACGTTATTGTATACAATGACAACAACACTATTGACGATCCTACGGATGATAGAGTACGGGTATTGAATTCTGCTTCTGGAAATGGCGGCATCCCCGGAAGTGGTGTGCTATCGTTTGCCGTTGACCACGATGGGGAAGTTTGGGTAGGTACAGACAAAGGCGTTGCTGTATTTTATTCACCCGATCGTATTTTTGGTGGGGAAGGCAATTTCGATGCACAGCAAATTCTTGTTCCCCGTAACGATGGCTCGGGTCTTGCCGATATCCTTCTTGAGACTGAAGCAGTGACAGCCATCACTATTGACGGGGCAAACCAAAAATGGATTGGTACCGACCGTGCTGGTGTTTTCCTGCTGTCGGATGACGGATTAACAGAAAAGCATCATTTCACAGCAGAAAACAGTCCCTTGCTTTCAAATAATATTACCAGCATTGCTATTATAGACAATGGCGAAGTTTTTATTGGGACTGCCAAAGGAATTGTTTCTTTTCGTGGTACGGCAACACCTCCACCTTCAGCCGGCTCCGAAGTTTATGCTTACCCCAATCCTGTTAGAGAAAACTATTCAGGACCGATTGCCATTAAAGGATTGGCCGACAACTCCAATGTAAAAATTACCGACTCCTACGGAAACCTTGTTTACGAAACAAAATCAGAAGGAAGCCAGGCCATTTGGGATGGATACAGTTTTGACGGACGCAGGGCAGCAACCGGCGTTTACCTTGTTTTCTCTACAACCAATGATGGGACAGATAAATTGGTTACGAAAATACTGATGATTCGTTAATCCCATTTTCTTCAAAAGAAGGTATGTCTTTAAAAACTACCTTTACCCTGATTTTTCTATATATCAATTAATATGAACACCACTGAAAAACGGGCCTATCTTTTGTTGTCTGTTTTGCTTTGGATCTATCTTTGGTTACGGGCCTGGCAGGTGCAAATTATTTACGATGAAGTAGCTACTTTTTACCATTACATCCATACAGGTGAATTTATTCCCTGGTTTGCGCATTGGGATGCCAATAACCATATTCTCAACTCAGCGCTAACTATTGTTAGTTACAATTTATTTGGATCGTCGCCTCTGGCATTAAGGCTTCCCAATTTGTTGGTTTCTGTTTTGTTTTTCATTTACTGTTTCAAAATTGCTGAGGAAATCAACAACAAATACCTACGTTGGGTGTTCATCCTTTCCCTGTTATTTGCCCATAGTTTTGTCGATTATTTTACCCTCAGCCGTGGTTATGGCATGTCGATGGCTTTGTTGTTTGCCGCCATATGGTATTTGATGCAGTCGATGAAAGAAGCCGGCACGAAAAACTACTTGCTGACTTTGTTATTTATTAACCTGGCAGTACTGGCCAATTTAACACTCATCTTTTCTGTCTTCATTTTTCTGGGGTTGTTATTCCTGAATTTAATTGGCAGAAAAAAAACAATCCTTTCAGCTGTAATCACTTTTATTGCCGGCATGCTTCCGGCAGCCTTTTTTGTAAAACTATTGTTTTTTATGAAAACCAAAGGCTTGCTCTATTACGGATCGGCTGTCGGTTTTAAGTCGATGACACTTTGGTCTTTGGTGAAATATTTTACGGGTTTCGAATCGGGTGCAATTGAATACCTTCTCATTTTTTATTTTGTCATTATTGTCATTGCAATGGCATTCCTGATTAGCAAAACAAAAGGCAGCAATCCGTTTAGCAATATTCATTTTGTTTTTGCTTTTTTACTGATTGGAAATGTTGTGGCCATTTTACTAAATGCGCTGCTTTTCGATGTAAATTACCCCGAAGACCGGGCAGCACTGTTCTTCTTCCCATTCTTTATTGGTAGCCTCATTTTTATTGCTGATGAATCAAAAACCAATTACTTACAAAAAGTATTGATTGGACTTTCTACGGCCTTTCTGTTTTTCCCTGTTCATTTTTTAATGACCGCCAATTTATCTCACAACTCATTGGAGAATTTCCGAATTCTTCAAAGGTTTTACGATAAAGTAGAAGGGGAACAAAAAGAGGGAGAAATGCTTTCAGTCATTGGCGGTTCGCACAACAAAGAACTGATGTGGTCGTACCTGAATTTCAGAAATGGGGGTAAACTTAGTCAAATGAATACCCGCAGCTATCCCAGTTTAGATTTAGATTATCAAATCACCGGTTATGAAAATGACCCCGATTGGTTTGAACTTTACGATTCAATTGACTACGATCCGCAAACACAATTCTATCTTGTTAAACGAAAAAAGGCTTTACCCAGAAAGCTGGTCCAATCAAGAGATAATATCATCCACAAAGAAAAACCACAAAGAGAGTTTTTTTCGTTGCTCAAAGGCCGGGCAGACACTTTGATTGGAAAATCATTGGTAGTTGGTTTCAGTTTGGCAGTGTCGGCAGAAAGCAAGCCATTTGAAAGTTGGGTGGTATTTACTGTGAAAGATAAAAACAAAAAGACATTGCGTTACGAACGCATTCCCTTTGACTGGCTGAGAACAGATTGGAGCAATCCCGAAAACCGGATGGTAAACAGCATTTACGTAAACGAATTACCACCCGAAAGCGATAAATACTTTTTGTTTGTATGGAATATCAACAAGGTTTCTTACCAGATTATTAATGGGAAAGCTTCGGTTTTTGTGCTAGAAAATGAATAGTCGTCCGATGACTAAAATGCTACTTTTAAAAACAAATTCCATTGATTTATTGGTTTCTCCATGTCGCAAATAACTCTAGTTTGAGAACGCGATTTTGTATTAACTTGCTTTTTTTTATAATCATCCAAACACACAGAAGCAGGGCTAAGTAGAATGGAAATCAGTCGTTTGAAAGTTTCGGTAAACTGCATTTTATTCAGGGCCTGGAAATTTGTTTGATACAACTCAAGAAGTTCATTTAGTGTTAACTGGTTGCGATAGTGGTTCTGTTTTCGGAAAGATCATCATACCAGTCAAAAATATCATCCATGTATTGGCTCATCGCACCAAGCTGGTATAATCCGGCTCTTTCATTTTCATTCATCTGTTCGTTTATTAAACTTCGCAATAGCAGACTAGAGAATCCGCCTTTGTCGCGGGTAATTTGATTGATTTCATCGTACGACAGATGTCCATTGGTTTGCTGCTTACTTTGTTCTTGTGCCTCGGTAAGTTTTAAAAAATAGCCAATAAAATCATCATTCGTTTTGAGGTCTCGAAAAACAGGGAGATAAAAAGACAAAAAAAGCTTTTCCTCGGCATTGACAGCTTTGATATTTTCAGGAGTCTTTATCAGTTTAACAATTCTATCTTTTGCTGTATCTAATCGATCAAACAGATCATCGTAAACAGGTGCAAAATGAGCCAGTAAAACAATGCGCTTAATTTCCGGTTCCGAAAGCTTTCTGCCAAGCAACTTTTCAAAACTTAAACCCAGCAAACCAAAGCTTTTTACATATTGCCGGCCGCGGTTAAAATATTTGGTTTGAATTGCGTAATCCCCTTCTGCTTCAATGCCAATTGAACGATACAAACCATCATAATCATAATTATTCAGGTATTTCAAATACTGCCACAATTGGTAAAAAGATTTTAACGTATTGAACATTTCCATGAATCAGGATTGTAAAGCAAATCAAAGATAGCAATTAAACAATAGCTGCTATCTTCGCAAAATGTTGTACAACACCCGGGGCATTGTTTTCAAATATTTTAAATATTCCGAATCGAGTATTATCGCCAAGATATTTACGGAAGAATTTGGCCTGCAATCGTACATTGTAAAAGGTATTAGAAGCAAACATTCAAAAACCAGGCTGGCACTTTTTGAGCCACTTACGCTTGTTGATGTTGTGGCTTTCCACAAAGAAAACAAATCAATAAGCCACCTGAAAGAAATCAGCGTAAATTATGCTTTTCAAAGTATCCATCTGGAGATGGAAAAACGCGCTGTCCTGTTTTTTATAAATGAATTATTGTACCGCTCCATCCGTGAGGAAACATCCGATAAGGAATTGTTTAACTGGCTGTTTAATACACTTGTCTGGTTTGACATGAATGATGCCGGCACTGTTAATTTCCACTTGGTTTTTTTGTTACAACTAAGTCGTTTTTTGGGGTTTTACCCAAAAAAAATTCCCGGAAAAAATAACATAGTATTTGATTTGCAAGAGGGGCAATTTACTGATATAATTCCAAAAGATCCACAATACATCAGCGGGATAATGGTCACAAAATTGGAATTACTTTATGGATCTACTTTCGAAAACAGTCAATCCCTCGACATCAACAACAACGACCGCCGTAGATTGGTCGATATTTTAATTACTTATTACCGCCTCCACCTACCGGGCTTTGGGGAAATGAAATCACTTGAGGTGCTTAAAACGATTCTGGCTTAGGAGCTGTTCGGAATTTGTAATCCCGACTTTTCAAACCAATTAATTCTTATTCAAAAATCATCCCAAACACCAATACAAACTCTTTAAGCAGTAGGTTTTGAACTTCTTCAATTGCTATTGTTTTACCCAGTTCTTTTTGTAAAGAAGTAACCCCTTTATCGACGATACCACAGGGAATAATATGATTATAGAAATCGAGATCGGTATTCACATTCAATGCAAATCCATGCATGCTTACCATTTGACTAATCCGTGCTCCGATGGCACCAATCTTTCTTGCTTTCAACGGATCTTCGGTATCCAGCCACACTCCTGTTTCTCCTTCCGATCTGTCTGCTTTAATATTGTAATGTGCCAAAACACGAATCAAAACTTCTTCCAGTCTAAAAATATAATCTTTGATTGACAGCTTGAAAATATCAAGATCAAGAATAGGGTAGCCTGTAATTTGCCCGGGCCCGTGGTAGGTAATATCCCCTCCCCTGTTTATACGATAAAACTCAGCTCCTTTGGCTTTTAATTGTTCTTCGTTTATTAAAAGATGTGAGGTTTTACCACTTTTTCCCAAAGTATAAACAGGTGGGTGCTCACAAAAAAGGAGGTAATTTTTGGTGGAAGTATTTTCTTTTAATTCTTTATTTTTTTTCTTGACAGCCAATATCTCAGCAAAATACAATTCCTGTAAATCCCACGCATTTTTGTAGGGAATGAGTCCGAGGTTTTTGTAGTTGACTTTTGTGTACTTCAAGATTGATTATTTATTTCAAATTTCGTTATTCCCCCTACTTCGCACATTGGCTTTCAAGCGTGGACGCTTGAAACAGGTGTATCCTAATTACTTCCAAACATGCTTCTCAGCCCGGTACGATGATCTGACCAAAGGACTGCTCTCTACAAAACGAAACCCTTTTTCAAGGCCTGTAACTCTGTAGAATTCAAACTGCTCAGGTGTTACAAATTCCTTTACAGAAAGATGCTTTTTTGTCGGTTGCAAATACTGGCCTATTGTTAACACTTCGACACCAACATTTCGCAAATCATCCATGGTTTCTAATACTTCTTCCTGAGTCTCACCCAATCCAAGCATGATACCTGATTTGGAAACAGCTTTCGACTTAGCAATAATTGAAAGGGTATATAAACTAGTATCGTATTTCGCACGACTCCTTGCCCAGGGCGTTATTCGCCTTACAGTTTCCAGGTTGTGTGAAACCACTTCGGGTCCTGAATCAATAAGTTGGTGGATTAAATCTTCCCTCCCATCAAAATCGGGAATGAGTGTTTCGATGGTAGTATTTGGATTTTGTTTCTTAATTTCCTGAACGGTTAAAGCCCAGATTCCAGCTCCCAGATCATCCAGGTCATCGCGGTCAACCGAAGTCAGAACGCAATGTTTCAGCTTCATCAATTTCACCGATTTGGCCACACGAACAGGTTCTTCCCAATCTGCCGGAAGTGGTCTGCCTGTTTTCACATTACAAAACCCACAGGAACGCGTACAAATATCGCCGAGTATCATTAAAGTTGCCGTTCCCCTCCCCCAACATTCATTCATATTTGGACAATGTCCGCTGGTACAAATGGTGTGTAATTTGTGCTCATCAACAATTTTTCGTATCGAAATAAATTCCTTACCCGAAGGAACTTTAATTTTTAACCAATCTGGTTTTCTCAGTATTGTATCTGTTTTATTCTTACCCATTATTCAATCGTCCATTTATCCATCAAGATGGCAAAACTAAGAAATGCTTGCCAACTTTTAAGCAGCTGTACACGGAAAAATAAAGCTGCTTAGCCCTTAGTAATTTAGAATCAGTTTAAGTCTGTTTTGAAGTAATTTTGCAAATTAACACATCGGCTTTATCTAGATGTGTTAAAAAGCAAACAAAACCCAAAACCATGATACCAAAATCAAGAATTAAGCTGCAAATAGTATGGTTAGTATTTGCATTTTTTACTGTACAAGTTTTGTATTCCCAAAGCCAAAAAATGTCGTTTACTGACAGTTGGGGAAAACAGGGAGCATCACTAACAAACCAAAGCCAACAAGGTGTTGAAATCAGTTTCTCAGTAAACAACTATTCAATTGTTGAAACTACTGTGGATGGCGAACAAATGAAAACTATTGCCATGCCAGGAGTGCTTTTGCAAGGACAGGAAGGCGCACCCAATCTTCCTGCATATAGCAAGTATATTGCTGTACCACAAGGGGCAACCGTAAAAGTAAACTTACGGAAATACCGTACTGAAAAATCAGAAAATATATTGATAGCCCCATCTCCCCGAATTCCTTTAGACACCGATATTGGGCCTTTGCAATACCAGAAAAACGAATCTATTTACAACACAAATGCGTTGTATCCGGAAAAAATGATTCAACTTTCGGAACTGAAAAAAATACGGGGAATGGATGTGGTACTTCTGTCCATCAGCCCTTTCCAATACAATCCGGTTACAAAGGAACTCATTATTAACCGCGATATTGAATTAGAAATTGTTTTTGAAGGCGGCAACGGACATTTTGGTGAAGACCGATTGAGAAGCCGTTGGTGGGAGCCCATTATTCGCGATGCCGTTCTTAATGAAGCTTCCATTGCCCCGATCAGTAAAAAGCCCGAAAACCGTTCATCTGATGAAGAATACGAATATATTATTATTACTCCCGATGATGAAGATTTTCAAGCATGGGCTGATACCATTCGTCAATTCAGGATTAAACAGGGTATTACAACCAATGTGGTAACAACCGCAGAAATTGGCGGAAATACTACTGCCGCAATCGAAGCTTATGTGAATGACGCCTACAACAATTGGGAAACACCACCGGCTGCAGTATTATTAATTGGTGATTTCGGTAGTTCGGGAAATACAATCATTTCACCTATTTACAACAATTACTGCGCTTCTGATAATATTTATGCTGATGTGGATAACGATCATTTACCGGACATTGTTTTTGCACGAATGACTGCCCCCGATGCCAACATGGTGGAAAGAATGGTAATGAAGGCCATTAACTACGAACGAAATCCCCCGACAAATCCTGATTACTATGCCAACCCTATTACAGCCATGGGTTGGCAAACCGAACGATGGTTTCAAATGTGTTCAGAAATTATTGCCGGGTATTTTGAAAACGAACACGATAAATCTCCCGTGCGTGAAAACGCTATTTACAGTGGTAACAGCAGTGGCCCCTGGTCAACTGCAACAAATACACAAACCATTATTGACGAATTTGGGGATGAAGGACTGGGGTACATTCCTGATACTCCCGGTTACCTAAGCGATTGGGGTGGCAATGCAACACGCATTAACGACGATATTAACAGTGGTGCCTTTTTACTTCAACACCGCGATCACGGTAGCACCACTGGTTGGGGCGAACCAGCTTATAGTAGCAGCGATATTAACGGATTGTACAATACGGATCTCACTTTTGTTTTTTCAATCAATTGCCTTACAGGAAAATTTAATATTGGTGGCGAGTGTTTTGCCGAAAAATTTCACCGTTCTGAATTCGGCGCACTCGGTATAATTGCCGCTACTGAAGTATCTTATTCGTTTGTAAACGATACTTATGTTTGGGGAATGTATGATAATCTTTGGCCTGATTTTATGCCCGAATACGGAACCACTCCCGAATCGCGTGGCGTTTTACCGGCTTTTGGAAATGCTGCCGGAAAATACTTTCTTGAACAATCGAGCTGGCCATACAACAGCAATAACAAAGAGGTTACCTACCATCTTTTCCATCACCACGGTGATGCTTTTACAAATCTGTATTTTGAAGTTCCACAATATTTAACGGTCGATCACGATGAGGTTTTACTTAGTGGACTTGATTATTTTACAGTAACTTCTAATCCTGGTTCATTTATTTGTCTCACTATTGGCGATGATATTATTGGTACAGGAACAGGAACAGGTGCTCCCCTCGACATTGCCATCCCATCACAAGACCCCGGTATATTTGTTGATATTGTTATTACCGGACAAAATTATTATCGCTATGAAAACAGCATTGAAGTAATTCCTCCAGAAGGTGCTTACTGTCTTTACGATGAACATAGCGTGAGCGACAGCCTTGGTAACGACAACAACAAAGTAGAGTTTGATGAGGATATTTTAATCAGTATGGTCATTAAAAACCTAGGTAACAAAGATGCCATTAACGTGGAAGTAAGTCTTTCAACCAATAATGACTATGTTACTTTTATTGACCCAACAGAAAACTACGACACCATTAAAACGCGGGAAAATGTAAATCGGGATTATGCTTATAAATTACATATTCATGATGGTGTCCCCGACCAACACCAATTACAGTTTGATGTACATGCCTGTGATGATCAAGACTCTACCTGGAACAGTAAATTTTTTATGGTAGTAAACGCGCCGAAGATTACCCCCGAAGAAATGGTGGTTGATGATTCGGAATTTGGAAATAACAATGGTCGTCTCGATCCGGGTGAAACAGCCGACCTTGTTGTAAGTGTCTCCAACAAAGGACACTGTATTGTAAAGGATGTTGTTTGTTCAATGGTTGCATGGAATCAATATATCACTGTAAACTCCGAGGATCAAATAATACCGGTCCTTGGGTTTCTGGGTGCTGCCCATCCACGATTCAACGTAACAGTTGCCGAGAATGTTCCTGAAGCAATTATTGCTGAAATGCGTTTTAACGCCTCAACAACAGGGTATTCAGAAAATGAAGTCTATTATTCCAAAATTGGTATTTTTCTTGAAGACTGGGAAACCGGTGACTTCAGTAAACACAACTGGCAATTTGGGGGAAATCTTCCCTGGGAAATTACATACGAATATCCTTTCGAAGGAAGCTACCATGCCGTGTCAGGAGAAATTAACAGCAACCAAACCACAAAGCTTAAAATTACCTATAAAGTAATGGGTAACGACAACATTAAGTTTTACAGAAAAGTATCTTCTGAAATAGATTTTGACAAACTCAAATTTTATGTTGACGGCACTTTGCGTGGAAGTTGGTCGGGCACCAGCCAGGGATGGCGGCAGGAAAGTTTCCCTGTCCAGCAAGGGTTCCACACTTTTGAATGGGTTTATCAAAAAGATTTCTCAGGTGATGGAGGTGCTGACAAGGCCTGGCTTGATTACATTGAATTACCCACCATGCTTGTTACTACATTATTCGCAGGCCCCGATGAGGAAAGCTGCGAAGGTTCTGGTTTCTTTTGCAAGGGTACGGCAACCAATTACAATACTGTTTTCTGGACTACCTCTGGTGATGGCGAATTTAGTAATGACAGTCTTTTTACACCGGTTTATACACCCGGGCCCAATGATTACGAAAACAAAAGCATCATACTTACTCTACACATTATTGATGTTGAAGGCGATGCATATTCTGATGATATGACCTTAACTTTCAAGCAAACAGCTGAAGCCCCTGAAACACCGGTAGGTCCTGATTATGTTGATGTTTACAATGTTACCGAAACCGATTATACTGTACAGGAAGTAGATGGAGTTTTGGACTACGTATGGGAATTATGGCCCGAAGAATCCGGATCGATTATTGCCAATGACAATATGGCTACGGTTTTTTGGAATGATGAATATCTTGGTGAAGCGAGCTTAAAAGTAAGTGCTGTTAATGATTGTGGAATGGGTTCGTTTTCCGATTCGCTCATTATTTTTATTGACAATACCGTTGGTGCTTTTACCACACCAGATAAAGAATTAATGATGATGGTTGCTCCCAATCCCAACAATGGAATCTTTAGTCTGACCATTAAAACACTGGAAAAATCACCTGTGCAAATAAAGCTGTTTAACTACCTTGGTGTTGAAGTGATGAGCCTGGAAAATAACAATTCATCCAACGGTTTTACACAGGTATTCAGTAATCCTGAACTCCAGTCAGGGGTTTATATTCTGGTTGTTAAACAAAACGGAAAGCGATACAGCAGGAAAGTACTAATTCAATAACAAAAGAGAAAGTGCTAATTCACCGCGGTTTTACACAAAAGCCTGAAACCGCTTAGATTTGAAAAACCTGAAACTGGTTCAGTCTAATTACTGAGCCGGTTTTTTTACTTATTTTCGCCAAGAATCATTTGAAAAACAAGTAGTATGAATATTAAATTCCTCTTTGCAACTATTGTTTTAATCCTCAGCGTAAGCATTATAACTTACGGACAAAAACAAACCAACACCAATTATATTGATGGAGAAGTGTTAGTTCAACTCAACAGTGCCTCCGAAGTACATATTCTTGAGAAGCATTTTAAACAATACAATCTGCAGTCAGTTCAAACAGTTTCTGAAAGATTCAATATTTTTCTTTTGCGTTTTAACTCATCAAAAACAAGTCATTCTAATTTTCTCAATGCTTTACAATTAGAAAAATCCGTTGTTAATGTTCAAAACAACCATTATGTCGAGTTGCGCAACACCAACGATACCCTTCCCAATGACCCCCGTATTGGCGACCAATGGGCATTAAAAAACACTGGTCAAAATGGAGGCCTGCCAGATGCTGATATTGATGCCGATGAAGCCTGGGACATCACAACAGGCGGCCAAACAGCTTTGGACGATGAAATAGTTATTGCCATTATTGATGGAGGTTCCGACCTCAACCACGAAGACATGAACTTTTGGAAAAACACCCATGAAGTTCCCAACAACGGAAATGATGACGATGGTAATGGTTATATTGACGATTACGATGGGTGGAATGCTTACAATCACTCAGGCACTATTCCGCAACACAATCATGGTGTGCACGTTGGTGGTATTGCCGGAGCTATTGGCAACAATGGTAAAGGAGTAAGTGGCGTAAACTGGAATGTTAAAATATTACCGATTGCAGGTTCCACCTCCACTACAGAATCAATTGTTGTAGAAGCACTTTCTTATGTTTATACTGTGCGTGAAACTTACGACCAAACCAATGGCGAAAAAGGGGCTTTTGTTGTGGCTGATAATTGTTCCTTCGGCGTTGACAAAGGGAATCCTGATAATTTCCCTATTTGGGAAGCCATGTACGATTCGTTGGGGCATTTGGGAATACTGAGTATGGGAGCAACGGCAAACCGACCTTGGGATATTGACAGTGTTGGCGATGTTCCTACCGCTTTTACTACAGATTATATGATTTCTGTTACCAATACAACCAAAAGCGATCAGCTTTATATGTCGGCAGCTTACGGTGACACAACCATCGATTTGGGAGCGCCAGGGACTATAGTCGTGTCGTGCAGGGTGAACAATGGTTATGGTAACAGTACAGGAACTTCAATGGCTACTCCACATGTTACTGGTGCAGTTGCATTGATTTTATCAGCAGCTGATTCTACATTTATGATCAATTACAAAAACCAACCTGCCGAAGGCGCATTGCTCATTAAGGGCTTTATTATGGATGGTGTAAAGAAGTTAAACAGCCTTCTTGGAATAACTGTTAGCGGTGGCCGCTTGAATGTTTTCAAATCTATTAATTTGATGCTGAATGCCCCGATTCTGCAGGCTGACAAAGATTCGGTGAAAGTTGCTTTTGAGCCAAACAGCAGCGGACAAGACACTGTTTTATTATCAAACCTTGGTGCTCAGGACTTGCATTATTCTGTTAACATCCCTGAGCAACCCGACTGGATTTCATTGAGCCATGATGGCGGAATACTAGCAGAAAATGAAGAAGAACCGCTTATCTTGTATTTTAGTACAGAAGGAATGGATAGTGGTTTCTATAACTGTGCAGTCATCATTGAAGGAAATCGGATTTTCAGCAAGACCATTTTTGTTGAAATGCTGGTTGACCCCAATGTGGGAACTGAAGAAATTGTTTTAAATACAAATTCGGTTAGTGTATTTCCAAATCCTTTTACAGACAAAGCCTCTTTCGAAATTGAAACAACAACAAAAGCTACTGTTTTGTTAGAGATCTTCGACCAAAAGGGGACAATCATTTTTACAAAAAATAAAGGCATTTCACCCGGTATTCAACAGCTTTCATGGGACAATGTCCAATCATCCAGTGGCATTTATTTCTATAAAATCTCGGTTGATGGTCAAATGCTGAAAACCGGAAAATTGGTGAAAAAGTAATCGACCTGTTCCTTTTCTAGCGTTTTAATATCCAAAGAGATGGATTAAGCAAAACCTTCCCCAGCCATATTTCAAAATGAAGTTCTGTTTTTCCCTTTGTATCAGTGTGTACACGGCCTATGTTTGCTTTGGTTTCCAGGCGGTCACCTTTCTTTACATAAATGGCATCCATATTGGAGTAAACAGAAAAGTAATCGCCATGCTTAACAATTACGGCTTTATTGGTTGTGGTAATGGTAACAACGCTTACTACTTCTCCCGAGAAAACAGTGCGTACTTCGCTTCCCTTTGACGTAACAATATTCAGTCCATTGTTCTTGGTTTTTACATTCTTTAAAACAGGGTGACGGTGAACACCAAATGTTTCCGAAACCAGCCCGCTTACAGTAGGCCAGGGCAGTTTCCCTTTGTTTGCTGCAAATGAACTGGAGAGTAGTTTTTCTTCAGGAGTAAGGGCGTAAGATGCCCCCTTGCTTTTGGGTTTTGTAAGTGCAAGTTCCCTGGCGATAATGTCCTCAATTTTTTTCTTAAGTTTTTTCGCTTCTTTTTCCTGAGCACGCAAAGAAGCCCGCAATTGCTTTTCTTTTCCTGAAAGCTTTGATTTGACCTTTTTCTTTTCCGATTCTTCCTGTTCCAACTTTAGCAACTGAATATTTTGAGCCTCCAAAAGGTTGTTTTTCTCTGATTTCTGCCGCTTCAATACTTTGAGTTCTTCTTCTTTTATACTTTCCTTTTCCCTGATTAGTTTGGCTTCATTGCGAATAAATGCACCAATTTGATCCAAATAACGCATTCGCTGATAAGCTTGATTCAGGTCTTCGGCAGAAAATAAAAAAATGAGTTTATTGTAAGATGTCTTGTGCTTGTACGCAAAATAAGCAACTTTTGCATAGTCACTCTTTAATGCTGAAAGTTCCTCGTTTAAACCGTCAATACCGTCTTCGGTATTCCTGATTTTACGTTTAATTACATCAATCTCTTTCCTAAGTGTTGTGATTAAATTATTGCGCTGGTCTATTCTTTTACCTATGAGCCGGAGTTTATAAACCGTTGTGTTCTTGCTTTTTTTGGTTTCTTCAAGAAGGTCATTTGTATACTTGATGTCAGCCTCAATTTTCTTTCTTTCTTTCTCGAGCTTTTGTTGATCCTGACTGAATAGGGGGAAGGCAGAGAGGAAGAGCAAAAAAAAGAGAACAATGGAAGTACAATGTTTACGGCTAATCATTTTTTGAATTTATAGGGCTTTAATAAATCCGCTCATATTTTTTCGAAATCCTAAATGGGAACTTTAGCGGTACATTTAATTCCGTTTTGCCAAATTTAATATCAATCGTTATTTTATTTTCCGCAATAATCTCAATTCTTACCTCCGAAGGAAATAACTGGTTTTCAACTGCTTGATACTTATTGTAAAATACCTGAAGCTTTTTATTGTCATCGCCAAGTTCTCTAATTTCAATTTTCCGAATTTTATAATTCTCCGGATCAAGCCAAATGTTTTGTACCAGAACTTTTGATTCGATTTCGCCTTTTCGCATATACTTTCTAATCTTTGTTCTCTTCTGTATAGTTATCCTATACAATCCGCCATCAACAGAGGCTTTAAATTTAGAAACATCATATTGTGTAAGGTCATTTCCAATTATCATCGATTCGACAATGGAGTAATCTATAGACGTTCGTAATAAACTGTCGAGTATTTTATATTCGCCGGTAAGGTAGGTTTTGTTTAAGCGGTTGATGAATTTAACTGAATCGTTAGACAGCGATATTCTGGCTGCTTCAATACCCAATGCAGGCGATAAGGATACCCAAATAATACTATCTTTCCGAATACGCAACTGCCCGCGTAAATCTGTTTTCTTTTTTCCCTTTTGATAAACGATATTAAACTTCGCATTCAGGTAATCAAAACTAATTTGGTTTTCGAGCATTCGCGAATACAGGAAATCGAAACCTTGCTCTTTCAGTGGTTTTTTAAGGGTGGAGCGCGTGGATTTACAAGACGATGTAAAAATCAAAGTCGCTGGCAGCGCAAAAAGAAATAATATCTTAAGTCCTTTATTCATATAGTTTTCCGTCTTTTAGTTTTTTATCGAGCAATTTGGAATAATCTTTTTGCTTTTTAGCCCTGGTCCAGAAATCGATGGCTTTTTCTGTTTCACCCATTTTGTATAAAATATCGCCATAGTGTTCAAGTACAACACCGCTGTCCGCGCCACCATTGCCCAATGCTTTTTTTATCCATTCGAGAGCCTCTTCATATTTTTCCCTTTTAAACAAAACCCAGGCATAAGTATCCAGGTTATTGCTGTTATACGGATCAAGCTCTACAGACTTTGCAGCCATCTTTTCAGCCTTATCAAGTTGCTCTGACCTTAACGAAAGATAATAGGAATAATTATTCAATACTGTGGCATTCACAGGGTTAAGACTCAATACCTTATCGTAGGCAGCATAGGATGCTTCATAGTTTTCAAGTTCGTTGTACGTATCGCCCAATGTTGAATAAAACTGCTCGAGCAAAGCATTGTTGTTCACCACAAATTCTTTTCCCGACTCAAGAAAAGCTTGTGCTTTAACAAAATCTTTTAATTGAAAATTCCCGATTCCAGCAAAAAAGTAGGGCAATGGGTAAGATGGAAACAGGTCGATGGCATCTTCCGAATCCTTGGTCAATTGCACATTATCTTCAAGGTATAAATCGCAAAATAACAACTGTTCCCAGAAAGGATAATTTCCGGTATCTTCATTCAGGATTTCCCTAAAAATCGTCCTGGCACCTTCATACTCTTTATTTTCATAAAGCATAGTTGCATAAAATGATTCGCCCAATATGTCATCAGGATGTGTTTGTTTAAGTATTTCCGAAAGTTCCAGTGCCTGCTTTCTTTGCTCATCTGTTAACTGACCAGAATAGTAGCCAAACAAAATATTGATCTTGGTTTTTAGGCCGAGTTTTTTATTGGCCATGCCCATTTTCAATTCTTCAAATGCTTTTTGGTCGTTACCTTTGTTCTTGTAAAATTCAGCCAAAGAAATGTGTACATATGGATCGTCAGGATTGAGTTCTACAATTTTTTCATAGGCCCAAATTGCTTTATCCTCCATATTATTCTTGGTACAAAACTCAGCAAGCAAAGCATAATATCTTGGTTCGTCAGGATTGCTTTCAATCAAATTTTCGTATTCCTGTACTGCTTTTTCGGGCTGTGATGTCCTGCTATAAAGTTGAACTTTTTGTGTAGTAAGCCCTTCATTTACCCCAACAATTTCTTCAATTTTATCGAATGTAATTATTGCATTTTTATAATCTCCTGTATAATAATAAGCAAAAGCCAATTCGTTTAAAAAGTTAAGATCTCCGGGATATTCTACCACTAATTCTTCATAAACTGCAACATAGGTTTCGTAGGCTTCGTTAGATTTTGAAAGGTTGGCATACAGTACTTTATACCACTTATTCGTATCATCAAAAGTAATCGCCAACGAGGCATGTTCCAGGGCCTGATCTTTTCTGCCCAATGCTTGTAGAATTTTTGCTTTTTCATAATGTGTAGCAGCATCCTTTGCATTTATTTCCAGGGCTTTTCCTAAAAGCTCATTTGCCTTTTCAAGGTTATTCAACGACTTTTCGCTCATAGCCTTCATAAAGAGGTCGGCCTGTGCAAAGTGTTCTTTTTCTGTCAGCTCTTTTTCGGCTTGTTTCTTTTTGGAAGACCTTTTTTGCGCCATTCCGGAAATGACAATTCCAAAAAACAAAACCAAAAATATGATGAGTATTTTTTTCATTTACAATATTTTAAAAAATTGAAACACTGGGCTATTGATGGCCTGTATGTCCAAAACCTCCTGCTCCACGACTTGTTTTATTCAGTTCTTCAACAGCTTCCCACTCGGCTTGAACATGTGCCGAAATAATCATTTGCGCAATCCGTTCTCCATCTTTAATTTCAAAGTCAGTGTCTGAAAGGTTTACAAGAATCACTTTCACTTCGCCACGATAATCTGAATCTATCGTACCCGGTGTATTTAACACTGTAATTCCAAATTTTGCAGCCAGTCCGCTTCTGGGTCTCACTTGCGCTTCGTAGCCAAGCGGAAGTTCCATAAATAAGCCGGTTGGCACCAATGTCCGCTGCAATGGTTTTAATAGCACTGCTACTTCCAAATTGGCCCGCAGATCCATTCCTGCCGAAGCCTGTGTTTCGTATTTTGGTAAATCGTGTTTCGATTTATTGACAATTCTTACTTTCATATTGTTAATCTTTTCGGCAAAACAACTGCCAAGTGGTTTTTTTTGTGGCAAAAGAAACCACTTTGAAATTTTCGCAAAAATAGTTAATTAGAAGGAGACAGGGATTTGTTTGATCAGCCACTTAAGCTATTCAAATTTCTGCTGACAAAGTATCTTCTTTCAAAGAAGAACACAGCTGCTATGTAAACTAAAATCAGACCTGTGTTAATCAGCAAGCGTAAGCCTAAATCATTATGAGCTAAAAGGCCTGAAAGAAAGAACAAGCCAACTGCAAGTATTGAATAAGCCATTAATTTTTTGATATTATAATTGACTTTAAACACTTTTCTTCCCCAAATAAACGAAACGAACATAACGGTGAAGTAACAAACAAAATTTGCCCAGGCTGACGCCATAAATCCATAGCGTGGGATGAAGATGATATTTAACCCAATTGTAATGGCTACGCCAATCAGGGCGATAGCTGCACCGTAAATTGTTTTGTTGGTTAATTTGTACCAAACCGATAAATTATAGAATACACCCAAAAATAGTTTAGCAGCAAGAACAATGGGAACAACGGCCAAACCAGCCCAGAATTTTTCACCAATAAAATATTTAAAAACATCAATATAAAGATTTACTCCCAGAAAAATGAACCAGGTAAAAATCACAAAATAGGTCATTACCCTACTGTAAGTTTGCCTTGAATTTTTTTTATCTGATTCAGCAAAAAAGAAGGGTTCGGCAGCATACCTGAACATCTGTATAAAAAGCATCATTAAAATGGCCAGTTTGTAACTGGCACCATAAATTCCGATTTGAGCATCGGCGGTTGCCGGATCGGGAAGGAAATACTTCAGTAAAATTTTATCGGCAACTTCATTGATAATCCCGGCGATTCCAATGATTAAAATCGGGTAACTGTAGTTGAGCAGCTTAGCGAGCAATACTTTGTCAAGACTGATTTTAAAATTCCGCCACTCGGGCCAAAGTAATAAAAATGCCAGGGAAGAAGAAGCCACGTTTGAAATAAATACAAATACAATCAGGCTGTTGCCCTGGTATAACGGAATCTCGCTGGCGAATTCCCCAAAATACTTTGGAATAAGAACAAGGAAGGTTAGGTTTAACACAATATTCACAACAACGGTAGCTATTCGAATAATTGAAAACCGTTTTGCTTTTTCTTTCAAACGTAAATAGGCAAAAGGAATGGCCGTAAAAGCATCCAGTACAACAATAAGTATTACCAATAAAACACTGATTTTACTATCCGAATAGCCAAGTGTACTCACTATATCATCAATAAACAGAACGGACAAGAACAGGAAAAGAACAGATAAAATGAAAACAACTGTTGAAGCGAGATTGAATATTTTAAGTGGTTGTTTGGTTAGATTGGCATAACGAAAAAAGCCCGTTTCCATACCAAAAGTTAGGATAACCAATAACACAGCAAGATAGGCGTAAAGACTAGTGATTTGGCCGTATTGGCTCTGGTTAAAAACAACGATTGTATAAAAAGGAACCAACAAATAATTCAACAGCCGTGGCACCATTGTCCCCAAACCGTAAATAACGGTATCACCTGCTAGTTTTTTTATTGGATTTATTGCCATTTTCAGTGCCTTAATTAATCGCTTTAAACTTTAATGTAAATACCGAGCCTTTCCCTGTCCGTGATTCAAACTCAATCTCCCCTCCTATTCCAGTCATAATACTTTTAACAATAGCAAGGCCAAGGCCTGTCCCCGTTGATTTCGTTGTAAAATAAGGTTGGAAAATCCGATGCTTTGTTTCATCGTCAATTCCCTTCCCATTATCGGAAATACGAACAATGTACCAGGGAGCTTTTGTTTCGATAGAAATATCTATGTGGCCACCGGCGACGCCTACCAACGATTGAATACTGTTTTTAATGAGGTTATTAAAAACCCTGAGTACATCACTGCTATTAGCAGATACTAAAGGACTTAGATCATTATCGTAATTTGTTACGGATATTTTTACATCACGATTATTTTTAAACAGTTCAACTGATGAATTAATTGTAGAAAGTAAATTGACCTCTTCGAGATTCTTTGTTGTTGATTTTGAAAAATCGGCAAACATTTCTGCTACACGGTTCAGGCTTTCAATTTGTTCAATTAACGAAACGCTGATACTTCTTATTTTATTATCGAAATCAGGATCGCTTTCTCGGTAGGCTTTTTCTAAGTATTGCACATTCAGTTTCATGGGTGTTAATGGGTTTTTAATCTCGTGGGCAATCTGTCTTGCCACCTCCCGCCATGTACTTTCCCGTTCAGAATGTTTCAACAATTCGGCACTTTGCTCCAGTTTGTCAACCATGCGGTTGTATTCTTCAATAAGTTTTCCTATTTCGTCTTTTTTATTCCATCTGATTTTCTCATTCTGTTTATCAATTCGAATATTGGCAAGGCTTTGTTGTAATACTTTCAAGGGTTTGGTTAAAACTTTAGAAAGGATGAGCGCAATAAATATCCCAAATATTCCAAGCAGTACAAACAAGTTTACAAAGGTGAATAACATCTGGTTGTAGGCATGACGTACTTCATTTTGACGGGCGAAATAGGGTAGGTTAATAATTCCTATTGGCTTATTGCCATCCAAAATTAAGGGAACGTAGGATGAATAATAAGCCAGTGTCCCGATTTTTTCCTCCGTCAAATAAAAGAGTTTGTTATCCACAAAAAGTTCTTCAAATGCCATTGGATTGATATTTTCCGATAACAGACCTTTATCAAATATTTCCGGTCTCGATGTTGCAATTAATTGTCCTGAAGAATTATACAAATTTATGTCAGAGAAAAAAACCATGGAAAACTTTCGCAGAAGCTGAAAAAGCATTTCTTCGTCGTAATCCTCCAGATTCTCCTCTCCACCCAATTTATGTTGAAGTTCAATCAGTACCGAATATGTTTTTTCGTTCAATTGATCTGTCAGGTTTTCCTCATTATTACTTCTTACATAATACATTGTAATTACTGCTATCAGTATGATAATGAATGCAATACTTCCTGTAAAAATAATTTGTAGCCGGGTTTGAAAATTAATCCCAAAAACAAATGGCCGAAATACGGATTCTGATTTTCTGCCAAATAGAAATAAAACAGTGGCAAAAAAGGTAAATCCAAGAATAATAAATAAAATAGAAAATGTAGAAATTTTTTCCGTCAGCAATGTGTTGGGTCGGCTGACTACTAAATAGTTTCCAGGATTAGTCTCTAACTGATAGTGGCGGAACTTTAAGAAATTAAATAGCGTTTTTGTTGGGAACGTTTTCAAAAATTGAAAATTGGTATGGTATGCAAAGTTTCCAAATTTATAAACCAATTTATCATTTTCGTACCTTGCAAAAGAATAAGCAGTCAAATCAACATTCGAAAATTTTTGGTCGACAAGCAACTCTGGATAGCCAAGGCCTTTTGGAACTATTGTATAAAAGAATTCGATATAAACATGCTGAATTTCAAGTGAATCATCTATATTCTCAAATTCAAGATCGCCAAGATAATATATGCTCTCCGGGTCTGCATTCAATAAAAATAAGGTAGGATCATCTGTTTCTTCACCAAAATCATTAATTAAACCCAGAAAATAATCATTGCAATTTATCAGTATATTTTCAGGTTGAATTTCCAACTGTTCTTCCTTAGCACAAATTGTCAATTGAATATCATATTTTTTCCAAAAATCGGAAAAATACTTTTCTTGCAAATACCAGGCTAACTCATCCTCCTTATTGAATGCACTACTTGCAACAATGTTCTGTACCACAGTGTCCTTCCTGATTTTTTTATAAATTTTTGTGTACGCTAATTCCAGTTCTGTTTCATGCGTATGGGCCAGGTAGGCTATTGCTTGCAACTGATGCGTATCTCTTGTTTTACTATCTGCCCTGTTAATAATTAAAGCAGCCGCAGCAGAAATAATGACAAGTATCAGCAAATATTTTTCTGTTGATATTCCCCTTCTATCCCTGTTGAAAAATAAGAGTAGAACGATCAATAATAAAAAGACAGTGGGTATAATTAGAAGAAAAGATTCGTTATACAAACTTAATAATGCTAAGGCTGATAACAGCAGCGTAAACAAAATATATCCGAATAAAATATTCTTCGTGACTACAAAATATTGTGACAATGAAACAATGGTAAGCAATAAGGCAATCAACAATATTACAATTGAAAACAAGTATCCAATGCCTCCAATATTGTTAAATAATGTACCAAAATGAGAGGTATAAGGTAGCTGTGAGACAATATAAAAAATAAAATAGAATACAGAAATTGATACTACCCACAGGAAAACCAATACCAGTAGCGACCTCTTTGCAGTCTGTTGCTTTTCAACCGTATTAGACTTGTTTCCAAGCATTCTAAACATCCTGACAGTTACGTAAAGTATAAGGATTACATTCATAATCAAGTCTCCTATCGAAGAAAAACCTGGGAATCCGAGCGGATTGGTTTCAAACAGAAAACTTGTTTTGAGTATTGCCGGAAAGTCAAAATAATAATCAAGGCTACGAAGAATTATCACATCCAAAACAAAAAATAAATACAGTAAATATGTTTTATTATAATGAACATTTAAATGCATATAAAGTCTAGAAATCCAAGACAGGAAAACTAGATAAATCAGTATATACAAGCTAAATAACAATATAATACTCGAATTACTTAAGGCTATTGGTTGTTGAATAATAATGCCAAGTACCGCATTGTTGTTTCGGTTGCGGATAATTCGCTTTGTGGATAGTGTATCAAGTGTTAGACGAATATTTTCATAACTTGAAAACGTGCTTTGAATTTCGACAGGAAGATAAGAATTACTAACAGAATACTCAGACTTAATTTCTTTAAAAAGAAAAATAGTATAATTGTTATATTTCTGATACTGTGTTAGATACCATCCTGTTTGGAGATGTGAAATAAAACTTTCTGCTTCTATTTCAGGATGAATTTCTTTATTTGAAATCAGGCTGTTATTCCAAAACAACAAAGTATCGTTTCGATATATTTGCGCATAAATTTGATGCTCATTTAACAGCCGCTCAAATCGTGGCCAAAACTTTTTTTCCTCACCATCCAGAATTTCTATTACTGCAGGAATTTTATCAACCAAGACCAACTCCTGCTTCAGAAAATTATTTTGAAACCGATTAGCAATCTGACCTTCTGATTTGTAGCTATTTACAAATAAAATGAATGCAATAAACAAGAATACAAGCATCAACCCAAATAAAAAAAGCTTACGCGTTTTATGTCTGGAAACTGTACCCATTTTATTTATTCAAATTATAAACTAATTAAGAAATACTGTAACAAAAGAGTATATTAATTATTCGGCTTGATAACAAAAATCATGCTGGAATAGTTGTTATTGCGACGGGCAATTAAATTCGAACGAAAACCATTTACAATTGCAGGTATTTGGGGGAAACTACTTTTAAGGTACTTCTCGCTTAACATGCTTACATAGAAAGCATCAAATTTCATCGGAATACTTTCGATTAATTTCATGCTGTGATTTTTCAATAACACCTTGAATGTATCTTTTGTAAAATGGTATAAATGCCGTGGAACATCTAATCCGGCCCAATGTGGCCCATATTTTATCGCATCTGGTGAATCGAGATTGGGCAGTGCAATAACAAGCAAACCATCTTTTTTCACCAGTCTTTTTAACTGTTTCATCCTACTGTTCAAATCAGGAACATGCTCCAAAACATGCCACATGCTTATTACATCTACACTGTTTTCTTCAAAGCTGTTTAATTCTTGCTCATCAAAAACTTCAAGTTGATAATTTTTTTCCGCAAAGTTCCTTGCAGATTGATTAGGTTCTACACCTTGGGTATTCCAACCATTGTGCTTAAAATAATTTAACAGCTCACCAGTACCACAACCAATATCAAGTATTGTTTTTTCCTTTGTGTACTGATTAACAAGCTTAAATTTTCTTTTGATATTTGCGTTCCTGAACAGTTTATAAACAAGCGCTGTAAGGCTGGTAGTATTGGCTGTATGTGAAAGATAGTCTGGCGAATCGTAATATTTTGATAATTCTGACTGCGAAGGAATAGGGTTCGTAAAGACAAAGCCACAATTGCGGCACTTATCAAGTGTAAAGGTTTCTTGCGTCAAAAAGTAATCCTTGGTTTTTAAAAACAACGAAAAATCATCTTTTGAACAAACCGGGCATTTTTTAATTTCCACTTTTTCTTGCTTTAGTTTCACGTGAAACAATTTTTATCTTCCAGTTAGAACAACAAGGACATTAACATCAGCCGGTGAAACACCGTTAATTCTTGAAGCCTGTCCGATAGTTTCAGGCCGGATATTGCTTAACTTTTCCCTGGCCTCCATCGAGAGCGCCTGCATATTGTGATAAGAAAGGTCTTTTTTAAGTGGGATATTTTCAAGCTTTGTATGCTTAGCCACCATCTCGCTTTCTTTTAAAATATAGCCTTCGTACTTAATTAGAATTTCTACTTCCTCCAGTGTGTCTTTATCCGCATCAATTTCTTCAATAAATTTCGATAGCTCCGGTTTCGATTCGATAAGTAGATCAATACCCAACTGAGGGCGCAGTAACAAAGACGACATTTTTACTTTTTGCTTTAAACCGGTGGTATTTTGTTCAATAAGTTTTACATTTATTTCCTGAGGGCTGATGCTTTCCCTTTGTAAATATTTAATAACTTTCTGTACTTTTTCATCCTTAACAATTGCCATTTCGTAACGCTCTTTACTTACGAGACCAAGCTCAAAAGCTTTTGGTGTAAGGCGAATATCAGCGTTGTCCTGACGCAATAAAATCCGGTATTCGGCACGTGAGGTAAACATACGGTAAGGTTCATCAACCCCTTTGGTAATCAGGTCGTCAATAAGCACACCAATATACGATTCATGCCGTTTCAATACAAAATCAGGTTTTTCATTAATTTTTTGATGTGCATTAATTCCAGCCATCAAGCCTTGAGCTGCAGCCTCTTCATAACCTGTTGTACCATTTATTTGTCCGGCAAAATACAATCCCTCAATTTTTTTTGTTTCAAGTGAATACTTCAATTGAGTAGGATGGAAAAAATCATATTCGATGGCATAACCCGGTCTGAAAATCTTTGCATTTTCAAATCCCGCTATTTTTTGTAATGCTTTAAGCTGAATATGGTCGGAGAGGGACGATGAAAATCCGTTGACATAATATTCAATAGTATTCCAACCTTCCGGCTCAACAAAAAGTTGGTGGCGGTTTTTATCGGAAAAGCGTTCAATTTTATCTTCAATGGATGGGCAATAACGTGGGCCAATTCCTTCAATTCTACCAGCAAACATAGGTGAATCTTCGAAACCCAATTTCAAAATATCGTGAACAACAGGGGAGGTGTAAGTTATCCAACAACTGCGCTGTTTAATCAACCTACTCTGTTTAAGAAATGAAAAATTGCCGGGGATTTCATCTCCTTTTTGCTCTTCCATTTTGCTAAAATCGATGGATCGTCCATCCACACGAACAGGTGTTCCGGTTTTCATACGATCAGAAACAAATCCCAAATTAACCAGCTGTTCGGTTAATCCCTTTGATGCGGGGTCACCAATCCTTCCTCCACCAAACTGCTTTTTCCCAATGTGAATTTTTCCATTTAAAAAAGTACCGTTGGTAAGAATTACAGAACGTCCTTTAATTTCCTGACCCATTGAGGTGTGGACACCAACAATCCGGTTGTCTTTTACAATCAGACCCACAACCATGTCCTGCCAAAAATCAAGCTTCGGTATTTGCTCTAGTACATTTCGCCATTCGGCAGAAAAGAGCATGCGATCGCTTTGTGCCCTTGGACTCCACATAGCGGGTCCTTTCGATTTATTGAGCATCCTGAACTGAATCATTGTTTTGTCGGTGACCAGGCCAGAGTAGCCACCCAATGCATCAATCTCGCGAACAATCTGCCCTTTTGCAATTCCACCCATTGCCGGATTACATGACATTTGTGCGATGGCATTCATGTTAAACGTAATAAGCAATACTGTGGAGCCTAGGTTTGCTGCTGCTGCGGCAGCCTCTGCACCAGCATGACCTGCACCAACAACAATTACATCGTATTGCTCAAACATTTTCTTATTGTTTCACGTGGAACAAATGAATTAAATCAAGGCTGCAAATGTAAATAATAATCCTCTTTTGCACGCATTTGCAGCTTTTCATCTGGAGTATGATCGTTATAACCCAACAAATGCAAAACACCGTGTACAATTACCCTAGATAGTTCTGCTTCAAATTCATTATTCAATGTACGGGCATTATCAAATACCCGATCGACACTAATAAAAATATCGCCAGAAATGATTATTGGGTTTTCCGAATTTGAAAAAGTGATAATATCGGTTAATGTATCGTGGCTCAGGTATTTAAGATTAACCTGTGCTAAATACTTATCGTCACAAAATATAAAATGAATTTCACCGGTGATTTTTTTCTCAGCAAGAATTGTATTTTTAAGCCACTCTTTTTTTTCGCCAGGATTGCTTAATTGAAAATCCGCTTTTAGAACGCTAAAGCTGATCATTATTTTCGTTCACTTTTGAGTCTTCCTTCACTTTAAAATAATCTTTTAATTGCGTAGCTCTTTGCTCGTAAATTTTATTGTGAAGTGCGCTAATATCGAAACTAAGCTGAATGATTTCTTTATCTTCAACGTGAAGGCTATCTACCAGAGATTTAATCAGAAAAATACTTGTTTGTGGCTCCTCGTCAAGAAGCATATCTATACTAAACTCATCTTCGAAATTACTTGCTATTTTATGATCTACAGGGTATATTCTAAATGTTAATTTCTGATAATCTGTATTATATTCAATTTTAAACGTTTCTGATTTTTGCCTTATAAGCATGATTTCGAATAACTCGGTTAAAGCTGTCAAAATACTTCCATAATAAGTATCGTTGATGAACAACTGGTCACATACCAAATCAACGATCTGTTCAATCCTCCTTATGGAATCTGCTTCTAATTTAATCGAAAACGATTGATTATTCTTCACCATTTTCTTTCTCCAGTTTATATAAATACTTATTTAACAGCGCTCTATAATAGGGGGACATTTCAATAGGTGATAAAATTAAAATTTCCTGCTGATTTTCTTTTACATTCTTATACTGCAAATTATTATTTTGGTTACTTCTTTTTCTGTTTTTTCCTGATTCAGATTCTCTCTTTTTTTTCTTTTCGCGTTCCTGCTCTGCCTGCTCCGATTTTAACAGTCTTACTTCTAGTTGTTTTTGTCTTTCAAGTGTTTGTTCAGTAATTCTTCGGTTAATGATATCATCTTCTATTTTCTTCATTTCGTCAGCCAGCTTATTCAATGCAGAACCACCTCCATCTTTTCCAATCTCATCAATATATTGCTGCATTCTCCTTCGTATTTCTCCCTGCATGGCAGCCATACGGGCCAATTCTTTACTCTGACTGTTTAAACCTTCCTTACCATTTAGGCCTTTCTTTTTTGCCTTTCCCTGCATCTTACCATTCATCTCCTGCTGCATTTTAAGCATTTCCTTCATGGATGGTTTGCCCTTGCCTTTTCCCCCGGGATTGTTGCACTTTCCTTTTCCGGCTTTTTCACTTTGAGATTGCATGCTCTGGTTCATTTCATCCAGAGATTCGGCGAGCATGAGTGCCAAATTATTCATCGAGGTCATTGCATATTGCTGCTGGCCCATTGCTGTTCCTTTTTTTCGATCCTGCATATATCCAATCGCGGCCTCCATGTATTGATTAACCTTTCCTGATTCCTTAACAATAAACGACTTAATTGCTGCCTGCCGTTTACTTAAGGCAATCAGCGAATCGTGAACAATTTTAAAATCTTCCTTTAAATTTTTAAGTTCAGCAGCTTGTTCAACATATTTGGGGTCATTTTGCGAAGTTTCACCAATTTCGGTAAAAAGTTGCTCTTGTTTAAAACTCAAATCGAGCAAATTATCGAGCATGTTTTTTACCTGTTGGATATCTTCTGCAAGGCGCTCCATTTGTGCACCAGCCATCATCGCATTTAGATCGGACGCCATTTTTTCCATCTTACCAGCCGCATCACTTTGACTCTCAGAAGCTTTCTTTTGCTTGCCCTTTTCTAATTTAGAACTGGCTTCATCAAGATCCGATTGAATGTCATTCATTCCCGATGTGTCACTTTTTACATTGAATGGTTCTTCAAGCTCTTTGTTTAGTTTATCAGCTTCTTCCAGTTTGTCAGAAACCTGCTTAAATTCTTCATTAATCTTTTCCTGCTTATTTATCGCATCCTCTTTATCTAAAGCTTTAATTGCTGTTTTTTCAGCAAGTTCTTTCTGCTCCTTTGCAAGCTTTTCAAGTTGGTCGACAGCTTCCTGAAACATTTTTTCAAACTCCATCTCTTTAAAAAGTTCGAGGTTTTGCTCCAGACTGTTCTTCATGTCCTCGCTACGTTTTTTCATTTCCTCGAGAAAATCAGAAAGCTCATCTTTATTCATTTTTTCCAGTTGCTTTTCCAAGTCTTCAAGCTGTTTCTTCATTTCCTCATCCATCAGATCAGCAAACATTTTCTCCAACTCTTTCATTTTTTCAAGCATTTCAGGATCCATTTCCTGCTTTATTTTTTCCTCTAACTGATTGATTTCACGATTCAATTTTTCCAATTGTTCGATTTGATCCCGGATAGATTGCTCTTTTTTAAATAACTCTTCTAGTTTCTGCTTATCAGACCAGCTTAATTCCTTCTTTTCAAACATCGACAAACGTTCCTGTTCCAATTGACGATTTATATCTTCAAGTTCATCAATGGCCTCTTTCAATTTGTCTTTGATTTCATCAGACGATTGATCAATGTTTTCCTCTATTTCAGAAACATCAGGCATTTTTAAATAGAAGGTTGCCGATTTTGTACGCTTGTATCCATTTACTGCATCATTATCACGGACTTCAAAATAATAGCTCATGCCATCTCCTGGCAATAAACCAAAACTATCTGCCTGTACTGTATAACTAAAGTATTGTTGTGTAATATCAACATCAACCCGAATAGATTTATACAGATAGGGTGCTTTGTCAACAACATCTTTCCGATAAAAAAAGCGCAACGAATGAAATCCATGATCGTCACTGATTTGTCCATTAAAATGGATAAAACCAAGCATTGATTTCTCCTTAAATTCTTCAGTTTTAATTCGTGGATATTCATCCTTCACAACCTGAACAGAAAACTGTAATGAGTCTATTCCGCTTACAAATTCATTTTCAGGAATAAATGTGTAATTGAAATTATTCTTCGCCCGTCGTGAAAAAAGAAAAACATTGTTCTTTGCAGGACTAAGCGTGTGTTTCTCGCCATCAACTTTGAAAATGATGTGACGCGTATCGCGGGTAAATACCCGCCAGTCAATATTTGTCCCTTCCGGAACTATCAGGTTGCCTGAACTTTCTATGGTTTCGTCTTTCTTATTCAAATAGGCCGGGTAATCTAAATCAACATTGAAATTAAAAATAACCGGTTTTGGAATAACTTTTATCCGGTAATTATCACTACTCAGATCTTCGGTTTCCAGCCGGAAATAGACATCCCCCTTCAGGTCAATAAAAGTATATTTGAAAATGCCCGGATTGGTTTCCTGCATCAGCATTTTGTTGTTATCGCTTCTGATAAAAACCATGGATGGGATTTCTTCTCCCTCAGCTTTTACAGTAACGACAATGTCATCACGCTGCAAAACCTCCAAGGATTTATTGGTAACTGTTAACTGGTAGGGGAGCGGCTTTTCAAAATTAGTATTGTGCTGAACAATTCGTTTTGAAGGGCCAATAATAAACGCGGGTGAAATTATAAAGATCAATAAAACTATAATCACCGGCGGCACTGCATATTTTAAATAAGGGAGATTTGATTTAAAATCGATGGCCCGCTTAAAAGGAATTGGTCTCAATGTCAGTGCTTTCTGCCCAATACTTGCCAGCAATAATTGCAATTCCCCTTGCGATAAAGAATTCCGCTTCAAACCCTGAAGCTGCAAAGTGTTCAACAGCTTATCCTTTACTTCAGGAAAATGAGTGCCAATAATTTCTGCTGCCTCCTGCTCAGAAATAGCTTTACCAATATGTATAATTTTTAGCGCCGGCAGGAGTATATAAAAAACAAGAACAAAAACAGTTAATGAAATAAAGCTATAAAAAATGATGGCCCTTGTAACCGTTGAATTCCAAGCTAAATATTCAATCAGATCTACCAACAAAAACAAAGTAATAATCAGGGCCGTACTTATTATAACTCCCTTGATTATTTGGTTCTTATAATACCTTCTAATGAAAGCATGAAGTTTTTCGATGAGTATGTTAAAATCCTGGCTCATAGACAAAATATCACAATTTTGACTGTCTGTTTTATGAATAGGTGAAATTTATACTTTTGGCAAAGATAAAAATTCAGCTCCCTCATCAATTTAATAATTACAAAACACTTAAAAATGAAACGTATTTTAACATTTATTATTCTCATAATTTCGATCAATGTTATTGGTCAACAAAATGAATACCACGATCTTGAAGGCACATGCTCCCATGCAAAGCACTTCGATAAAGATATTTTAGCACATATTTACGACTGGCAAAGCGAATACCTTGATGATTACGATGTTAGTTTTTATTTGATAGACATTGAAGTTACAAATACATCGACCTATATTAGTGGTAATGTAAGCATTGATGCAGAAGCAGTTGTTGTTCTTGACACATTTGCTTTTGAACTGATTGCCGAACAAACTATCGACCAGATTTATGTTGAGGGTGTAGAATACACGAGTTGGACCCGGGACGGGGATAATGTACTTGTTCCTGTTAATGCAATTGATGCTGGTACGACTTTTACTGCACAAATCTATTACCATGGTGCACCACCAAGTGGGGGATTTTTCTCAGGAGTATCAACAGCACATGCAAATGCCTGGAACCAAGATGTAACATGGACGTTGTCAGAACCTTTTGCCGCCAAAGATTGGTTCCCAGTAAAACAAGACCTGGAAGACAAAGCCGACTCGGTTTGGGTTTTTCTTACGACCGATTCGGCAAACATGGCCACTTCGCAAGGTATATTAACCAGTACTGTAACTGTTGGCGACAAAAAAAGGTACGAATGGAAATCAGCTTATCCCATTGCTTATTACTTAATTTCATTTGCCGTTTCCGAATACCAGCAGTACAATCTTTATGCCCATCCTGAAGAAATGGAAGGCGATTCTATTTTAATTGAAAACTATGTTTACGACAGCCCCGGATGCCTCGAAAACTACCAGAATAGCATTGACAGAACACCAGAAATGGTTGAAATATTATCAGATTTGTATACTCTTTATCCCTTTTGGGAAGAAAAATACGGTCAAACACTTGTGGAACTGGGTGGTGGAATGGAACACCAGACCAACACTACTCTCGGTGGTTTTTGGTTTGGCCTGGTAGCCCACGAATTGGGACATATGTGGTTTGGCGATAACGTTACCTGTGCCACCTGGAGCGATATTTGGATCAACGAAGGTTTTGCCACCTATTCAAATTTTCTTGTTGAAGAATTTATCAATGGATGGGAAAGCGCTGAAGGATTTATTGTTGACAAACAAAACAGTGCCATGTCCTCGCCAACAGGTAGTATTTATATTCCTGAAGATGAAATTTATCCCGGTAACGAATGGCGTATTTTTGATGGAAGGCTTTCTTACAACAAAGGTGCATCTATTGTTCACATCTTGCGCCATGAGATTCAGGATGACGATCTTTTCTTTGATGTGATGGGAACTTTCCAAACCGATTTTACCGACAGTACAGCAACAGGAGATGACTTTAGAAATACTGCCGAAGAAGTGACCGGAATGGATTTCGAAACTTTTTTCGACCAATGGTATTACGGTGAAGGTTATCCAAAATACGACCTTTCTTACTATATGACAGGAGGAAACTTTCACCTGGTTTCAACCCAAAGCGGTTCGGCATCTTCGACACCATTTTTTAAAATGCTGATGGATTACCAGCTTCATTTTGATGACGGAACAGATACTATTGTGCAGTTTGAACAAACAGAAAACATGAATCACTTCACGGTATTCACAGGTAAAAATGTGATAGATGTTACTGTTGACCCCGACAATTGGACAATGGAAAAAGTGATTAATCTTACTGTTGTTGTTGACGAAATGACCTCTCCTACATTTTTCAGTATTGGACCAAACCCTGTTGAAAATACACTGAATGTTTATTTTTCAGAAGCTGATAACACATCACGTGAAATTCGAATTTACGATCTTTCAGGGAAAGAGATGCTGTTTACAAACAACGGCAACAAGCACATCCATCTTGATGTATCAGGGCTTTCAAAAGGTGTTTATCTCATAAAGGTAACTGAAGGTGACAATATCCGGGTGAAGAGGTTTGTTAAGTAAATAACTTCTAAAATCGCAACTTCTAAGCAAATCAAATTGACCAACAAAAACACCAAGGGCTACAATAAGTTTTTCGATCTCAAAATGGGTTTTCTCAGTGGCCTCGCAATGGGGATGATTGTGTTCTTCATTAATTGGGATCACGGAATTGGTATTGGTTTGATTGCGGCTTCTAAACAAGCTTTATACACCTTTCTGGCTGGCGGAGTAATGATGCGGATGACAGAGAATTTTGCTTCTCGCATCTCCAACACTTTTATTGCCATCTGTCTCGCTGTGTTCATCCCCACTATTATTGCCGTTACCCTCACTTACATTTTACATTCATTAAAGGGCACGCCCGAACCACTTAATTCAACCATCCCTACCATGATTCTTGCTCCATTCGGATTTTTGTGGTGGGCTTTGATCAAAAGAAAACAGTTAGGTAAAACTTCTTAGCGGCTGTTATTATCTACAAAAAACCGCTTAGAAGTTTTATTTTTACCACCCAAATAATCAAGAGATGAATAAAAAAAATATCAGGGTACGATTTGCTCCCAGCCCAACCGGACCACTGCACATTGGAGGGGTAAGAACAGCTTTGTACAATTATCTTTTCGCTAAAAAAAACAACGGACAATTTATCCTGCGGATTGAAGATACCGACCAGACCCGTTTTGTTCCCGGTGCAGAAGAATACATCATCGAAGCCTTTAAATGGTGCGGAATTGAGTTTGATGAAGGCATTGTTAAAGGAGGTCCTTTTGCCCCTTATAAACAGTCGGAACGTTCTGGGATTTATAAACAGTTTGTTGACCAACTTTTGAAATCAGGAAATGCTTACCTTGCCTTTGATACACCGGAAGAACTGAATGCCATCCGAAAGCAATTTGAAAGCAGAAAAAAGACCTTTACTTACAATGCCATCCAGCGCAACAGTTTAAGAAACTCACTTTCTTTGAGTAAAGCCGAGACGGAGAAATTACTGGAAAACAACGCCCCTTATGTTGTCCGCTTTAAGATGCCCGAAGACCAAACAGTTGTGATGAACGACCTCATCAGGGGTAGGGTAGAAGTCAATACCAAAGTATTAGACGACAAAGTGCTGTTCAAATCAGACGGACTGCCCACCTACCATCTGGCCAATGTTGTTGATGATCATTTGATGGAAATTAGCCACGTTATTCGAGGCGAAGAATGGTTGCCCTCACTGCCTTTACATGTTTTACTGTATGAAGCCCTGGGATTTGACAAACCGGAATTTGCCCACCTCCCTTTATTGCTCAAACCCGATGGTAACGGAAAACTCAGCAAACGCGATGGCGACAGACTGGGGTTCCCCGTTTTTCCTTTGCAATGGACTGATCCCAAAACTGCTACTGTTTCTACAGGTTATCGCGAAGAAGGATACTTTCCTGATGCTTTTATCAATATGTTGGCACTGCTGGGTTGGAATCCGGGTGATGAAAGAGAAATCTTT
>QMPA01000003.1 GCA_003650365.1 Bacteroidota bacterium | reverse complement strand
GGATTGTTTCATCCAATACCGGTTTTCCAATGCCGTCGCCCGGTAATGCAACGATTGTTCTTTTTGCCATAATATCATTTATTAGTGAGTTTACAATTAAAGACAACAAATGTACGAAAGAGGTTTTTTGAAACTACAAAATTTGAAAGAAAATTAATCAGCCAAATATATGGTTTCCATCTCTTATTTTTATTAATTTCGCCCCTTTACCAGGGGTGCCTTAAAATAACGGGCTGAGATCAAACCCTCTGAACCTGATACGGGTAATGCCGACGTAGGGAAAGGGATTTTGCCAATTTATTTAGATACCCCCGCAATTTTAACAAAAGATGTTTGTCCATTTTGTTTTGGGCATCCAATAAAATTCATGTCATGAAAAGACAATTGTACTTTTTATTGCTGATTGTATTTTTACCAATGCTCGGTTCAGCACAATTCATTCTGGAAGGAAAAATCAGTAATCAGGCTAATGGAGAAGCATTGCCGGGTGCTAATATTGTGTTGAAGGGAAGCAATATTGCCGCAGTTTCAGAAACGGATGGCAGCTATATTTTCAAACGTTTAAAAAAAGGAAGCTATATTGTAAAGGTAACTTTCATTGGATTTAAAATGATTGAGAAAGAAGTAAATATAAATAGTAATTCAAAGTTAAACTTTAAGCTTGAAGAGGAAGCCTTTCTTACCGAAGAAGTCATTATTACGGCAACCAGGGCACAGAAAAACACGCCTTTAACTTATACAGATATTGACGATGAGCAGATAAACCGTGAAAATACAGGCAAAGACCTGACTTATTTACTGGCCTCATCGCCCTCAACAGTTGTTACTTCTGATGGCGGAACGGGTATGGGATATACCGGCATTAGAATAAGGGGAACAGATTTAACACGCATTAATGTTACACTAAACGGCGTACCGGTGAACGATCCTGAATCGCAGAATGTATTTTTTGTTGACTTACCCGACCTTGCCTCATCCGTTGATAAAATACAAATCCAGAGGGGTGTGGGCACCTCAAGTAATGGTGCGGCTTCTTTTGGCGCCAGCATCAATATCAAAACTGACAAATTCAGGCCCGATGTTTATACCGAACTCAGTAGTGCTGCCGGTTCGTTCAATACTTTTAAAAATACTTTGCGGTTTGGTTCTGGTCTTATCAAAGGAAAGTTTGCCATCGACGGACGGCTTTCGCTACTGAGTACTGACGGCTATGTTGACAGGGCATCTGCAAATTTAAGGTCAATGCAATTTGCCGCTTCTTATTTAGGAAAGAAAGATATAGTGAAATTCTTTTATCTTCATGGAACAGAGAAAACTTATCAAGCCTGGTACGGTATCCCGAAAGACAGTCTCGAAACCAATCGCACCTACAATCCGGCAGGAGAAATCTACGATACAGAAGGAAATTTTCTGGGGTTTTATGACAACCAGACAGACAATTATAACCAAACCTATTACCAACTGCATTATGCGCATGAATTCAATCCGAAGCTCAATCTGGTAACGGCTTTGTTTTATACGAAGGGAAAAGGTTATTACGAGAATTACAAAAACAATAAAAAGCTTTCGAATTACGGAATGAATGACACGATTATTGGCAGCGATACTCTTTCAAGAACAAGCCTGATAGAACAAAAATGGTTAGACAACGATTTTTACGGCATCAATTTATTTCTGAATTATAATGCTGACAGGCTAAACCTCAATATTGGTGCAGGATTCAATAAATATGAAGGCGAACACTTTGGGAAAATCATCTGGGCACAAATTGCACGACTTGGTGATTATGACAGAAACTGGTATTTCAATACTGGAAATAAAACCGAGTTCAATATTTTTGCCAAAGCAAACTTTGTATTGACAGAGCATTTAAACTTATATGCCGATCTGCAATTCCGGACAATCAATTATAAAATTGATGGAACCGATGATGATTTACGAAATGTAAGCCAGCAGCACCAATACAATTTCTTCAATCCGAAAGCCGGTATTTTTTATGAGGTAAACAAAAACAATAATCTATACTTTTCTGTTGGGGTTGCTCACCGTGAACCCAATCGTTCTGTTTTTCTTGATGCTGATCCCGGGCAGGAAATAAAGCCGGAACGTCTGATTGATTACGAATTGGGTTATCGCAAACGTGCCACACATTTTTCATTTGAAGCCAACTTGTTTTATATGGATTATAAAGATCAATTGGTGTTAACAGGCAAGATAAACAATGTGGGCGCACCCATACTCACCAATGTGCCCGACAGCTATCGTGCAGGAATTGAACTTTCTACAGCTTTCAATTTCTTGAAAATAATTGACTGGAGTTTGAACGCGACTTATAGCCAAAATAAAATCAAAGATTTTACCGAGCACGTTGACAATTGGAATTATTGGGACGACCCCGATAATCAGCCCTATCAATACGAAAATGAACTTGGGGAAACTGATATTTCTTTCTCGCCCGATTGGGTTGCCGGTAGTAATTTACGTATTACAGCTTTCAAAGGTTTTTCTGTGAGCCTCGTTTCAAATTATGTGGGAAGGCAATTCATCGACAACACATCCAGCCTCGAAAGAAGCCTTGACCCATATCTTGTGAACAACCTTCAGTTCTTCTACGGCATCAGTCCAAAATGGATCAGAAAGCTTGAATTCATTGTAAGTTTAAACAATATTTTTAATGAAAAATACGAAACCAATGCCTGGGTTTACCGCTATGTTTGGGAAGGTTTAGAATCAGAAATGAACGGCTATTTTCCACAGGCCGGATTTCATTTTACTGCCGGGATTAATTTGAAGTTTTAACGTATTCAAATCTGGCGGGTAGTTTTATTCCCGACAGATTGAAAAAGACTCATTCTTTCAACCTGCTGAGAGCAAAAGGCCACTCAGCAGGTTTGTGTACCCCTGCTGCAAGCGTCCACGCTTGCAGTTCTTGTCATTAGATAAATTCAACGATTAATAGTTTATTTTTACATCAAAATTCATTCTGCTTTTTGATGAGCCGTTTTCTGCTTACTATACTGTTAATGCTGTTCTTGCAACTTGCGATAGCCCAACCTTTCACCATCGATTCTACCTACCAAATCATTTCTTCACCCGGAGATGATTTATTCCCCAAATGGTCAGATGATGGCTTACGCTTGCTCTTTCAATCTAACCGAAACGGGAATTGGGATATTTTTTTGTTTGACTTTGACAAAGACACACTCATACAGCTTACCCACAATCAGGCGAATGAACAGCATCCGGAATGGTTTCCCAAGGATAACAAAATAGTTTTCGATTCGGATAGGGCAGGGGTGAACTACCTTTTTCAAATGGATTTGAAAACCGATGAAATAAGTCATTTATTTAAAAGAAATATTGAATGCAGACAAGCTTCTTTTCCTCCGACAAAACGCCTGGTTTATTTTTCCGGATTCGATCGGAAATCAAGAGAATGGGCTATTTATAGCTACGATTTTGTTTCAGATAATTTGAACCACCTCACCAAATTAAAAGGGGATTGTTCCATGCCCATTGTTTCTCCAAACGGGAAACAAATCCTTTTTTCAAGAGTCGTTAATAGATATCCCTTCGAGCAAATATCTATTTTAAATTGGTATGGTAATTTGGAAACCGAATTGGATTCCCTTTGGGCAACTGAACCTGCCTGGAGCCCCAATGGTTTGAAAGTTTATTTTGTTTCGGGGGAAGAAGAAGTGCAGGGCGAGGTGTACAGTGTTTGGAAAGATGGCTCGCATCTTGAGCGGCTTACAAACGATCAGTTAAAAGTTAAAACACCGGCAGTTTCACCGGATGGAAAAAAAATGGCTTTGTCAGTTTTGCAGGAAAATAGATTTGACATTTTTATTATTTCCCTCGATGAATATTAATTGTTGTTAGATGTTTCCGAATAGCTATCTTTGTCAACGCAAAAATTGCATTAGCATATTGCAATATAGAGATGCATTGCAATGCGTCTCTACTGCGCTACATTAATATAAACTTTAAACTTAATAATATGGCACAACAACAAGAAGTAAATTTGAAAAAAATGTTCCCAATCGGTTTGGTGGTTTTAGTTCTGATACTACTGGTTATTTTCTGGAGCAGAATTACAGTTACAGTCGAAGCCGGTCATGCCGGAGTATTGTTTAAAACCTTTAGTGGTGGTGTTGACACGACCCAAACCTATAGCGAAGGCTTTCATTTCCTGGCTCCATGGAACAATATGATTGTCTATGAAACCCGTCAGCAGGAAATTGCGGAAGACATGAATGTGTTGTCCTCCAACGGGCTGGAAATTAAAGCTGATGTTTCGGCCTGGTATCGACCACAATACGAGAAATTGGGATTGCTACATGGCCGTATTGGCAAGGACTATTTACGGCGCGTCGTCATTCCATCCCTTAGGGCATCGGCACGGAGTGTGATTGGGCGTTATACACCAGAGCAAATCTATTCTACCAAGCGCGATGCCATACAGGATGAAATATTTGAAGAAACCAAAAACATCCTTGATGAAAAATACGTTACATTGAATCAGGTACTCATTCGTTCCATCGTTTTACCACCAACTATTAAAACGGCCATCGAAAGCAAATTGAAGCAGGAGCAAGAGTCATTGGAGTATAAATTTAAATTAGAAAAAGCACAAAAAGAAGCCGAACGTCAAAAAATTGACGCCGCAGGAAAAGCAAAGGCAAATGATATTCTCAATGCCAGTTTAACTGATAAAATCCTTCGCGAAAAAGGCATCAGTGCTACACTGGAATTGGCAAAATCCCCCAATTCTAAAGTTGTTATTATTGGTAATAGCGATGGCATGCCACTGATTTTGGGAGATACTAAATAAGGTTCGGCAAGAAACGATAATTTATTAGAAGACCGTGAAGCCTTTGGTTTCGCGGTTTTTTTTGTGGAGAACTTTAGCTAAAATCTTTTTGACGCAGATTAACGCAGGTTATTTATGATAAAATGCTTCGCTTTAGTATCAACAACGAAGTTGTTGTACAATCATAATAAACCCGCGCAAATCTGCGTATAGCTTTTCTTACTTATCAGGTTGAGTATATAAGTCTTTTCTAAATCAAGCCGGCAAGCCCGGAAAACAAAAGGATGAAAACGATGAATATGATTTTCCAATGTTTATGGGCGTTTTTCAAATCCATGAACCTAAATGCCACGCCAAGGAATTTTATCAGTGTCACAAACAAAATAACTGTTAATGTCCATTTTCCGGTTATGGGAGAAATTTCTGCCAGCCAAAAATTAAACAGCATCAATAGCATCAATATTACCCAGAGAATTGTGTTTTTCTTATTCATTTTCTAATGGAGTAAATATAAAACAGGAAAGAGTAATATCCAGATTAAATCGCACATATGCCAGAATACGCCACCAGTTTCAACGTCAAGATAATTTGAAGCGTTGTAATAACCCTGGCGCAATTTGAGCAGCAGTACCGATAAAATGACCACCCCGACAAGGACATGAATAAAATGGAAGAGGGTGAGCATCCAGTAAAAATCAAAGAAATCATCGTATCCGAAGGAATGCCCTTCTGCAATTTTAATGCTGTATTCCCAGCCCTTTACAAATAGGAATAAAACACCTGTCAGAATCGTCAACAGCAACCATTTAATTGCTTCTTTCTGTTTCGCGTGTTTGATGTTCATCAAAGCTGTAGCCATAAAGTAGCCACTTGTAATAAGTACGATCGTATTAAAAAGCCCGATATATTTACTGAGCATATTTTGAGAGGAAAGGAAAGTGTCGTAATCCTGATGAAAATTCACCCGGAACACGATGAGGGCAATTCCGAAAGTGAGCAATTCTACAATTACAATTATCCAGATTAGGATTCCCCCCGGTGGATATAAAAAAGATTTATCAGGAATTTTATCCGTTGTTGTCATTTTAATGATTTTGGATGCGTTGGTAAAGCGTTGTCAGCGACTGCAATAGCATTTCGGGATGAGACAAAATATTGTAATGATTTTGCCCAAACATCTGCGGTAAATAATATTTTGCTGTCGATTCGATGGCAATGGCATAAGTATTAATATGGTATTCGTGCATTTCTCGCAAAGCTTGTTTTACATCAGAAATCCCGTAGCGACCTTCGTATTTATCATAATCATTGGGTTTTCCATCCGACAAAAGAATTACCCATTTGTTTTGCATCTGACGATCGCTTATCAAGGATTTGGCATGGCGCAAAGCCGGGCCAATCCGTGTGTATCCCCTTGGTTCGACAACACCAATATTTCTTTTGGCTTTGTTCCAGTCGTCATTAAATCCTTTCACAGAAATATAAGCGCAGTTGTTTCGTGTTTTTGAATAAAATCCACCAATGGCGAAGTCAACACCATATTCCTGAAGTACTTGCCCAAAAAGGATTACAGCCTGTTTTTCCACATCAAGAATGCGGTTTCCGGCTGCGTAACTGTCAGTTGACAAACTCAGGTCCACCAGAAACAAAATGGAAATATCCGGCTCTTTTTTTCGCTTAGTGATATAAATATTTTCTGATGGCGTATGCCCCGATTTGATGTCTGTAAACATGTCCACAACAGCATCCATATCAATCGCCTCACCATCGGGCATTCGCCTGACAAATTCGCGTTTCTGGTGAATTTGTGCAAATTTTCGGCGCAAGCCATTCAACGTTACCGCATTTTCCGAAAGGGCAGTGGCGGCGTAATTCATATTATTGCCAAGTATCGATTTTAGATAGACTTTACAATAATTGGGTTTGTATTGCTTTTTCTGATAATTCCATTCGTCATAGCAAATATGGTGGCCATCGTCTTCTTTGTCGCCACTTTCTGCAATGCCCTGCAAATCTCTGAAATCGGCCTGGTAAACCGAATGCACTTCATCATCGGTGCGAACAAGGTGTTTGAGGTTCAGTTCACTCAAAGCTTCGGCATCTTTCTCAAGACTGTCATCGCCATCAAAATTGCGCCAGACTCCCTTGAATTCTTCGGCAGTATCTACTTTCTCAAAATTATGGGTCATCACATAGTCTTCCTGTGTTTTCTTGTCAACATTAATCACTTCCGCTTCTTCAACAGGCTTGGCTTTAATTTCTGTTTTGGGTTTTATCTCTTGTCGACCTTCATTATCCCCATCGGGATTCGTGGTTTTCTTGTTTTGGGAATTACCATCGCTATTCATCAGTTTTCCGTACAACCAATAATCGGGAATGATTTCACTCTTTTTTTGTGCTGTCCCAAATAAACCTTTTATGGAATGATAGTATTCAGCTACAGATGGAAAGTCGTTTTCCATGACTTCAATAACCTGCCCTCCGATTTCTTTTGCCTGCTGGCGCATATCTTCAAGGGAAATATCAGGCAGGTCATTTTTCAATTTCAGCTCCTGCTGTATGGAAAGAAAAACAATGCGAAAGATGTAGAACCTGATGTTTTGTTCAAGCTCCGGAAGCAATGAAAATTTTATTGGCATATAAAAAAGATGGTCTTTCCAACCGCCTTCTTGTTCTGCAGGAAGCACTTCGATCTTTCTCCCGCACAGAGCAGTAGCAATAAGTGTAAGTCGGCCATTCAGCACATCCAAAGTAGCTGTTCTATTGCTTAGCTCAGGATCGGTTTTTTTAAACCGTTTAAAAAGATCGAAAACCTTTTTGAATATAACCTGATCGGGTTCCATAATTTTGTATTCAGTCAGGGTTTGACTTTAAGTCAAGCCCTGACTTGTTAGATCATCAAATCTGCAAGGTCCTTCAATGCCTGCAGTATCTCGTCATCATCCGTTAGGGGCTGAATCATTCCTACTTCTACAGATAAGCGTTTGCCTAGTCCCGAATGCATCAGTTTAGCAGCATCAACTACCAAACGTGTTGAGACAGTTTCCATCAATCCCAGTTCTTTCAGGTTACGGATTTTGTTCGCAATCTTCACCAGCTTTTTCGTATCCTTTTCATCCAAACCGGTTTCATTAATAATAATTTCTGCTTCCAGTTTTTCGTCAGGATAATCAAATGCCATCGAAACAAAACGCTGCCTGGTAGAAGGTTTCAGTTCTTTAAATCCTTTTTGATAACCCGGATTAAACGAGGCCACCAACATAAAATCGTCATGGGCTTTGAGTTCATCCGAAAGTTTATCAAGATACAATTGCCGGCGGTGGTCGGTGAGCGAGTGAATGGCAACGATTACATCAGGCCTGGCTTCGGCAATTTCATCCAAATAAATAATATGACCTTCTTTTACAGCCGTAGTTAGCGGGCCATCCATCCAGATTGTTTCTGCCCCTTTCAAAATAAAGCGACCCAATAAATCAGTGGCTGAAGTTTCTTCGTGACAGGCAACGGTTATCATTTTCATATCCAACTTAAATGCCATGTGTTCCAAAAATCGTGTCTTTCCAGTTCCTGTCGGCCCCTTCAATAAAACAGGGAGTTTTTCTTTATAACAGTGATTAAAGACTTCGATTTCTTTACCAACCGGTCTGTAATAAGGTTCGTTATTTGTATGCATAATATTCGATTAATGAAGAAAGGCTGATTGAATTATAAATTTCAATCAGCCTTGCAAAAGTAAAACTTCCTTATGATTTCGGATTAGTCAATATTTTCTACAAGTGCCTCGTCGGTAGGCATTCCATGCTGGAAGAAATTAATGACATAATAAATAATACCGATGGTAAACAGCGTTGCTGAGGCAATCAACACCCAAAAGTGCACCTCAATTGCCATTTGTGCTTCCATAAACGACATACCTACTTTTCTTTCAAGATATACCTGGGCAACACCTGCGGTTGCAAAAGCTGTCGTCATTCCAATCATGCCAATATTCGACAACCAGAATGCGTAACTGGATCCTGCGGTATTGTATAATTTTCTTCCGGTCATTAGTGGCATTGCATAAGAGATGATTGCAAAAACCATCATGGCATAAGCACCCCAGAAAGCCATGTGTCCGTGCATGGCTGTTATCAATGTTCCGTGTGTCCACATGTTCACTGAAGGGATGGTGTGTGCAATACCCAAGAGGCCGGCACCTGCAAACGACATAATTGCTGCTCCCAATGTCCAGTATAATGCAGTTTTATTGGGGTGGTTTTTCTCGCCTTTGCGATACATGGCGAATGCAAACAAAGCCATTCCAAGGAATGCCAGTGGCTCCAATGCGGAAAAAATACCACCAATCATTAACCAGTATTCAGGCACTCCTATATAATAATAGTGGTGTCCTGTTCCCAGGATTCCCGAAAGGAAAGTCAGTCCAACAATAACGTACAACCATTTCTCAATAAGTTCACGGTCAACACCGGTAAGTTTAATCAGCAGGAAGGCAAGAATACCACCCATGATGAGTTCCCAAACACCTTCAACCCAAAGGTGAACAACCCACCATCGGAAGAATGAATCAACGGACTGGTTGTCAAACCAAATCATACCGGGAAGATAAAGCAAGGCAGCAAAAAACAGACCCATCGCCAACACCATTTCTGTTGTTGTTTTTTCCTTTCCTTTGAAAATAGTAACAAAAATAATACCCAGAAACAGCAGTATATCCACTACGACAAGGTAATCCAAAAAACGGGGGATTTCGAGGAATTTACGTCCTTCCCACCAGCCAACATGAAAGCCGGCAACAGCAACAACACCAACGATGGCAAGTGCCCAAAATTGTAATTTTGCAAGCGGAACTGATACCAATTCGCGTTGCGATTCTTCGGGGATAATATAATAAGCAGCTCCCATAAATCCACTTAACAACCATACTACAAGCAGGTTTTTGTGGGTGGCAGTTGCTGTATTGAAAGGGATAATTTCGTGGAGGCCATCATAACCGGCATGTGCAAAAGCCATGATAAAACCGTAAACAATTTGTAAGATCAGTAGCACCATACTCAGTGCAAAAAACCAATAGGCTACCTTTTGAGATTTATATTTCATATTTCTTTTTCTTAAATGTGATTAATTTGGTTTATTATTTCTTCAGGTCTGGTTCAGGTGGAAAGCCATTCAAATCCATTTGGCCGATCCAGGTAAAGAAGGCAATCAGGTTACTGACCTCTTCTTCAGTAAAATCGTAGGCAACCATCTTCCGACCGGTTGTGGTCCATGGTGTTTTTGACGACAAAACGGCTTTTACAAATCCTTCGCCGCGGCGGTCCATTACTTTGGTGAGTTCGGGAGCATAGTAAGCACCTTCGCCTAAAATAGTGTGACAACCCATACAGTTGTTTTCGTCGAATAATACTTTTCCGGCTGCAACTTCTGCTGTAACATTTTCAGAATGGGTTTTTTTCGGAATCCCACTCGACAAAGTATGTGCCGAGAGAACCAGAAAAATCAGGAAGAACACAACCGTGCCTCCCAGAAAAAATAATTTGGCTTGATTTTTAGATAACATAATGCGTTGGTTTTATGAATAATTTGAAATTTATTGAGGCCAAAAATATAAAGAAAACCAATGAAATATATACTATGATATATATAGATGCTTAAATATGTTTATTTAAGATGCTAAATTCTTAAATACCTGTTTGTTGCATTGTGAATAAATATCTATTGTTTCTGATTACTAAGAAAAGAATTAGGATTGTCGTTTTATTTATCTTTGCTCACTCATTCATAATTGATGAAAACAAACATTCGTATAAAAAACAAAAGGGTTTCCTGGGAGTATTTTGTCATTGACAAACTGGTGGCTGGAATTGTGCTTACCGGTACCGAGATAAAATCCATCCGTTCGGGCAAAGCCAACCTTGCCGATTCCTTTTGTGTTTTTGAAGAAGGGGAGATGTTTGTCAGAAATATGCACATTGCCGAATACACCTATGGAACTTATAATAATCACGTAACCAAACGCGACCGGAAGTTGTTGCTTACTGCCCGTGAATTGAAAAAACTCAATCTGAAAGTTCGTGAAAAAGGAATGACAGTAGTACCCCTCACTTTGTTCATCAACAATAGGGGGTTGGCCAAACTGGAAATCGCACTCGTTAAAGGAAAGCACTTTTACGACAAACGTGAAAGCCTGAAAGAAAAAGACCACAAACGTGAGATTGACCGGCATATGAAGAGGTAAAGCAACCTTCCAGCGTCTGAAAGACCTGGAAGCGTTGTATTATCTGAAATCCAGACGCTTCCAGGTTCTACGAACGCTGGAAGGTCCATAAAAAAATGCCTTTTTTCTGCCAATCCAGCTGCGTAATATTACCACCTCGCTTTGTAGCCTCTTGTATCGACATGGATAAAAAAAGTGTGGCGAGAATTTTTATTATATTTCCCCATTCCACCAAGCAAATGGCTCAGATCAGGATCATTGTCCATTTCGCTAACAATTTTATAGATAATTTCGGCATCTGACATATTTACTTTGCCATCTTTATTGAGGTCATCAAAACTGCTGTCTCCATTCTCATCCACATACACATCGGCTGCATCGCCAAAAACATGGCGGCTGAATTTCACATTTCCAATTGAATGGTTGTAATATGGCGTGCGGTATCCACTCATGATAAAAAGTGAATTTGAAATTGTCCCCATCTTATTTATTTCCAGCAACAAATGTTCAAGTTTAATTAGTAGCCTTGGGCTCAATACAATGTATTTTGGCCATCCCGAACTTTGTTTGCACAAAAACTGTTTCAACTGAAAATGGGGGGTAATGAATAAATCTTTATTGGCTTCGGTAACTTCAATAAAACCTTCAGGAACTTTATATTTATTTCGGTTTTTATAAGTGACAGCAGGGTAGTTCCCAATGCGATAGCCATTCAGGTATTCGCCTTTTTGCTCTGATGCAGCCACCAATACAATAATGGTAACGCTCATTATTTCATGGCTTGTTTTGTCGGTAATAATCAAACTGTAATCACCACTGTTCAAGGGTGCAACATACTGCCAATGATTTAGTTTTACATTCTGGATTTTCCCCCCGGTATTTTGCAGAACAATACTTTCTGGATGTTTGCTGATTATATTCAGAGCAATAGTGTCACCGGGCATTACTGGGTAGAAAAAACAGTTTAGGTTGGTCGCTTCCTGTTCAATAATTAATTCAAAACTCAGTCGGTTTGACTCGAAAGCTGAAAGTGAAAGGCTAGCCAACAACAATAGGGCAAGTATTATTCTCTTATTCATTTGCTCGATATTTAAAAAGTTATAGTTCTGCCACGAACCTGCCGGACGGACAGGCGGGTTTAGAGGAACACTAAAAAATACTCAACAATCAAGTGCTTTTGCATGAATTTATTCATGAGTACCAGAGATAAATACTGAATTATAAAACAAAAAACTGTGAGATTGTTGATGCTAAAAGACAGATATTCAAATAATTTATATATTTTTTATGCTTTCTTTTTACTTTCTTATTGTTTATTGAGTGTTGACTATTGATTATTTGCCCCAATAAAATACCAGTAGAACCAAAGTTATTTACTTGCTTTAAAATGAACTGGGGCATCAAGGGCCTTCAGGACTTCAGGGTCTCTGTCGTACACATCCTTATCAAAATAAAGCTTGTCCTGTTTGTCAGCCCCGGCTGTCCAGTATAAAATAACAATATCAATAGGATGTTTCAGATTTACGTTGGTCGTTTTTCCTGATTTGAGTACTTCATTGATTTTTGCCATATTCCACTCATCAGGATCATCTGTAAGGTTCAACAACAATTCCCACTTTTTATCTAAACGGATACACCCATGGCTAAATGCACGGTCTTCTCTACCGAATAAACTACGTGCCGGTGTGTCGTGAACGTAAACAGAATATTGGTTGGGGAAAATAAACTTAACTTGTCCCAATGCATTGTGTGGGCCTGCTTTCTGGCGGACTGTAAATGGGAAATTATTTCTGGAATATTGACTAAAGTCGATTGTAGAAGGATCAAGTACTTTCCCACTTCTGTCCATTATTTCCATATTCTTGTCTGCAAGATATCCTGGGTTTTTCTGTAGTTTAGGAAGCGTCTCTTTTGTAGCAATAGAGTAGGGGACTGTCCAGGTCGGGTTAAGGACAAAATAGGTCAGCCTGGCTTTAAATATTGGCGATTCATGGTGAAGCTTGCCAACAATAACACGCGAAAAGAAAACAACTTCATCGTTGGTAACACGCCTGATATTAAAGCCTGCAATATTCACGACAAGAAAGTCGGAATCCAGGTGGTGTAACACCCAGCGAGCCCTTTCCAGATTTATTCTTATCATGTCAATGCGTTGTTCAACAGTTATATTCATCTGTTCAAGCGTACCTTTTCCTACTACGCCATCCTGTGTCATATTGTGTCTGAATTGAAACTGCTTTACTGCATTTTCAAGTTCGTCATCAAAATTGTTGTTTGTTTCATCGTAGGAATCCAGGTCTCCTGTAATCGAAAGGTACTTTCTTAAAGTGAGGACCCTGTCTTCGGCTACTCCTTTTTTCATAACCATGCCTCCCTGAATTTCGGGCCATCCACCTTTTCTTGCAATTCCCTTGTATTTTTCCAGTCCTGTTTTTAAATAGTCGTACATGAAATTCTGGGGTTTCAAGCTTTCCAGGTCTTCCTTGATATTGTTCTGTTTTAATGATAGTGTCAGTAAGCTGTCCACATTTACAGGCAGTTTGTTGAGCGGCATATCCCATCCGGGACGGATTTTGGATTGGTCAACTTTACCAATAATCAGATGAGAAGCGTACATTAAAAGAGCATCCGTCATTAGCATATCCAAATCAGCTTTCTCCTCGCTGTTCAGCTTTTTGTTCTGAAGGGCTTCTATTTTCTTGAGATGGTAATCGTTTGGTATTAGACCTTCTAAATAGGAATATTTTAGGCTTACCAGCAGGTCATCAACATTTTTTTTGTCATTCCATACAGGAGCAAAATCCTGGTTTGTATAAAACTTTGGTAATTCGTTTTGAGAAAATAAAACTATGCCGGCAGCAGCAACAGATTTACTTTCTATTCCTGATGCTACCCTTTGCTTTATCAATTGTTTCACTTCTTCTTTTTGTGAATAGACAGAAAAGTTGAATAAAAAAGCAGTTAGCAGTATGAAAATAATTTTTCGAGATTTCATAATATTTTGTTTTTTAGTTTAAAGATTTATTTTAGAAAACTACGTTCAGCGATAAAACATGAAATCACAAACGTATTCTTATACCTATGTTAAGATAGAAGGTATTTGCCTTTGCAGAACCGAATTGATCTGTGTCTTTATATAGTTTCGAGAATCCCATCTCGTAGCCCACATCAAGAAACAACCACCAATAAGCGATGTTGAGTCCTAGGTTTCCTCCCCAAAATACAGTATTGTAATCATCTTTTGCAGGGGCACTTGTATTGGGAATTGAATTCTCAACACCAACAACGAAATTAAACACAGGACCAAGAACAACATTGAAATCGACGGAAGCCCCCTGTGAATCCCAGAAGTTATATCCGGCGAGTAATGGTACGCGAAGGGTATTTAATTGATGATTTAGCCGAATTGGGCCGCTGCCATTGTCCCCTTCAATTTGGGAGAACTCAGAAATATTAGCCATCCAGAAAACACCGGGTTCAAAATAAAACTGCCTGCCAATTTTTACCGTACTTCCAACCTGATAGCCAATTCCTCCAAAGCGATCCCAGTTATTCGTACTGCGGGAGTAATCCAAATAATTAAAACCACCACCGGGTTTAATGGTTATTTGTGCCGTTAACAAAAGTGAAGACACTGAAATAAACAGGAAGGTTAAAATGAACTTCTTCATGAAATAACGCAAAATAAAAACCTGGTTTCCTAAATTTGGTTCTGATCAATTTGGATGCGCAAAGCTAAAAAAGATTCGGGAGTGAGGAGAAGAAAAAGAATGGACGAATAGACAAAGGTAGATTGAAAGAGTGGAAGTCTCTATTCAAACATAAATTCAAAGCACAAAGCTCAAAACCTTAAACTAATAAGCCTCATTTTCTGGCAGCCTGTATATGCATCCAATCATAATTCTTGGTTCTTCCCAAACTTACCCAACCTTCTTCTTCCCAAAATTGCCACCATTTGTCGTATTCAGGTCGGGAAAATGCTGCTCTGTCTCGGCCCCATCGCAAAGCATTGTTATCAGGATCGTAATCCATAGCAATGCCCCAACTGTGTGTTGACCAGGTGCTTCCGCCACGCTTTTTGCGAACATTCAAACAGCCTCCCCAAATATCAAGATGCAGTCTTTTAATTTCATCCATTCCGTAGTGGTTAAGGACATTTGTCAATACAGTGTTTAAACTATCCTTTACTTTTTCATGACAAAAAAATGAACGTACGATACTCCGTTTATCCCACGACAAGCGGTGAGGATAAGGCAGTTGAAGGCGTACCTGGTTCTTTCCAACTTCACCATAAAACTGCTCGAGTGATGCATTACTTTCAAAAGGCCAGTTGTGCGGATTTTCCAAAAAAGCCGCTTGTTCATCCCGCCAGGGTAGTGGCATTATCCCGGTTCTGAGAAAATTAACAAGAACACCATAGGCAAAATCGGTTTGTGGTCCCCAGTAACCATCAATAGTCCCGGCATCAATATTTTTCTGTTTGCAAACAGTTTGAATAAAAGCAATGGCTTGTCGTTTAAAAGGCCAGCTTCCTGTGTTTCCGGCTACTTGAAGCAGTGCCAATTTTGTTTTATTTCCAACAATGCCATCAACAGTTCCGGCATTTAAGCCCATTTTATTAAGTTCGGTCTGGATTAATTTGATGTGTGATTTAGTAAGATTCATTGTGGTAGTTTTTAATGGATTCGATAACAAAGGTAAGAAAAAAAACTTCTAAGCGGCTTTATGAGAGAACAATAAGCCGCTAAGAAGTTTGTATAAGATTTTCCAAAATCTCCCCCATCACTTCAGTGGCTTTTCCCTGGAGAAAAATATCCGTAATCTGATGTGTATAATTTGAAGGATTGGGATTGACTTCAATAATCTTTGCTCCATTTGATTTTGCCAAATGAGGAATTTGACTGGCAGGCATTACTTCGCCCGTAGTACCAATGAGCAGAAAAACATCAGCCTTTTCGGCGGCTTCAATTGATTTTTGGTAAGCCAATGGTGGGATGCCTTCACCGAAAAATATAAAATCAGGTTTGATTAAAGCATTGCAATCCTCACAACGCAGCGGTAATTCATCTAAAGAAAAGTCACTGTTGCTATATTGCTTATGGCATCCTGTGCAAACCAATGTTCTTGAATTTCCATGAAACTCAATAACAGCCTTACTTCCTGCTTCCTGATGTAAATTATCGATATTTTGGGTGATGATGTTTTTCAGGAAACCGGCGGCTTCCATTTTCGCCAGTACAATGTGTGCTGCATTGGCTTTTGCTTCTCCAAAGAAGTCGTAAAAAATCTCTTTAATAACATCCCAGGAATGCGCAGGGTGAGTATGGAAATAATCGAGGTCGAGCACGATAGGGTCGTACTTACTCCACAGCCCATCTTCGCCACGAAAAGGTGGAATACCACTCTCGACGGAGATGCCGGCACCGGTGAATGCTGTTGTGTAATTTGACTGCTTAAGCCATTTTACAGCTTTAGAAATACTTAGTTGATTCACGGAAGAAGACATATTTAAAGATTAATAAGGAATTTTTTTTTCGCTTTTTATCCAGTCCTCGAATACTTTAACAGCGTCATCACGCATCAGTTGTGATGATGGAATAGAGCGCTTTTCCTTAGGCATACAAAACTCTTTATAAATAAATGAATCATCAAAATCGGCTTTGGCAGCATCGTCTTTGGTTCCGGCATAATATAATTTATCGAGGCGTGCCCAATAAATAGCACCAAGACACATGGGGCAGGGTTCGCAACTGGCAAATATTTCGCAACCTTCAAGGTTAAATGCACCAAGATTTTTGGCTGCTTCACGAATGGCGACAATTTCAGCATGAGCAGTCGGGTCGTGACTTGATGTTACCTTGTTTTTTCCCCTGCCAATAATTTCTCCATCCTTTACCACAACAGCCCCAAAAGGCCCGCCATTGTTTCCTTCCACATTTGAATGCGCCAGTTTGATGGCCTCTTGCATGAATTTCTTATTATCTTCTATTTTGTTCATTGCATAATCTCCGTTATATTTTTTAGCCTTATTTCTATAAAACCTATTTCCCCTATTTCCTTATTCCCCTTATTGCCCTATTTCCTTCTAACCTATCCCCCAATTCCCTTTTCTCGTCTCTTTCTTCAGACTTTCACTCAGTAAAATTAGAAACTTTTTCCGATCGACATTTACAGCGCCCAAACTACGCAGATGTTCTGTGTCCTGTTGAACGTCAATAAAATCAAAGTTCCATTCCAATGCGCGGTCAACCAGATTCCAGAGCGCAACCTTGGATGCGTCGGTAACAAGATGAAACATGGATTCGCCAAAAAAAGCACCTCCCAGTGAAATACCGTATAAACCGCCAAGCAGTTTTTCGTCAAGATAGGTTTCCACCGAATGGGCAAAACCCAATTGATGCAAGTTGATGTAGGCATTTTTCATCTCTTCTGTAATCCAGGTTCCGGGCTGTCCCTTTCTGCTGATTTTGCTGCAATGGTTAATGACTTCCTCAAAATTACGATCGAATTTAATTTGGAATTTATCGCTTTGTACTGTTCTGCTCAGACTTTTACTCCTTTTAAAATCCTTTGGAAAAAGTAGCATTCGCGGATCGGGCGACCACCACAAAAGGGGCTGCCCTTCACTATACCAGGGAAAAATACCTTGTGAATAAGCGTTGAGCAATCTTTCAGGTGATAAGTCGCCACCAACGGCAAGTAATCCGTCTTCCTCTGCCATTTCAGGATTGGGGAAAAGTGGTTCTTCTGGAAGTTGGTAAATGGGCATTGTTAAGGTTAAGGTTGAGGTTAAGGTTGAGGTTGAGGTTTTGTTATTTGAGGCTATTCAGACTTTCTATCACCTTTTCCGAAACCTCCCTGATTTCCTGTTCTGTTATCGTCAGGGGGGGGGCGATGCGGAAACTGCTGCTGTTGAACAAAAACTGATCAACAATAAGTTTATTCTTTTGTAATATCTTTACCAGTTTGCTTACAGAATAAGCTGGTTTTAAATCAACTGCCAGCATTAATCCTATTTGGCGAATGCTTTTTACTGTCGGATGGTTTTTTAATAATTCAACAAAAAGCTGACCTTTCTTTTCTGCCTTTTTATGAAGTCCTTCTTCAAGTATTACCTCCAAACTCGCCAGTGCCGCTGCACAACTTACCGGATGTCCACCAAAGGTTGTAATGTGACCGAGTGCCGGATTGTGTGTCAGTAGATTCATATATGAAGACGAAGAAACAAAAGCGCCAATGGGCATACCGCCGCCCATTCCTTTGGCGAGGCATAAAATGTCAGGAACAATATCAAAATTCTCAAAAGCAAATAGTTTTCCTGTCCTTCCAAAACCCATTTGTACTTCGTCAAAAATGAGAATAGTACCGGTTTTATTACATTGTCTGCGCAATGCTTTCAAATAAGATTTGTCAGGAATAATAATTCCGGCTTCGGCCTGAATGGGTTCAATTATAACACAGGCTGTTTGGTCTGTAATTTGATCCAATTCATTTTCATTATTGAAATTCAAAAACCGAATATCTGGTAATAATGGACGATAAGCATTTTTCATTTCTTCGTTTCCCAGAACGCTCAAAGCACCGTGAGTACTACCGTGGTATGCATTTTTAAATGCGATAATTTCTGATCGGCCATTTATCCGTTTTGCTAATTTAAGTGCGCCTTCAATGGCTTCGCTGCCTGAATTGACAAAAAAAACTGAATCCAAAGAGTCGGGGAGTTGCCCAGCCAGTTTTCTGGCCAGTTTCACCTGAGGAGACTGAATGTATTTCCCATAAACCATTAAATGAAGGTATTGGTCGAGTTGATTTTTAATGGCTTCCAAAACCTTGGGGTGGCGATGCCCAATATTGCTCACCGAAACTCCGGAAACAAGGTCTGTAAAGCGATTTCCATCAATATCGTAAAGGTAAATCCCTTCGGCTTTTACAATTTCAAGCGCATCGGGAACGTCTGCCGGGATGGCGAGATGCTGATAAAAAAGTTGTCGGTTGGTGAGTTGCATGTTCTAGGTTTTTCTTTGTTCAAAAGTACAGAAAGGAAATGGATTGGCGAGGGGGAAAAAATGAGGGAGCGAGTGGGCGAGAAAAGGAGAGGGGGTGAAGATAAGAGTAGGTGAGTGGGAGAAAAATAGGCGAGGGGGCGAGGGTGGTGAAAAAATTGTTGGCGCTGTCGGTGGTCTTCTATTTTTTTTTATCATTGTACGATAAAACCGAATTGTTAATGCAAAACAAAGTTGTTGTAATAACCGGTGCCACTTCCGGAATTGGTAAAGCCCTTGCCTACGAGTTTGCCGCCAAAGGTGCAAAAGTTGTTATCGGTGCGCGAACCCATGATAAATTGGTTGAAATTGCTGAAGACATCAAGCGCAATGGGGGAGAAATCGCCTATGCCCAAACTGATATTACCAAAGAAGCCGATTGTAAAAATCTTATGCTCACAGCAGTTGAAATGTTTGGAAAAATAGATATTCTGATTAATAATGCCGGTATTTCGATGCGTGCATTGTTTGCTGAAACGCAACTACATGTTATAGAAACATTAATGAATGTGAATTTCTGGGGGACGGTTTATTGCACCAAATATGCATTACCTTATTTACTAAAGGAAAAGGGAAGTGTTGTTGCCGTTTCTTCTATTGGCGGTTTAATGGGCTTGCCCGGCAGAATTGGTTATTCGGCATCCAAATTTGCCACCAACGGTTTCATGGAAAGCCTTCGAACGGAGAACTTAAAAACCGGATTGCATGTGCTGATGGCTTTTCCCGGATTTACAGCTTCCAATATTCGCAATACTGCGCTTGCAGCAGATGGCAGCATGCAAGGGGAATCACCACGGGAAGAAGAGAAGATGATGACTGCCGAAGAAGTAGCCCGTGAAATTTATTCAGCAGTTCAAAAACGAAAAAATAAGATTGTATTAACAAGCTTGGGTAAACAAATGGTTTTTCTTAATAAATTTTTTCCAACATGGATGACAAAACAGATTTACAGGGTGATGTCAAAAGAACCGGGATCGCCCTTTAAATAAAATAGAGATTATTTGCTGTAAAACATTGAAAATAAAACATTATAACATTGAAATAGCAAAGTTCAAAAACTAAAAGACAAATAGATTCCAATATTGCAAATATTCAAATTCCGAATAGGGTCTTGTTTTATATCAAACAGTTTGTAATTTTAGTATTGTTTTTTTTGAATTTTGTTTGTTCTTTGTTTATTGTGTTTTGGAATTTTCACCAATAAACGAACGAAAATAGTTTGGGAAATAAACGAATAATAGAAATAAGATATTAACATTTAAAGAATTATTAGAAATGCTAAAAAAACACGATATTAATCCAAATATTGGATTGGGAGAATTGACTTTTGGAATTGCAATAGATGAATTTATTGAGCAGTTTGGACAGGCCGAAGATATGGATACGATTGAAGAAGACGAACAAATGAATACAACCCTGCTCCATTATTGGAAAGGGGGCTTTTCTGTTTTCTTTGTGGGGCTTGCCAATCAGATTCTGGCCGGAATTGAAACCGACCACCCCGATACTACACTTTTTGGTAGCAAGATCATGGGTTTGACGGAAGCGGAATTGATTGCACTCCTGAAAAATAACGGGCATTCAACTTTCGAAAGAGAAGTTGAAGAAAATGACATCCGCCTCTCCTACGATTTCAGCATGATGGATTTTTTCTTTCGTGAAGGAAAGCTCATCTACATGAACTTTGGTGTTTTTGTGGATGAGGATGGGGATATTGAAAGGGTTTGAGCTATGGTACGTTTGGCTTTTTGAAACGCATCATTTTCAATTTACAACTAATTTTATTTATTATTATAACCTTCATATTCAGTACTATTTGTCAAATGCACTATATTTTTTGTTGACGTTAGTACTTTCTTATAATTCATCTAAAACAATATTTACTCCAGTAACCTCAGATACATTATCTAGAGTCCGAGTTGATATCTTAATGCTCCCTTTTCCATTATCAAATCTGCATTTATAATAAATTATAAACCAATCAGCGTTTTCCCTATTCTCTTCATATTCATAATGGGAGTACGCATAAGTCTGGATATTACCAACAACAGTTTTAAGTTTAATAAATCCACTTTCAATATCTTCTACATTAATTTGTGCTTTAGCAAATTCTCCAAACACATTATGAAATTCGTTCCAGTCTGAATGATTAAAGTCAGTTTTAATTTTATATGTAATTTTATTTAATCGTTGTTTCGTAAGGTCAGCAGGTAATTCTTTCGTGGTCGCAGTTTTGTTATTTTGTTTTCCTGAATAATCCAAATCAATTATATATGGCAGAAATAAGTTGATTAACGTAATGATAAATATAGTAATAACTATTATTTCAATTCTTAACAATCTTTTTCCATATTACTTTATTTAATATTAACGTCAACTACGTGCTAATAACAACCCTATAGCATTTGTTTGTTTGTAAACAATACAATAATTTGTTTAAGTATTCAAATATTTCTACCGATTCCTTGGATGAAATTCCATAATTGCCTTTCTTAAATCATCGGTATCAAGGTGGGTGTAAATCTCGGTAGTTGTAATAGATACGTGTCCCAATAATTCCTGGACTGCACGCAAATCAGCACCACCCTTTACCAAATGTGTAGCAAAAGAATGCCGGAAAGTATGCGGGCTTATTTTTTTTCTAATGCCCACTTTTTCGGCCAAGGTGCGCACGATAATAAATACCATCTGTCTGCTCAACTGACGTCCGTTTTGATTGAGAAATAAAATGTCTTCGTATTTCTTTTGTGGGATAATATGGATGCGAATCTGCTTTAAGTAAGTCGTAATTTGTTTTTTGGCCAAAGCACCTACGGGTACCAGGCGTTGCTTATTTCCTTTTCCTGTAACACTTATCATGTCTTCGTTCAAGTGGAGATCTGAAATTTTTAATCCGGTGAGCTCTGAAACCCTCAACCCACATCCGTAAAGGGTTTCAATAATGGCTTTGTTGCGTTCGCCTTGTGATTCCGATAAATCAATCGTGTCAATCATTTTTTCCACTTCATCCAGGCTCAGCACTTCGGGTAATTTGCGGTCAAGGCGGGGTGATTCCAGTAATTCAGAAGGGTTTTTATCAATAACCTGCTCAATCATCAAATATTTAAAAAACGCTTTAACTCCGGAAAGCACACGTGATTGCGACCAGGAACCCAATCCCATTTTATGAATGTAAACGATAAAATCACTGAGGTCGTTCATGCTCACTTTCTGAATTGGAATAGCTTCTTTTTCAGCTTTCAAAAAAGAAAACAACAAATCGGTATCGTGCAAATAGGCTTCTAAGGTATTCTTTGACAAGCCCCTTTCCAGTTTCAGGTAAGTTGAAAAACCTTTTTGAAGGATGATGTAATTCATTGTTTTTTCCCTTTAAGCTTTCTGTAGTCGGCTTAATTTCCAATTGACAAAGAAACAAATAAATAACAAAATCTTAAAAATCAATGATCAAAGCAATTTATTTGTAAAACGTGAAATTTGAATTTTGTCCCGATAGCTATCGGGATTGAAATTTCAACAATTACTACCTAAAACCGAAATAATCACAATTAATCACTACTTTTGTTTCCTTTCCAATAATCGAACAAATACAAATTATTCATAATCAAATTAATATTAAGAGATGGTTGATTTTTCATTAGAACCCAAACAGATTGAACTCCGGGAAAAAGTCCGGGATTTTGCCGACAAATATATGCGGCCAAATGCAAGAAAATATGATGAGCTGGCGGAATTTCCCTGGGAAATCGTAAAAAAGGCCTATGATGAAGGCATGATGAACGGGCCGATGGATGCCAAATATGGCGGACACGGGCACAGTATTTTTGAAAGTGCTTTGGCTTCGGAAGAACTGGGTGCCGGCTGTGTAGGCATTGGTATATGCATGGACGCCAATACCCTTGCATTAACACCACTTTACATTGGCGCAAGCGACGAACAAAAGAAACGTTTTTTCGGAGAGATCAAGGAGAAAAAAAGTGTAGCTGCTTATGCGCTTACAGAACCTAATGCCGGATCGGATGTTGCCGGAATCAAAACACAGGCTATTTTGCATGGTGACAAATACATTATGAACGGCCACAAACGTTTTATCACAAACGGAAGTGCATCTGCATTCATTACCGTATTTGCCATAACCGACCCTTCCAAAGGGGCACGCAGCCTAACTGCTTTTGTTGTACCTACTGATGCTCCCGGAGTTGAACAGGTAGCTGATATGAGCAAAATGGGACAAAGGGCATCGGTGCAAACAGAGTTTAAATTTCATGATGTGGAGATTCCTATTGAAAATAGAATAGGAGGGGAGGGCCACGGTTTTCTTTTTGCTATGAAAACATTTGAAAGAACCCGTACAGGCGTTGCTGCTTTAAGTATTGGAAATGCCCGCGAAGCTTATGAAACTTCACGTGATTGGGCAAAAAACCGGATACAGTTTGGCAAACCAATTACCGTTAATCAGGGTGTTAGTTTTATGTTGGCCGATATGGCTACCGAAATTGAAGCTGCCCGCTTATTAACCTGGAATGCCGCCTGGGCTTACGATACTAAGCAAAAGTCAGCTAATCTTTTATCTGCCATGTCAAAACTGTATGCATCTGATGTTGCCATGAAGGTAACTACCGATGCTGTTCAGGTGATGGCCGGGGATGGGTATTCGCATGATTACCTTGTCGAGAAAATGATGCGCGATGCCAAGCTTTGCCAGATTTACGAAGGAACAAACCAGATTCAAAGACTGGTTATTGGTAAAGGGATTTTGAAATAAAGAGAGAGCATTTTTCCTTGTTGAAATTTAGTACGACCAATCTAATTTTTGCCGATGGTGATTTTTGCCATCGGCTTTTTTTAACACGCGCACATAAGTAGTTGAAAAGATAAAAAAAAAGCGCAACAAAAATGCTACGCTTTCACCAAGTTCATTTATCGTTAAAAAATATACCGTCCTTCGTCAATCAACTTATTGGCAATGTGGCGGCGTGCTTCTTTTACATTTACCGAAGTGATGCAAGTTAATGTATTCAGGGATTTGCAAAGTTTTTCTTTTTCTTCGCCATCGGCAATGGAGCCAATAATATCGAAACCCGATTTGTTAATTGAGCGGATCATATCCTGAGCCAGTACATCCAGCATGTCTTTGTAAAGTGATACATCCGGCTTTAAGCTAAGCTTGTCAATTTTTTCTACGCGAAGCAGTGTCGATTCCAGAATATAGGTGTTCATTATCATGTCTGAAATGTTCATCAACACTTCTTCTTCAAACATCAGTTTTCGTCCGAAAGTTTTTTGAATAACAGGAAGGAATAGGATCGACGCCTTTTTAAGATTACTTAATTGTGCATGTTTGATTTCAAAATAATCACCATTTGCGCTGTCAACTGCCTGAATGTCGTCCAGGTTTTCTAATAGTACATTTGCCGCTTCAAAAAGATCGATCTTGTGTTTCATTCCTTTTTTCATGGTAGCGTCAACTGTAATCAGTCTGTTGATTTCGTTGGTACCTTCGAAAATGCGGTTAATGCGTGAATCGCGATAAGAACGGTCTGCCGGTGCTTCGGAAGAAAAGCCCATTCCACCATAAATCTGCACCATTTCGTCAACGATATAATCCAATGATTCAGAACCATATACTTTGAGTAATGCACATTCAGGTTCAAATTCGGCAACACCACCAATATTGGCTTCCCCATAGCTTTTTCCTTCGGCTTTCAATTTATCAATCATCAACTCAACATCTTTACTGGCACGGTAAACTGCCGATTCAGTCGCAAATGTTTTAATAACCTGTTCGCCAATTTTATGTTTGATAGCCCCAAATTCTGAAAGAAATGAGCCAAACTGTTTGCGCTCATTGGAGTAGGTAAGGGAGTAATTAATCGCCCGTTTCATTCCACCAAGAACAGTGGCAGCCAACTTGATACGCCCAATGTGAAGAATATTTAATGCAATCCTGAATCCTGTCCCACGTCTTCCCAAAAGATTTTCTACAGGAACTTTTACATCATTAAAAAATATTTGGCGGGTTGACGATCCTTTGATCCCCATTTTATGCTCCTCGGGATTCATTGTAATACCTTCCGAGTCAGCTTCTACAAGGAATGCACTCAATACTCTGTCTTTATCAATCTTGGCAAAAACTGTCAATAAATCGGCAAATCCACCATTTGTGATCCACATCTTCTGCCCATTCAAATTATAATGCTTACCATCCTCTGTGAGCACTGCCTTACTGGTTCCCGCATTGGCGTCAGATCCGGCACCCGGTTCGGTCAGGCAATAAGCTGCCAGTTTTTCACCTGTAGCAAGGTCGGCCAGGTACTTTTCTTTTTGCTCGTCGTTACCATAATAGGCGAGGGGCAGGCTACCGATTCCAGTATGTGCCATAAATGCTACCGAAAAAGAATAGGCAGAACCAACAGCTTCGTTGGCTTTCATATTGGTAAGAAACGACTGTCCAAATCCTTCATATTCTTCAGGAATGGCAATTCCCAGCAAGCCCAGCTCCCCGGCTTTTTTTAACAAAGATGCCATCAGGCCTTCCGCATGATCATCAAGGGCCGCAAAGTTTGGGACAATCTCTGTTTCGACAAAATCGGAACAGGTTTCGGCTATCATTAATTGTTCTTCATCAAATTCTTCCGGAATAAATACGTCATTGAAATCAACATCTTTGATAAGGAATTCTCCTCCTTTTAGGCTATTACTCATTTCTTGAAAATTTATTAAAATTTGTTTTATGGTCGGCAAAGATACGGTTTGTCTGTAAATTAAAAAACCCGCCTTTAGATTAAGACGGGTTTCATTTTACGCTTTTGCAGGCTTTTTTGGTTTCGTAATCTTTATTTTAAGCTCATCTTTTTTGGTATCAAAGTCAACGGTAATGATGTCGTTTTCTTTGATAGCAGATTTAATGATTTCTTCGGCCAGTTCATCTTCAATGTATTTCTGGATGGCGCGTTTGAGCGGACGTGCACCAAATTGTTCGTCCCAACCTCTGTCAATGATAAAGTCTTTGGCCTTGGTGGTAACTTTAATTTTATAACCCATTTCGTTTATACGTGAGTATAGGTTACGCAATTCAATATCAATAATCTTATATATAGATTTTTTGTCCAGCGAATTGAAGATGACCACATCGTCGATGCGGTTCAAAAATTCAGGGGCAAAAGCTCGCTTCAGGGCATTCTCGATAACTCCCTTGGTATGAGTGGCTTTGCTAGTCCTTTTGGCTTCTGTACTAAAGCCTACACCTTGCCCAAAATCTTTTAACTGCCGCGACCCAATATTAGAGGTCATGATAATGATGGTATTCTTGAAATCAACCTTTCGTCCAAAACTGTCAGTAAGTACACCGTCATCAAGTACCTGCAAAAGCAAATGAAATACATCAGGATGTGCCTTTTCAATTTCATCAAGCAGTACAATGGAGTAGGGTTTTCTTCTCACTTTTTCGGTAAGTTGTCCGCCTTCTTCGTAGCCAACGTATCCGGGAGGTGCCCCCACCAAACGCGAAACGGCAAATTTTTCCATATACTCACTCATGTCAACTCTAATCAGTGCATCTTCTGTATCAAACATGAATTTGGCAAGCATTTTAGCCAGGTATGTTTTTCCTACTCCGGTTGGTCCCAGGAAAATAAAACTACCAATGGGTTTGTTTGGATCCTTCAATCCGGCACGGTTACGACGGATGGCTTTCACAATTTTCGCAATCGATTCGTTTTGCCCAATAACTTCTTTTTGCAACTCGATATCCATACTTATCAGCCGGTTGCTTTCGCTTTGTGCTATATTTGTTACAGGAATACCCGTCATCATTGCAATAACTTCCGATACATTTTCTTCAGTAACAGTTTCCCTGTTAATTTTCGCATCTTCTTCCCAACGTTTTTTAGCTTTTACCAGCTCTTCGCTATAACGTCTTTCAATATCCCTAAATTGTGCAGCTTCTTCAAACTTTTGTCCGTTAATAGCTTGTGTTTTCTTCAGTTTTATTTCTTCAATAGAACTTTCGAGGTCAATTATTTCTGCAGGAACATGAATGTTACTAATATGTACGCGAGCTCCAGCTTCGTCCAGTGCATCAATAGCCTTGTCAGGAAGATAGCGGTCGCTAATATAACGATGTGTCAATTGAACACATGCCTGAATTGCATCGTCAGTATATTTTACGAGGTGGTGGTCTTCGTATTTTTCTTTTATGTTTTCAAGAATATTGATTGTTTCATCTGGGGATGTGGGCTCCACCAATACTTTCTGAAACCTTCTTTCGAGTGCACCATCTTTTTCAATATGTTGCCTGTATTCGTCCAGTGTTGTTGCTCCAACACATTGAAGTTCGCCCCTTGCCAGTGCAGGTTTAAACATATTTGAAGCATCCAGCGAGCCCGAAGCATTTCCTGCCCCGACAATTGTATGGATTTCATCGATAAATAAAATGATGTCCTGGTTTTTCTCCAATTCATTCAAAATGGCTTTCATTCTTTCTTCAAATTGTCCGCGGTATTTTGTGCCTGCAACAATTGAAGCCAAGTCAAGGGTAACAACCCTTTTGTTAAACAAAGCCCTTGAAACCTTGCGGTTGACAATGTGTAAGGCCAGACCTTCGGCAATGGCTGATTTGCCAACGCCGGGTTCGCCAATGAGTATGGGGTTATTTTTCTTTCTCCGGCTCAGTATCTGGGCAATCCGTTCCATCTCTTTTTCCCTGCCAACAATAGGATCTAAGCGCCCTTCTTCAGCATATTTTGTTAGGTCACGACCAAAATTATCCAGTACAGGTGTTTTGGATTTCGGGTCACCTTTTTTGGATCCTGTTCCTGCACCAATTGGTCTTCCTTTTCTTCTTGGGTCGCCTTCTTCTTCCTCGGAGAGCGCCGATTTTGGTTGCTCGTAAGTCAAGTCACCATGCTTTTCCTTTTTAATGGAATTCAATTCTTCTTTTAAATCATTATATGATACACCTTGAAGTGCCAATTCACTTGTAACCAGATTATTGTTATCCTTTAAAATAGCCAAAAGCAAATGCTCGGTACCAATCAGCTCACTGTTGAAAATTTTTGCTTCGAGATAAGTTAGTTTCAATGCTTTTTCAACTTGTTTTGATAAAGGGATGGTATTGCTATTGATATTTACTTTCTGATCCTTCTGGACAGCTTTTTCAATATTTCTTCTACAACCTTTTAAATCAACACCAAAATAGGTGAGAAGCTGAATAGCCATCCCGTTTCCTTCACGAATAATACCAAGCAGCAAATGCTCAACACCAAGGTAATCATTCCCCATTCTCACTGCTTCTTCACGGCTGTAGGTCAAAACCTCTTTCACCCTGTCAGAAAATTTAGCTTCCATAAAATTCTTTTTTTGAGCTTGCAAAATTAATTAAAACTTGCTTTCATGTGCCCGGAAATAAACCTTCCCGAAAAGCATGACTTTCGATAAGTTCAAAAGTAAAAGGAATGTTTTTTTCACAATACTTCTGTCCGGCCAAATGTTAACAACCAATTGTTAATATTAATGTGCAGATAGTCGCTTTTTTTAATAGCTGTTTCATGCTAAAACCGTACCTTTGCATGTTAATTTTTTTTTGGAATAGATTAAAGAAATATATTGGATGGAAAGTGAATTTCAACAGGAGAGAATTGTTAAAGTAAATATAGAGAATCAGATGAAGTCGGCCTACATCGATTATTCGATGTCGGTCATTGTTTCCAGGGCTTTACCTGATGTTAGGGATGGTTTAAAACCAGTACACCGCAGGGTATTGTTCGGCATGCACGAATTGGGTGTTTATTCAAATCGACCGTATAAAAAATCGGCAAGAATAGTAGGGGAGGTGCTTGGTAAATACCATCCACATGGTGATACTTCAGTTTATGACTCAATGGTACGGATGGCCCAGGACTGGTCGTTGCGCTACCCATTGGTACAGGGACAGGGAAACTTTGGATCTATTGATGGCGACAATCCTGCTGCCATGCGTTATACCGAGGTCAGGTTGAGAAAGATTGCTGAAGAAATGCTGGTTGATATTGACAAAGATACGGTCGATCACAGGCCAAACTTTGATGATACACTTCAAGAACCAACTGTATTACCTACACAAATCCCAAATTTACTCATTAACGGTGCATCAGGAATTGCAGTGGGAATGGCCACCAATATGGCACCACACAATCTGTCACAGGTAATTGACGGAACACTAGCCTATATTGATGACAACGAAATTGAAATTGGAGACTTGATCAAGTTGGTTCAGGCACCCGATTTTCCAACCGGTGGTATTATTTATGGCTACGAAGGCGTGGTTAGTGCATTTGAAACCGGCAGGGGGCGCGTGATGATGCGTGGCGAAGTTCATGTTGAAGAGACAAAAACAGGCAAGGAACGTATTATTGCCACTTCAGTACCCTATATGGTGAACAAAGCTGAAATGATCCGCAAAACAGCCGATCTTGTCAACGAAAAGAAGTTGATAGGTATTTCAGACATTAATGATGAGTCGGACAGAAATGGAATGCGTATTGTTTACGACTTGAAAAGAGATTCCATTCCGAGTATTGTTATTAACAAACTTTATCAGCAGACTGCACTTCAGAGTTCATTTAGTGTAAACAATATTGCATTGGTAAATGGCCGGCCGAAAATGCTCAACCTGAAAGACATGATCCATTATTTTGTGGAACACCGTCACGAAGTTGTTACCCGGCGTACCGAATATGAACTGAAAGAAGCCGAACGCAAAGCCCATATTCTTGAAGGCCTGCTTGTTGCACTCGATAATCTGGATGCAGTAATCGCCCTGATCAGGGCTTCGAAAACGCCCGAAGATGCAAGAAACGGTTTGATGAGTTCTTTTAATCTAAGCGAGCTTCAGGCCAAAGCCATTTTGGATATGCGCCTTCAAAAATTAACCGGACTGGAAAGAGACAAAATAAAGTCGGATTATGAAGCTTTAATGGAACTGATCACACGTCTGAAAGAAATATTGGGAAGTAAGGAAATCCGAATGGGAATCATCAAAGATGAACTTATCCGGATTAAAGAAAAATACGGTGACGAACGTCGTTCACAGGTTGTTTATACTGCTGAAGATATTCGTATGGAAGATATTATCCCTGACGAAAAAGTAGTGATTACCATTTCGCATATGGGGTATATAAAACGCACACCACTTACCGAATACCGCCAGCAGAAAAGGGGAGGGCGTGGTTCCCGTGGAAGCACCACCAGGAACGAAGACTTTCTTGAACACCTTTTTGTTGCAACCAACCACAATTACATGCTGTTCTTTACCGAAAAAGGGAAAGTTTTCTGGATGCGTGTATTTGAAATCCCGGAAGGGGCAAAAACTTCAAAAGGAAGGGCTATTCAAAACCTCATTCATATTCCTGTTGACGATAAAGTAAAAGCCATCATCAATACCAAGGACCTCAAGGACGAGGATTATATTAATGCGCATTACATCATGCTGGCTACCAAAAAGGGTGTGATTAAAAAGACCTCGCTTGAGGCTTATTCACGTCCACGGCAAAATGGTATCAATGCCATAACAATCCGGGAGGGTGACACGCTGTTGGAGGCACGCCTTACCGATGGCAACAATGAAGTAATTCTCGCTAAAAAATCTGGCAGGGCCATTCGTTTTAATGAAGAAAAAGTACGCTCGATGGGACGCAATGCTGCGGGAGTTCGTGGTGTAACACTGGCGGATAACAAGGATGAAGTAATTGGTATGATTTGCCTGGAAAGTAATGAATACAGTGTTCTTGTGGTTTCTGAAAAAGGATATGGTAAACGCTCTGATGTTGATGATTACCGGATAACCAACCGCGGAGGAAAAGGTGTGAAAACCCTTAACATTACAGAGAAAACAGGATCGTTAATTGCCATTAAACATGTTACCGATAAAGATGATCTGATGATTATTAACAAATCAGGAATTGCCATTCGAATGGCTGTTGAAGACATGCGTGTGATGGGCAGGGCAACACAAGGCGTAAGACTGATTAAGTTGAACGAAGGTGATGAAATAGCTGCAGTGGCAAAAATAGAAATCTCTGCTGATGAGTATGCTGAGAATCTATTAGAGGAAGAAAACGAAAATGGAGATGATGAAAATCCTACAAAGCCTGAGGAAGGCGCTGCAAATCAGCCGGAAACAGAAGGGGAGGAGTAGTATAGCAAAGAACAATTAGTGCTTAACTCCATAACCAACAGCAAACGCCAATATTTAGAAACGGTATAAATTTTGTATGATTGGATAAGTATTTAGTTTATAAATATCTTTGCAAAAACGTAAAAACAGATTAAGATGAAAAAAATAGCAATTCTTTTAGGCTTAAGCCTTTTGGTCAGTATGGGTATGCAGGCACAAAAAAACAAACGGACCAGTGCCTATATGTACAATAAAAACGGAGAATACAAGAAAGCAAAAGAAGTTATTGACGTAGCCATTTTACACGAAAAAACAATGCATGACGCGAAGACATGGTTGTACCGAGGTGAAATTTATTACAATATTGCTGTTTCAGAAGACGCAGAAGTCAAAGGCTTATCTGAGAATGCTGCTGATATAGCCTTTGAATCATTCATTAATGTTAAAAAATACGATCCAAAAAATACTTATGAAGGAGAACTTGCATTAAACCTGTATAACCTTACAAATTTATATTACAAGCTTGCAGGAGAAGGGTATAACAATAGAGATTACGATGTTGCTATTAATGGCTATATAAATGTAGTTGCTATTTCAGAACTTGAAGGCAGGTATGATACTACAGCAGCGTTTTATGCGGGTATGTCTGGTGTTTGGGCTGATAATCAAGAAGTTGCTACTAAATACCTTGAAAAATGTATTGAAATGGACTATAATGATGCCAGGATTTATAAGTTTTATAGCAAATCTGTTAAGCAATTGGGGGATACTACCAAAGCTTTACAAGTTATCGAAAAAGGAAGGCTTAAATATCCTGATGATCTTAGCTTAATGCTTGAATTGGCTCAGATTTATCTCGAAACGGGGAATAATGATAAACTCAGAGAAGCTTTGTTGTCTGCCATTGATGCCGACAAAGAGAATCCGAATCTGTATCTGATTCTAGGTCAAACTTATGACAATGATGGTGAGTACGAAAAAGCATTAGAGTATTATCAAAAAACCATTGATCTTGGAGGAGAGAATTCCAGTGTTTATTACAATATCGGAGCCATATACAGTAACGAAGGTAAAGCTTACCTAGATGAAGCCAAAGATCTTCCGTTAAACGAAGTGACGAAATATGAAGAATTGGTCGAGAAGGGGAATGTTGAGTTAAAGCAAGCCATGCCATATTTTGAAAAAGCTTTGGAGTTGGATCCTAATGATAAATATTCAGTACTTGCACTAAAAAATATTTACATTCAATTAAAAATGAATGATAAGTTAAAAGAGTTGAACGATAGTAATTAATAACGAGAGGGAAATAGTTTTACTGTTTCCCTTTTATTTAAAACACACTATTTAACATAATATCTATTATAGGGTATTAATAATAGAATTCTTCAGCGATGGAATATCACGGCATATTTCACAAAAAGTATTTCAAACTTGAATTAGATTAATTTTACCAAAAAATATTTTTATGCTCAAGTTAGGACAACTGAATACACTTAAAGCTTCACGGCAGACAGATAATGGAATATACCTGATAGATGATGAGTCAGATGAGGTATTGCTACCCAATAAATATGTACCGGACGAATTAGAAATTGACGACAAAATTGAGGTTTTTCTTTACAAAGATTCTGAGGATTTAATAATAGCCACAACCCTTTTGCCAAAAGTAATGCTGAATGGATATGCACCACTTGTAGCCAAGGCAGTGGGTACATTTGGTGCCTTTTTTGATTGGGGACTTGAGAAAGATTTATTGGTTCCGTACAGGCTACAAGCCAAACATATTGAAGAAGGTAAAGCTTATGTTGTCTATCTTTTTCTGGACGAAGTATCTCAACGTCTTGTGGGTAGTACAAAGATTAACAATACTTTTAAGAAAGAACCTCAAGACCTTCAAATTGGTGATAAAGTAAGTTTACTTCCCTATGCACTTTCTGAAATAGGAATAAGTGTAATTGTGAACAACAGTTATCAGGGTATGCTTTTTAGCAATGAAGTTTTCGAAAAGGTGAAAATTGGAAAAGCATTAAACGGCTATGTAAAAAATATAAGAGCTGATAAAAAGATTGATGTTAGTTTAAACCGCTCTGGCTATATTGCTGTTGATGACAATGTTCAAAAACTGCATGATGCACTTGTGGACAACGGTGGAGAACTAAATTTAACCGATAAAAGTGCCCCGTCTGAAATTGTTGATCAGTTAGGAATGAGTAAAAAGATTTTCAAGAAAGCTGTTGGTGCTTTGTATAAGCAAAGGAAATTAGAAATCGGTGAAACATCAATTAAACTCGTGGATAACAAAGTGTAATTAAAGACTGATTGTTAATATATTATGCTACCTCACGACAATTTTCTGTACCGACAAACTTGTGGATTCAGAAAGTAATTGTATAAAATAAATTCCTTTCTGCTTAAGATTTAGCTGAAACTGCTGTTGGTATCCTTTTTCAAATTTTCCATTAAAACTTTCGGTATAAACCTGCTTGCCAACATAATCAAAAACCCTGATTTCCAAATCGTGCATTTCCTGGTTTAACAATATTGTAAACGCTCCATTGTTTGGATTTGGAAAAATCTGGAAAGCTTGTTGGTCATCCGGAATATTTTCATCAATTCCAATCTGACATTCGTTAAAGTCGAAAACAATAGTGATTTCACCTATACTCTCACAGCCATTGGCTCCCGGATAATTTACACGAACTTCGTGGGTTTGGAAATCAATCCAGTTACCGTTGGTTGTAGCCTTAAAATACCTGCCCAAATAATTGGCCTGTGTCCAAAAATAGGTGGTCTCTTCAGGATCGCCTTCCTGGCCCGCATCAAGCATTACCGAATCACGAACACACACAACAATTGTGTCGGGGCCAATAGGAATAATCCCTTCAGGTATAAGATCAATAACTGGCAAGGGTTTTACTTCGACAGTGGTACTGCCATCAAATTCATTACCATATTGATCTGTTAGATGAAGATTATAAACAACTGTTCCTGAAGTTGTAGGTGTAACCGTAAAATTAGCTGATGAAGAAGAAAATCCCGGCGGATTACTACTGGTCCATTGATAAGTGTATTCAAGTCCACCGCCAGTTGCGTAAGCAGTAATATCAGTCGATTCTCCTAAACAAATCGTATCAGGGTCTGAGGTTGGTAATGCCCATAATGTAGAACCTGTAAGATTAATGAGAACATCTTCAGGTTCGCTAACACAATCCCTGCTATCTGTTACAATTAAAGTAAACCAGGTAGGTGTGATGATTGGCAAAGTAGTAGGATCCGGAATATCGTTTTGCACCAACATATTGGCAGGTTGCCATTCATAAGCATAAGGGCTTAATCCACTTGAAGCAGCGCCTTCAAGAACCGTCGTTTCTCCCTGATCAATTGTTTGCACAGGACCAGGGTCGGCAATGGGATTTGGGTAAAAAGTGACATCGATACTGTCTCGATTCGGACAGCCAAATTCATTGGTAACTTCGCACCAGTATGTACCAGAAGATTCGACAGAAAAAGTTTGCAACGTGGAACCATTTGGCCATAAATAACTAACGTAACCTGAGCCTGCATCAATGGTATAAAATCCGCCCGCGCAACGTGCCACATCATTGCCCAGGTTAATCGTTGGTTTTTCAAAAGCAATCACTGAGATGGTGTCGCTATTGCTACAACCTGCTCCCTCTGTAACTTCGCACCAATATTCCCCGGCAAGTACAACAGTGGTGGTTCTTGTTGTATCGCCATTACTCCATAAAAAAGTATCGTAATCATCTCCGGCATCCAAAACTAAGGGATCACCTTCACAAAATGAAGTATCGTTCCCCAATTGGATATTTGGTTTTTCGTGAACAAAAACCCCATTGGTGAGACTGTCGCTCAATCCTTCTACCCAAATTACATGCTTTACAAAATAAAGTCCCGGAGCTGTAAATAAATGGACGGGATCAAATTCGTAAGAAATGTTATCATCGCCGGAAGAAGTATTTCCGAAATTCCAATAAACAGAGTCAGGCGTTACAGAACTATTTTCATAAAACTGAGTAGGATCTGTATAGCAGGGAGTTTCGTTATAAAAGCCAGCATTAAAACTGAAAAATGATTGAATAAAAGGGGGTAAGCCCCATCTCGATGTTTTTCCTGCAAGGTAAACTTCATTGGCATCAAAATCACAGGCACTCCCCTGCTTATTTGGTGCATTAACAACACTGATGTATGCACTTTGATTTGTAGCCACATACATTTTATTATCAGGTGCAATTTGCAAAGCACCATCTGTTCCCGATGCAATCTGTACCCTGGAATCAATAATACCCTGGGGTGTACTGGCTTCAAGATTGTATTGAACCAGTTTTTTCGAATTGTTATTTTTCCAGGTATTGATATATAACAACTTACTGTTAGGTGAAAACTCAACCCCATATGCCTCACCACCAAGGTTGTTATCGGTTACTATCCAACTTACAGCACCTGTTACATTATTAAAGTTAAATATCTCCACAGAACGAAGACCGGCATTGGCTTTAGCCAATTTTTCCCCATTGGGAGAAACCTTTAAGTAGCCTTTGGCATTGTCAATATCACCTGATATAATAACACCACCAGAACTAATTACCGGAGTCATATCCACTCCGTCAGTTTTAACGAGATAGGAATAAAAATCGTTGGTTCCCCATTTTTGAGAGATTACCCAGGTGTCGATACCATTGTCGTGGCCTACCGCAGTAAGTTTTTCACACATGGGTGTAGTTAGCAATACATTTTTCTCACTTGTAACGTCACCCAGAAATCCTTGTAAGGTCATATCAATAACTGAATAGCGTAAGCCATTACCTCCACCACCAGCATCAACATCATCAATCGTAATAACAAAATATTTATTATCATCTCCCGGCCAGGGGACAATAATACCCGATTGTGTGCTTGATGAATTACCCATCAATCCACTACCATTGGGCATTACTACATTATTTTTATTCCAAACTGTACTACCGTCAGTATAAAACCGCAAAGCTCCCGATTCAGTAGAAATAGCAGAACAGCCTTCCATGGTTGATAGGGCACCAGTGGTTAATGCAACCGGTACTCCACTGTTAAAATTGAGGCCGCAATTTTCCCCAAAGAACCAGTAACTGGCTTGTTTCTGTGCTGTTAGCGAAAGAGACAGAAGTAAACCAAAAAGAATAAATATATTTTTTTTCATCACAGGCGGCGTTTCGTAAATGGTAAAAAATTCGGTTGCCTACAAAAGTAAACAAAATTACGCAGTGTTTCGTTGCATTGCTTTGGTTTATCTCACCAGAGTAACTGTCCCTTTTTCTGCACTTTCGATGAATTTATTAATATTTATCTGGATTTTATAAACCAGTTGCCAAACATATACATCTGGAGGATCGGCTGTTTTACTACTACCTCCATCCCACCCTTCTACTTGATTGTCGCTTGTAAAAACCATTTCGCCCCAACGGTTAAAAACACTAAACTCGTAAACGGTAGCATCGCAATTAAGTATTGGTTTAAAGGTGTCATTTTTTCCATCGCCATTAGGCGTGAACGCATTAGGAACAGTAACAAAGCAATCCAGGTCAATATAATAATCAAAATAAAGTGAATCGATAGCCAACCCGCAATGCGTACTTACTTCTACCCAATACCAGCCTGAATCGGAAGCAGCATAAATAGCCCCGGTAAAACCATCCTGCCAAAGGTATTCGGCATCGGGAAAAGTGGCATCAAGCAGAAGTACGTCACCTTCCAGAATGGTGGTGTCATTTCCCAAAGATACTGTTGGTAAAGGATCGACGAACAATTGTGTAATCAGTAAACTATCGCAAGTCTCAATATTTATTATTGTATCATAATATATTCCTTCATCGCTGCGGTAGGCACCTTCCAGAAAAACAGAATCGCCATCACAAATAATAGTTTCTTTGTTTTTCGTCAGATAGTCGGTTAAAGATAAATCCGTAACAATCACACTGTCACAAGTATTTACATTGTTGATGGTATCGTAGTAAATTCCTTCCTCTTTTTGATACGCATCCTCCAATAAAATAGAATCTCCCTGGCAAATGGTGGTGTCAATATTTAATGTTAGATAATCATTAACTATCAAATTCGTCTCAAAAATACTATCGCATCCCAAAATAGTAAGGAGGGTATCGTAATATATTCCTGCTTCATTTTGATAATCACCGCCAATATAAATGGATTCTCCCTTACAAATACTGGTATCTATCTGTATTGAATAGGTTGGGTTGATTCCCAAAACAATGGTATCGCTAGCTGGACAAGTTGGCTCATTAGTTACCTCTACCCAATAAGTACCGGCTGTTGTTACATGAATACTCTGGCTGGTTTGGCCAGTTGACCACAAATAAGTAGTGAGGCCCGGACCTGCATTTAAAACATATTCACTACCACTGCAAAAGGAAGTGTCGTCACCAAGGTTAATAACTGGTATTTCAGAAATTAAAATATCATAGGCTATGCTATCAACTGCTGTTAGCGACCATAATTTGACTTTGACAGTATACGTTCCGGAAATACTAAATATATGCTTTGGATCGATTAGCTTAGAAGTGTTGTTTACTCCTGAAGCCGGGTCACCAAAATCCCACAAAACGGAATCGGGTGTAATTGAAGTGATTAGGGTAAACTGCGTTGAATCACCAAAGCAAGTATTGGTATGAGAAAAATCAAGATCAAGATTAAAGAAAGATTGGATAAATGGGGGCAGTCCCATATGGTTAATTTTACCCGAAAGATTGATCCCATTTAACTGAAAATTACAAGCCGGGGCTTTCTCGTTGGGCTGATTAATCACAGCAAGTGAAGACAGTCCCTTTTTTACCACATAAATTTTACTGTTTGGAGCCAGTTGCAAAGCACCATCGGGCAAATCGGAAATAAAAACCCTGGAGCCAAGAATATTGCTATCCTCCAAGTCGTACTGGTAAAGGCCACCACCTGACGCAGACGAATACCAGGTATTTACATACAATTTCTTACTGTCAGGTGAAAACTCCACACCGTACATTTTACGTATTCCAAAACCGGTACCTTTGATGGCATTACTAACGATTCCTGTTGATGCATCGAAATTAAAGATTTCTATTGAGCCACCACTGCCATTCGCTCTGGCAAGCCAACTGCCATCAGGAGAAATTTTCATATAGCCTTGCGAATTGGTTTCTGTTAGCACATCACCGGCGGTACTTATAACAGGGTTGCTGCTTACGCCTGAAGTGCTTACCAAATAGGCATAAAAGGAATTTGTTCCAAACTTGTTTACTACCACCCAAATATCTATTCCATTACTGTGATTAACCGCTGTAACCTTTTCGCAGACAGGGGCCAATATTTCGATGTTTTTTTCTGCCGGAACAATATCGCCAAGACCGCCGTCAAGAGTGAGATCAACCAGCGAATATCTTAAACCCTTTGCTCCTCCTGGCGGGTCAGAGGCAGCCCAGTCGACTGTAAATATCAGTACCTTATCATTTGTACCGGGGAAAGGTACAATCATACCCGATTGTGTACTGGAAGGATTTCCCATCAAGTCCGTTCCATTCGGCATTATTGTGTGTTGCTTATTCCAAACCGTAATTCCGTTAGTATAAAACAAAAGGTTTCCGCTTGGGGAAGAAATCGAAGAACATCCCTCCCAGGTATCCATCTGCCCGTCAGTTAACGCAACCGGATTACCAGCACTAAAATCAAGCCCTGCTTTTTCACCAAAGTACCAAATATTGGCTTCTTTTTGCGCATAAAGCGAATTCGAGATAACAAATATTATCAGTATGAATATTAAGGATTTAAATCTCAATTTACTTTCAATTATTTGAAATTGATATTACAGGATTTGTTTCTGGTCAAGTTCAGACAAAGATAGGCTAATTTTTAAGCCTTTAATAATCTAATAACGATCTTGAAGGCGAGGGTAAATCGGAGGAAAAAAATTTCTCTGATTTATATTTTTAGTGTTTTTTGACCCAACGGGTTGGAGAAAACCCGGTGGGTCAGGGTATTTAAAGCTTGATTATTAATCACCAAGCTCATCCAAATCCATCCACCGGAAAGTTTTTTCGTCAATTATCTCAATGAGTTGTCCAATGCGTTCGGCTGTTTTTTGGAGTTTTTCGTAATCACTGTCACCTGAATTCAGTGCTGTTTCCAAAGTTTGTTTTTCTGCTTCAAGGGATTCGATTTCTTTTTCCAGTTGCAGGTATTCCTGATTCTCTTTGTAAGTCCGTTTTCTTTTTCCAGACGGATTGATGGTTGTTTTTGGCATTTCTGATTTCTTCTCCCCTACCCTTTTTGCTCTTTTTGATTGCTCCAAAGCATCTGTCTTTTTTCGGTAGGATGAATAATTTCCGGGGAAATCCCTGATTTCTCCATCGCCCTTAAACACAAAAAGATGGTCAACCAAATGGTCTAGAAAATACCTGTCGTGAGAAACAAGTACAAGGCATCCCTGGTAGGCAGATAAAAAGTTTTCCAGTTTGTTTAAGGTAGTTAAATCCAGGTCGTTGGTGGGTTCATCAAGGATTAAAAAATTGGGATTCTTCATCAGGACGGTTAAAAGGTACAGCCGTTTTTTTTCACCACCACTCAGTTTTGAAACGTAGTTGTATTGCCTTTCCGGTGGAAACAAAAAGTAAGTAAGAAAATGTGATGCAGAGATTGTACTACCGTTTCCCATTTCAATCACTTCGGCAATATCGGTTACCACTTCAATTACGCGTTTGTCTTCTTTCAATTGCATTCCTTGTTGAGAGTAATATCCGAAAACTATGGTTTCACCTTTCTTAACCATCCCAGAATCTACAGCTTCCTTTTCAAGAATCACATTTAAAAAGCTTGATTTTCCACTTCCATTTTTACCAATAATACCAATACGTTCACCACGTTTGAAGAGGTAATTAAAGTTATCAAGGATTTTAATATCGCCATAACTTTTGTTCAACTTTTCCAGTTCAAGAATATTACCCCCAATCCGCCTGGTTTTCACTTCCAGTTTGATTGCCTGTTCTTTTTTTCCACTGTTAGCAATGGCTTCTTTTTCATAGAAGGAGTCAATTTTAGCTTTGGATTTGGTAGTTCGTGCTTTGGGCATTCGGCGCATCCAGTCTATTTCTTTTCTGACGTATCCTGAAGCCTTTTGAATTTCCATTTCCCGATTGGCAATTCGTTCTGCTTTTTTCTTTAGAAAATAAGAATAATTGCCCTGGTGCTGATACAAATGACCAACGTCCATTTCCAGAATATGATTACAAACCCTGTCCAAGAAATACCGGTCGTGGGTAACCATGAGCAAAGCAGAAGTTATTTTTTGAAGATACTTTTCTAACCATTCAATCATTTCTATATCAAGATGGTTAGTAGGCTCGTCCAAGAGTAAAATATCTGGTTCGTCAATTAATACCAAAGCCAGTGCCAAGCGTTTCCGTTGCCCACCCGAAAGTGTGCCGATGATTTGCTCTGGGAGGTAAACATTAAACAAAGTCAGGTATTCGATGGCACGGCGCTCAAAATCCCAGGCATGGTGAATATCCATTTCATTTGAAGCCGCTTCAAAAGCCTGTTGATTGGCTGGCGTGTGTTCTTTACTGTGTTCTTCGAGGGCTTTTTGGTAATTGCGAATAACCGAATAGATGGCAGAATGTCCGCTTTGTAATATTTCCGCAATTGTCAGGCTTTCATCAAAAACAGGGTCTTGTTGCAGATAACCAAGTTTCATTCCATCACGCAAACTAAGCTTCCCACTATCAGTAGTATCAAGCCCTGAAAGGATATTAAACAAGGTCGTTTTACCGGTACCGTTGTTGGCAATCAGGGCTGTTTTTTCGCCCCGCTCTAAACCAAAAGAAATATTTTCAAACAGCAATAAATCACCGAAAGATTTGGAAAGTTTATCTGCGGAAAGGTAGTTCATGATAATGAATGCGTAAATGTGTAAATGTGTGAATGTGTGAAAGTTGTCGTCCGACCACTAATACACCAGCGCAAAATAGTGGTCAGACGACTGTTGTTATTATTTGATTAAATTGCTTTTTAGTCGTCTGACCACTATGCTGATTTAGCGTATTATAGTGGTCGGACGACGGTTTCAATTATTTGTTCTTTAGTCGTCTGACCACTTTATTGATTTTGCGTATTAGTGGTTGTCGTCCGACTGACTATTTTAATTTTTCTGAAAAAATCTTTTCAAATTTTTTGATTTTTGGTGTAATTACAATATTGCAATAGCCCTGTGCAGGATTGTTTTTGTAATAATCCTGGTGGTATTTTTCTGCCGGATAAAAACTTTTAAAAGGGCTGATTTCTGTAACTATTGGGTTCTTCCAAATCTTTGCTTTATCGAGTTCCTCCTTATAATGGATTGCTATTCGCTCCTGCTCTTCGTTGTGATAAAAAACAACCGAACGGTACTGTGTGCCCACATCGGCACCCTGCCGGTTTAAAGTTGTGGGGTCGTGGGTTTTCCAGAATACTTCCAATAATTCCCTAAAGGAAACAAGGTCGGGATTAAAAGAAATCTGAATCACTTCTGCGTATAGTGATGTGCCATTGCTAATCATGTCGTAAGTTGGATTTGGTTCGTCGCCACCGGAGTAGCCTGAAACAACTTCATTCACACCTTCTAATCGGCTATAAATGGCTTCGCTGCACCAAAAGCAGCCCGAGCCAAAAGTGGCGGTATCT
>QMPA01000002.1 GCA_003650365.1 Bacteroidota bacterium | reverse complement strand
GTCCTTCGGACATCTCCCCCTAGGGGAGAATTGGGGTTGCTTTACAAAACAGCCAGAGTTTGAACTTTGGATTATGGTTTGTTTTTGACGCAGATAACGATGATCTGTTATGATTTGACATTTAGAATTTATTTGGATTTTGTCCCGATAGCTATCGGGATTGAGTTTTGGAATTTCACCATCAGGTTGTATCCGTATTCTCTTTCTTCAACTGCCAATATTGCCGGCCATCCGGTTCCTCTTCATCCGGTTCCTCTTCTAATTCCCAGGAATATTGTTTGCGCTGAGGACCTGAATCCCGAAAGTAAAAGGCCAGTATAAGTCCTGCAATAAATCCACCAAGATGGCCTTCCCATGAAATATTTTTCTTTGGAAAAAATTCAGGGAACACTCCCCAAACCATGCTTCCATACAGGAAAGCAACTATCAATGCCAGGGCAGCTAAGCGGGTATCTTTACGAATCATTCCACTGACAAATAAAAAGGCTGAGAAACCATAAATCAGACTGCTTGCACCGATATGATATGACGAAGGCTGTCCACCAAACCATATCCACAATCCCGACAAAAGCCAGATACCAATCAGTACTTTTACAGCTATTTGGGGATAGAAATAAAACAAGGCAAGTGACAAAATAAGGAAAGGCAAAGAATTGGCCAGCAAATGTTCAAAACCACCATGCAAGAGTGGAGAAAGAACAATGCCCGGCAGTCCGTCCACATGCAAAGGATGAACACCGAGAAATCCCAATTCAATTCCAAAGCCGTATTCAACAAGTCTTACGACCCACATTAGCGTCAATAAAATCAGTGGAATAAAAAGTGCTCTACCGAGTTTCTGTTTTTCCTTATTCATTCTTTTCACAAAACTAAGAATTTAACTTGTCAAAAAGTGTGCCTTTAATTGAAAACTGACAAATCCCTCAATGGGCTACTAACCTGAGTTCGATATAACAAATACTGATACAGAATAACTTATGTCTTGATAATCATTTCTTAGTGTTTTCTTTGTGTCTTTGTTCCGATAGCTATCGGAATAGTAGCAGAATAGTTAGCCACAAAGACTCCAAGACACTAAGAACCACAAAGGGAGTTTCTTGTAAGTAATTGAATATCTGAAGTATAGATAAAGTGCCTTAAATAGAACTCAGCTTACTACCTTTCAACATTCTATTGAAGTTATACCATATTAGTATTTTTTTTCATAACTTTATCAAACTCTATCAAGATATGTTTCTGATCTTCAAGATTTCTAACTGAAATAAACAGGCGGGTCAACTTAGCATATCTTTCAAACCCGCTAAGTGGCCTTTTGCACTTAGCAGGTTGAGAAAGAACCAATCTTCCTTTATTCGATTTGGCTCGTAATAAATAACAGCACAAGATTTCTATCTTTGCTCCCGTCTCATCAAAAACATGAAAACCACAGATGAATAAGCTCACACAAATTACCCTGACAATAATTATTGCCATTTTAATGGTTTCATGTTCCAATTCCGGAGAAGTGAAATCAATCAGCACCCAAGTTATCAAACACAAATATTTTCCCCATCTGGCTTCGGCTTCGGGGATTGAGTTCTACGGTGGAAAAATTTACATCATTGGCGATGACCTGCCTTTTCTTTTCACATTAGATGAGAACTGGAATATTATCGGCAAAGAAAAAATTGCTGGCGTAGATTCAATTGTAAATGGCAGGACACCAAAAAAACTGAAGGCCGATTTTGAATCCATGGCATTATTGGAGGAAGCCGGAGAAAAACAATTGTTGATACTGTCTTCGGGCTCAAAAAAAACAAAACGGGATACTGCTTTTCTGATTTCCAATTCCGGAAATAGCAAGATACACAAAAAGAATATGCGCCCTGTTTACAATGCCATCAAAGAAGAAGCAGGATTGAAACCCAATAATAAAATCAACATCGAGGGTTTGGCTTTCTCCGAAAATAAAGCCTACTTATTGCACAGGGGAAATGTGAGTAAAAACTTCATCGTTGAAATAGAAAGGGAAGCTTTACTCGCTTTTATCAAAAGTGAAAGCATTTTGGTTCCTGCTATGAAAGTTTACCCTTTCAACTTACCCAGTGACAAAGGTGTTGCTGCAGGCTTTTCAGGGGCCTGTGTTTTACCGGAACATTCGGGACTTCTTTTCACGGCTTCCCTCGAAAACACCAGCAATGAAATCGACGATGGTACTGTTTTGGGAAGTTATGTTGGATTCGTATCTTTCACAAAAATGAATGAGGGAGCAATTGTGGCAGAGCTGATTACAGAAAATGGCAAAACACTACAAAAAAAGCAAGAGGGAATTACCGTCAAATTAATAAGCGAAAACAAAATCATCATTCTTACAGTTTGTGACAATGATGATGGCAGTTCGGATTTATATGAGATTGAATTGAAAATAAATGAGGAGTAAACACGTTAAAGCTTAATCTCTTATTTCTAATATTCGTGTATTATTAGTAGAAAATTACAAAAAACAATTACCAAATAACAAATAAATCTCAAAAAGACAATATTTAAAATCCAAACTGTTTGAAATAAAAAGGTGTTTCGTTTTGAGATTTGCATATTTGTTGAATTGATATTTGGATTTTCGGGTTTATCCTTAGGCATTTAAAAACAAATACCAACGATTATTAATAACATGCTAAATAAAATCATCCTTCTTATTTTGCTCTTTGTTTCTGCACAGGCAGCCGTTCATGCCCAAAAAGGCAATATCACGCTGAGCGGATTTATTTCGGATAAGAGTGATGGCGAACATTTGCCGGGAGCCACCGTACTGATAAAAAACATCAACAAAGGGGCAGCATCAAATACCTACGGCTTTTATTCTATTTCGCTTCCGGCAAATAAATACCAGATTGTTTACTCTTTCATCGGTTATGCCAATGTTGTAATCGATATGGAATTAAGCCGCGACACCACCATCAATATTGAACTGGGCACTGCCAGCAAACGGCTTGAAGAAGTGGAAATAACTGAGCAGGCGCATGAGAATGTCACTTCAAACCAAATGAGTGTAAATACCCTCACTTCAAAAACAATTCAATCCATTCCCATGCTTATGGGCGAAGTTGACATTATTAAAGCACTCCAACTGCTGCCCGGTGTAAAATTTGTTGCCGAGGGCAGTTCAGGCTTTAGCGTACGTGGGGGCAGCCCCGACCAGAATCTTGTGCAATTAGACGAAGCCACGGTTTACAATGCCGGTCATTTAATGGGATTCTTTTCGGTATTCAACAACGATGCTGTGAAAAGTGTTCAATTGTACAAAGGCGATTTGCCTGCACAATATGGTGGCCGGCTTTCCTCGCTGGTTGATGTACGGATGAAAGAAGGAAACAATAAAAAATTTCATGGAAATGGAGGGATTGGACTGATCGCCTCCCGTCTGACTTTAGAAGGCCCCATCGCCAAAAATAAAGCATCCTTCATGGTTTCGGGGCGCCGCACTTATGCCGATCTGTTTTTGAGATTATCCAAAGATGAAAACATGAAACAAAGTGCGCTTTATTTTTATGATATGAATGCAAAAGTAAATTGGTCAATTAATCAGAATAACCATGTTTTTCTTTCGGGTTATTTTGGAAAAGATGTACTGAAAAGCGGACAATTTAATATGAATTGGGGAAATGCTACGGGCACATTGCGCTGGAATCACATTTTTCATGAAAAACTTTTCTCTAATTTTACACTCGTTGCCAACCGTTTTAATTACAGCCTGGGTATTCCCGAACCTAATGTACAGGCTTTTGTTTGGGAATCTGATTTGACCGACTATACTTTAAAAGGTGATTTTACCTGGTATGCCAATACCAACAATACCGTCCGTTTTGGCATTTCTTCAATTTACCACAATTTTTATCCCGGGAAAGTTGAAGGGCTGGGCGACACTACAACTTTTGGCACTTATTCAATTCCGAATAACTATTCACTAGAAAGTGGGATTTACATCAGCAACAATCAAAAGCTGGGCTCACTTTTAACGCTAAAGTATGGCTTACGACTTTCTATGTTTAACAATATCGGACCCGACACCGTATTCACTTACAACGAATTTGGAGACACAACAGGATATACGCCTCAGCCTGACCGGAAAATATACAACACCTATCTGGGCTTTGAACCCCGTTTGGGAATCGTCATTAAACTCAACGAAGTTTCATCTATTAAAGCAAGCTATTCGCGAAACTTCCAATACATCCAGCAAGCCGAAAATTCGACAGGTGGTTCTCCGCTGAGTATTTGGTTTCCGGCCAGCATGAATGTAAAACCGCAAATCGGAAACCAGTTTGCCCTGGGTTATTTCCGGAATTTCAAAAAAGGTTTGCTCGAAACTTCCGTTGAAGGTTATTATAAAAATGTAAAGAACGCCATCGACTTTAAGGATCACGCTGAATTATTGCTAAACAAATTTATTGAAGGCGAATTGCTGTTCGGAAAAGGATGGAGTTACGGTGTCGAGTTTCTCGTAAAAAAAACCCGTGGAAACCTGAGCGGGTGGGTCAGTTATACCTGGTCCAGAACTTTGCAACAGATTGAAGGCATCAGCAATGGCGACCCCTACCCTGCCAGTTACGACCGTCCCCACGATTTCTCTATTGTAATGAATTACAATCTGGGAGAGCAAATCAGTTTTGGGGCTACCTGGGTTTACCTGACCGGACAACCCATTACATTTCCGGTAGGACGCTATGTTTATGGCAATACTGTGGTACCGGTTTACTCTGAACGAAATTCGTACCGGATGGTTGATTACCACCGCCTCGATGTTTCGGTTACCTGGCACGACAAAGACAAGCCGGGTAAAAAATGGCACAACTCGCTTAATTTTTCGATTTACAATGTTTACAACAGAAAAAATCCCTGGGTGATAAATTTCCAAAGTGACCCCAACGACCCCAATATTACTTATGCCGAAGTGACTTATTTATTTGGCATTATTCCATCTATCACTTATAATTTTCGATTTTAAACTATGAAATACAAAACACTTTATATCATCACCGTTTCAATACTCAGCCTTGGTATTTTAAATTCCTGTACTGAGCGCATCGATATTGAACTTGAACAGGAATACACTAGGCTGGCTGTCGAAGGCTATATTACACCTGGTGGATCAACATTTCAATACATACATTTAACCACAACCGCAGGCTATTTTTCAAACGAAGCCCCTCCTCTGGTTAGCGGTGCCACAGTTACCGTTGAAGACGGAACAAATATTTTTCTTTTTGATGAAGACAAAAACTATCCGGGTTATTATTTGGCTCCCTTTAATTTTGAAGGTGCAATCGAAAAAACATATCAGCTAAAAATAGATCTGGCAGAAGAAATTGCCGGCGAAAAACATTTTGAAGCCAGCGAAACCATGCCTTCACTTTCCGCTGATATTGACTCAACACGGGCCGTTTACATCCCGGAACGGGGACGCTGGGCAATCGAATTTTACGGATACGACCCACCCGGACCCAACTTTTACATGTTCAATGGCCTTCGAAATGGCACACTCCTTACCGATACGGTTTGGAAAATGACTGTTACCGACGACAAACTATTTGACGGCAATTACGTTTATGGTGCCTATGTGATGGTTCTGGACAGCAGCGAATTAAAGCCGAGTGATCAATTTACACTGGTTACTTCCAGCATAACAGAAGAGTACTATATTTTTATCATAGAATTACAGACAGAAATCAGCATGAACATTCCTTTATTCAGTGGGCCACCCGCAAATGTAAGCACCAACTTAAACAAAGGGGCGGTTGGCTATTTTGCGGCTTTTTCATCAGATTTTACTGAAACTATTGTGCCGGAGAGATAGGATGTATTAGCAAATAACAAGCGGTCAACGAACAAGTAAATGGATAATTACCCCTCAACAGCCAATTTGTTGTACACCGGATTGGCATACATTTTATAGAAGAGATCTTTAATGTCATTGGTGTCAGCTTCGACGGCTTGATGTGCCAGTTCCAGCCGTTCATCTAATTGGTCTTTGGTTTTCTGATCGTACTGATCGGCAAAGCGATTTGACTGCTCCAATAAATCGTAGGCCAAATAATTGGTGGGCCACAAATAATAATTTTGATAAACCTGCTTGTCGATTATCTGGGCGACTTTTTCAACCAATTCATTTTTGTTTAACGAATCGTCAATATTTTGAATGTCTGCATTTATGGATTTTCCAATAGTAAAATGAATCCTACCCTTGGGGATGGTTACCCCACCGAGGATACTTTTGAAATCCTCGTCTTTATCCTTCACATAGTTTTCACTTTGCGACTGGTATATTTCCCTGACTTTCATCCCACCACAGGGCTCAAGTTCGTAAGAAGCACATACAGGGACAATATTGAGATCCATCAATCCCGATTTCACATCTGCCGTCCGCGAAAGCGATAACATTTTTAAAATACCGACCTCCGTTTGATCAAAGCCATCCTTCGCCCGGCCTTTTCGCTGAGCAATCCAAACCGTCTTATGGCCATCAACCACTACTTTTCGAATATAAGCAGATAGTTTTTGCGAATTGATCAACATTTCCTTTGGTGTGCCTTCCCTGAAAACTGTAATCATCTGGTTGCATTTTCCCAGATCAATAATCAACTGAGAAACCATCAGGTTATTGCCCCAGGTTATTTGGCTGGGTGCCATCCCATGTTGAAACAAAAGCATTCCCAAAATAGAAGAGTCGAGCGTAATATCGCGGTGATTCGCTACAAAAACATGGGGCTCATCTTTCGAAATATTTTCAAAACCCGAAGAAGTAACACCTTCAGCAGTATTGGCAACAATCCCTTCAATGGCGGGCAAAGTCAAAACCTGCTGAAACGCTGATACATCTTTTACTTTCAAAAGATTTTCAAGAATGGATTCGTGGTTTTCGACAGGATACAAATAATTCATCAGGAGTTTAAACTGTGGATCAGCAATAATTCGTGGAATTGCCTGCTGAATTTCTTCATTATTATACGGTCTTATTTTATTAAATCCTGGTTCAGACATGGTTCTTTATTTGAGCAATAAAAGTAAAAATTATTATCAGATAACAAAACAAAAGTAACAAACACTTTTTTTGAAGCCCACTTTTAGGTTTAATACTTTTCGCCCCAGGCTGCAAACGGGTCTTCATCCCTGTTAAATGGCCGCAGATGGAAACTGAATTTGTAAATGGCTGCGGGCAATGTATATTGCCGATGTGGCCTTGCCCCCCACGAATTGTCGCCACCAACTCCCATTTGTTTGAAGTCAATATTCAAAAAAATTTCCTGTTTTGATTTCATATCAATAGTATGTCGATAATTCTTCCGTGTCAATTGGTCCAAATCGTCTGTAGAATAATGCAATGCAGAGAAACTAAAATGTTTGGTGGATTTAAAAAACAATCCTTTGCCATCAGGTTTGGTAATTGCCAGCCACCGTGCATCTGTTTTATAACCATTTTCCTGCGGACGGATATACGGAAAATACTGATCGCTTACTGAACTATTGTAAACATCTACAAATGCTGAGGTGTTTCGGTCGCAGTAATTTTCGTGCGGACCACGACCATAGTATTGCATTTGAGTCATGCTTTTTACAAGGCTTACTTGCATACCGAAACGTGGCAAATTGGGCAAACCTTCTACACCCGGACGAAAGGACATTTCTACAATTATCTCGCCATTACCCATTATTTGGTATTCCAGTTTTAATTCGGAACGGACATCAGGCAAATAGTAGGTCACAAAAAGCCTTGCCACAGAGGTATTGGAAATCTGAATATCGAAATCCTCGATCTGCATGTTTTTCCCTGCATTTCGCCAAACAGCCTGACGCTGGTCCATTCGGTTTCCGAAATCGTTATCGGTTGGCGCTCTCCAAAAATTGGGGGTCATGGCCTGGTCAATATAAGTAGTTCCTTTATAAATATACGAAATGAGCAAGCCGCTGTGCAAATCAAATGCAACTTCAAAATCATCACCCGAAATTACTGCCTTCTCCTTATATTTTGTCACCTTAACATCCGGCAGTTTTGTTATGTTAATACGGTTTTGCGATTTTTTCAAATAAACGGGGAATTGTTCTTTGGCAACTACAAACCCTTGTGGCAAGAAAGGTTTATCGTCTTTCGTTACCAAATAAAAGTTCAGCAAATATTCTTTACCTTCCTCAAATTCATCACGGTTTACCGGCAGTCTGATTTCTTTAGCCTGCTGAGGTAAAATATTCAGGCTGTCTAGTTGACCATTAAAAGCTATTTTTCCATTGGCTACAATTTCCCACTTCAGCAAGTACATATTGAGATTGGTAAAATGGAAATCGTTGATAATTTCAAATTTTGCCTCTTTCATCCCTTTGGGAATAATACGCAACGGTTGGTAAACTTTCTTTACTTCCTCCAATGCAGGATGGGGAGTCCTGTCAGGATTTACAATTCCGTTCAAACAAAAATTGGCATCGCTAGGCGTTTTGTCCGGGCCAAAATCGCCACCATAAACCCAGTAAGGATTTCCAAAATCATCATATTTTACCAATCCCTGATCCACCCAATCCCAAATAAACCCGCCCTGCAGGTGTTTGTATTTGTGAATGACATCCCAATACTCTTGCAAGTTTCCAGTACTATTTCCCATCGAATGGGCATATTCACACATGATTAACGGACGGGTTTGCTCCTGCTTTCCATAGTTCTCGATGTACTGAATACCCGGGTACATGGGCGAAAAAATATCCACATGCGGGCGTTTCAAAGCACGTTCGTAATGCACCGGTCGGGAAGGGTCGCGTTGGTGAATCCAATCTGAAGCCGCCTCGAAATTTACCCCGTCACCGGCTTCGTTTCCCATCGACCAAACAATAACAGAAGGATGGTTTTTATCGCGCTCAAGCATTCTTTCGATACGTTCGAGATGTGCTTTTTTCCAATCGGGATTGTTACCCAATGTCCTGTCGGGATGGTATCCCATTCCATGCGATTCGATATTTGCTTCGTCGAAAACGTAAAGTCCGTACACATCACAAAGCGCATACCAGTAGGGATCGCTTGGATAATGACTGGTGCGCACCGCGTTGATGTTGTTCTGTTTCATCAGTTCCACATCTTTCAACATGGATTCCCGTGAAATAACATGACCCATCTTTTCATCGTGTTCGTGGCGGTTTACACCTTTTATCAGGACGGGAACTCCATTCACCAATAACTGTCCTTCTTTGATTTCAACTTTCCGGAAACCAATTTTATTGCTCACAAACTCCGACGATTTGTCTTTCGCGTCTTTTAATTCCAACACCAATTTATAAAGGTTTGGTGTTTCAGCAGTCCATTTGGCCGGGTCTTCTACTGACATTTCCATTTTGGTCAAAGTAGGTTCACCTTTTTGGATTTCAAATTCCTGGGTAGTTTGCTTCACCAAATTTCCTTCAGGATCAAATAGTTTCGCATCCAAAGAAAACTGTTTCCCTGTCTTCTTGGTGGAAAAATCTTTCACAAGCACATCTATTTGTAGTTTCCCGTTTATATATTCGGAGTCCAGTTCCGGTTTTGCAAAAAAATCAACGATACTCACTTTGGGAGTTGCCCACAAAAACACATCCCGCTCAATACCACTGATGCGCCAGAAGTCCTGGCATTCAAGATAAGAACCATCCGACCAGCGAAAAACCTGAACTGCCAATTTATTCTCCCCTTTCTGCAAATAAGAAGTAATATTAAATTCGGCAGGGAGTTTACTGCCCTGACTGTAGCCCACTTTTTGCCCGTTTATCCAAAGGTAAAAAGCCGATTTCACCGCAGCAAAATGTAAAATAATTTCATGCCCTTTCCAATTGTCAGGAATACTAAAACGCTTGATGTAGCTACCCACCGGATTGTAATTGTGCGGAACTTTTGGTGGCTGCGGATCTGTCGTCCATTCATAAGGTTGGTTCACATAAATAGGAATGCCGTAACCCAATAGTTCCCAGTTATAAGGAACAGGAATTTCCCGCCATTTGGAAGCATCAAAATCGGGCTGATAAAAATTTTCAGGCTGCTGCGACAGGTTTTCCGTCCAGTTAAACTTCCAGTTTCCGTTCAGCGATTTATAGAAGGTTGATGTATGCCGCTCTCCTACTAAAGCTTGCTCAAGGTTTTGATAAGGTTGAAATGTGACATGAGGTGGAAGCTTATTAATTCCAACCACAGAAGGGTTTTCCCAATCAGGTTGGGAACAAAGGGTTAAACCCAGAAAAAATAGAATAAGCGTGGAGAATAGAGAAATAGTTTTCATGTATTTATACTTTTAGATACTATTTCTGGTGAATCTGATACTGAGGCCCTTGATTAATTTGCTTATCACCAGATTCTAAATTTACACCTTCATTGTCTCTCAAATTGATTTTCATACTTTTTATAAACTGAAAATACTGAGACCTTAAGCCTGAAAGTTCTTTGGTATTATCATAATAAATATCATCAATAGAAAAATCAGCAACTTTTAAACGAATAAACTTCTGCCTATTCACTCTGCCATCCATTTGCTGGATAGAAATCCGCAAGGCCCGCCCTTCCTGACTGTCAGGATCAATATCCCTCAACTCCTCCTTCATTTCAGAAAAGTCATACGCACTTCTCGAGATTTCCCGGTCCATTAATTCAAGCACATCCAATTTGTGTTTGTCAAATACACTTAGGTTTCCACTTAGTACATCTTGTTCAATTACTTTGGATTTTTGCTCCAGTAAGTAAATATCCCTTTGCCTATTTGATTCGGAATTGCTTTGATCTGTCCCTTTTTTAGAAGCACTTGTTCCGGAAATTAAAAACTGCCCCTGGGCACACAAAACAAAAAAGAACAAAGTACTAAGGATGACTATTTTTTTATATCCGCACATCATATTATATTTGTTTAGGATTCATTTTCGGATTACAAATTTAGAACTTTGTTTAGAATATCAACAGCCTTACTTTCGCCAATAAAAATTTCTTCGAGCAGCTTTAGCTGGGTTCGACATCTCACAAGGTTATGTTCGGGATATGCCGTTTTATAGTAAATATTTCCATTGAAATAATCGGATAAAAAACGCAGTGCCTGCTCGTAAATAATGGCTTTTGCACCAAGTAACAGGTTTTGCTTTTCGGTAGCTGTCAACTCATTTTTAAGAACACCAAGATAGCCATTTGTTAATGCTTCAAAATGCGACAAGCGGAAAATAGTTTTTTCAATATCCGGTTCATCTTCAGCAGCCGGACTTGTAAAAGTACGTACCATATCGCCAAAATCAAACAGAACACTTCCCTGCATTACGGTATCAAGATCAATAACATAAGCTTGGCTCTCATGAAAAATAATATTGTTCAATTTGGTGTCGTAATGTGAGAGACGCAGAGGGAGTTTTCCTGTATTCAGTAAATGGGTGATTGCTATTCCAACACTCTTAAATTTTTCTACCTGGCCGATCTCTGGAGCAGCATTATCCAATAGATTTTTTGGTGCATTATTCAAAGCCTCCTCAAACTGCTTCATCCTGTTTTCGAGGTGGTGAAATTGGGGGATAGTATCCTGAAACTGTTCGACATCAAGTGTATTGAGGAATACTTGAAATTTGCCATAAGCTTCAGCAGCAGCAAAAGAAATAGCTGTATCTGTAGTAATATCATAGGATTTGCTTTCTGGTAAAAATTCAACTTTCCGCCATGCGGCACCATCTTTATCGATAAAATGATAATCACCAATCTCAATTGTTAGTATTCTTGGGGTTAACGAAATGCCCATCTCCCTCTGATAAGCCTCAACAAACTTGTTAAGAATTTTATAATTGTGTACGAGGGCTGCGATATCAAAAACATTTTGGTTGACTTTTTGAAAAATAAAAGCTTCCCCAGTTGTTTTTACCAAATAGGTGTCATTTATATGTCCATTACCAAATGGCTTTACATCGCTAATCTCCGATGCGTTAAAAAATTGCACAAAACTCTTCTCAAAATCAACACCTGTCATTTTTCTTTTTTTTCTAGCCGGACAAACCTAATAAACTTTTTTCGAATTCATAAACAAACTCTAATTACTTTTGCTGCCTGATTGATAGAAAATGAGCAACAAATTTGTAACACATCCTGGTTTTATTAAAAGTATTTCGAACAGTACTGCTGAAGTTGCAATTATTGCCAAATCGGGATGCGCCTCATGCGAAATAAGCGGGTCATGCTCAGTAAGCGATACGCAGGAAAAAATTATTGATGTTAGTCTTCCCGATAATCACGAGACCTACAAGATCGGGCAGTCCGTAATGATTAAGATGAAGCAATCTAGTGGCGTTTGGGCTATTTTGTTTGGCTATGTTTTCCCCTTCCTTGTAATTGTAGCCACTTTAATTTTGCTAAGCGCATTGAACTTCGACCAGGGATTGGCAGGTATATTGTCTCTGGCAACACTCATCCCCTATTATTTTGTGATGTATCTTTCAAGGGATTTCTTCAAGAAAAACTTTGACCACAGTATTGTTTAGTGGTTGAGGAAAAGAATAATTCTCCCATCTTTTTTCTAAAAAGATGTTTTGTCTTCACAATAATTATCTCCTTATTTTAATTTAGAGTCTTTCTAAAATTAATTACTGAACGTCTAAAAACCAATACGTTCCGCAATAAGATATTTCAACACTTCTGGCCAGATTAACGCATTAGTCACAATATCAGACGCTTAAAAGAAATTGGGCTTGCTGTTTAGTTTTTCACAGTATCTTGATTTCTTTTATTTTTGTGAATTGCTGACAAAGCAGCATTTCATGTTGTTCTATTAAAATAATTAGGTGTGGATAATGTAATAATCATAGCAGTTGCGGCTCTCGGAGGGCTTGGTTTAATTGCTGCCGTCATTTTATACTTTATTGCCAAAAAATTTAAGGTTTACGAAGACCCGAAAATCGACGAAGTAGAAGAAGCTCTGCCAGCAGCAAACTGCGGAGGCTGTGGTTTTCCGGGCTGCAGGGCTTTTGCTGAAGCAACCACCACCTCGGCCAAGAAAAACAAAAATCTTGAAGGCCTGAACTGCCCCGTTGGTGGCAACGATGTTATGCAAACGGTGGGCAGTATTCTGGGTTTGGAAGTAGAAGCCGCTGACCCGTTAATTGCCGTTATCAGATGTAACGGAACATTTAAGAATACACCGGCCAAAGTAAAATACGAAGGAGCTACTTCATGCGCCTTTGCTCATGCTTTGTATGGTGGAGAAGGTGGCTGTCAGTTTGGCTGTCTGGGACTTGGTGATTGTGTTGATGCTTGTGATTTTGATGCCATCCACATGGATCCGGAAACAGGGCTTCCCGTTGTAAATGACAAATGTACTGCTTGTGGTGCCTGCGTTATTGCTTGCCCAAGGGATATTATTGAGTTGCGAAAAAAAGGACCGAAAGACAAGAAAATATTTGTGTCCTGCGTTAACAAAGAAAAAGGCGGTCCTGCCAAAAAGAATTGTGCAGTAGCTTGTATTGGTTGTGGAAAATGCGATAAAGTGTGTAAATTCGATGCCATCACCATAAATAGTTTCCTTGCTTATATTGATTTTGAGAAATGTACACTTTGCAGGAAATGTGTGGAAGTCTGTCCTACCGAGGCCATTTGGGAAGTAAATTTTAAACCAAGAAAGCCAAAGCCTGTAGTCGAAAAAGTGATTCCCAAACCAGTTGTTGAAAAAACGACTGTGATAGAAAAAGTGGAAGCCAGCCCGGCTCCAGATAAAGAAACCAAAGAATAATTCCGGAAAGATGGGAATACTAAAAACATTTGTATTAGGGGGTGTTCATCCGGAAGAGAATAAATTGTCTTCCAATGCTCCAATTGAAAAATTAGCCATACCAAAACAGGCCATTGTCCCCCTGGGGCAAAACCTGGGTGCGCCTTCAAAACCACTGGTTAAGCGTGGCGATGAAGTTAAAGTAGGACAATTGCTGGCAGAAGCCGGTGGTTTTATTTCAACAAATATTCATTCTCCCGTTTCCGGGAAGGTATTGAAAATCGACAACGTAATTGATGGCACAGGTTACAAAAGACCGGGCATCGTCATTAATGTGGAAGGCGATGAATGGATAGACGAGATCGACCGTACAGAAGACTTGAAAACAGAAATTAAACTAGACGGTAAAGCAATTATCGAGAAAATAAAAACTGCTGGCTTGGTAGGCATGGGTGGAGCTACTTTTCCAACTTATGTTAAATTGATGCCCCCGCCGGGGAAAACAGCGGAATACCTGATAATTAATGGTGTTGAATGTGAGCCTTACCTGACCTCCGACCATCGGCTGATGCTTGAAAAAGGACCGGAAATTTTGGTTGGCACCCAGATTTTAATGAAGGCACTGAATGTAAAAAAAGCGATTATCGGTATCGAGAACAACAAGCCTGATGCAATCAAACACATGCAGGAACTCGTAAAATCCTTTGAGGGTATTACAGTTCAGGCATTGAAAGTGCAATACCCGCAGGGTGGCGAAAAGCAATTGATTAAAGCCACAGTTAACCGCGAAGTTCCCTCTGCCAAATTGCCTATCGAAGTGGGTTGCGTGGTACAAAATGTCGGTACGGCTTTTTCCGTTTACGAAGCCGTTCAAAAAAACAAACCGCTTATTGACAGGGTAGTTACCGTTACCGGGAAGGCCGTTAAAAAGCCATCTAATTTCCTGGTTCGTATCGGAACACCTATTCAGCAACTTATTGATGCAGCCGAAGGTTTGCCTGAAAATACAGGAAAAATAATCGGCGGTGGCCCCATGATGGGCAAAGCACTTACAACCACAGACGTTCCTGTAGTAAAAGGCTCTTCGGGTATTTTACTCATGAAAAAAGAAGAGTCGCAGCGCAAAGTGGAGAGTCCCTGCATACGTTGCTCGAAATGTACCTATGTTTGTCCGATGGGGCTGGAGCCCTTCCTGCTTTCAAAAGCATCAAAACTGGGGAAATACGAAATAGCCGAGACCGAAAAAATCATGGATTGCATCGAATGCGGTTCGTGCCAATACACTTGCCCTGCAAGCATTCCATTGTTAGATTACCTGCGACTTGGAAAAAACAAGGTAGGTGCAATAATGAGAAACCGGGGTAGAAATTAAGCTTTTGTTGATAATCAAATTCAACCAAAAACCAAGAACTGAAATTTGAAATTATGAATATGTTTACGGTATCAGGATCACCACACGTTCACGGAGATGATTCAACCAAAAAAATAATGTATGGCGTGGTCATCGCAATGGTTCCGGCTATGTTAGTTTCCATTTATTTTTTCGGATTCGGGGCCATTCGTGTACTCATGCTAAGCATTGTAGCTTGTTTATTTTTTGAATGGCTGATTCAAAAATACCTGATCAAAGGTGCAGTAACAATTACTGACGGATCAGCATTGGTAACCGGCATACTACTGGCTTTCAACCTACCCTCAAACCTACCGGGATGGATGATTATTATTGGCGCCCTGGTAGCCATTGGTATGGCGAAAATGTCTTTTGGCGGATTGGGGAAAAATGTTTTCAATCCCGCACTTGTTGCCAGGGTTTTCCTCCTTATTTCCTTTCCTGTCCAAATGACATCCTGGCCAAAACCATCTCCTATTACAGAAGGTTTTATCGATACAGTTACCGGCCCAACACCATTGGGTATTGTAAAAGAAGGACTGACCGCAGAAACCCCAAAAACAATGTCTGAACTTTCATCCGAAATACCATCTGCTATGCAAAGCTTAACCGGAGAAATGGGTGGCTCTTTAGGAGAAGTATCAGCTATTGCATTAATACTTGGCGGTTTGTATATGCTCTACAAAAAAATTATCAGTTGGGAAATCCCTGTTTCCATGCTGCTTACAGTTGCTGTTTTTTCAGGTATTTTCTGGGGAATAAATCCTGAACAATATGCCGATCCTGTTTTCCATATGTTGACAGGAGGAATGTTATTGGGGGCAATATTTATGGCTACCGATATGGTGACTTCACCCATGACAAAAGGCGGACAATTGATTTTTGGATTTGGCGTTGGCCTATTAACCATCCTGATCAGGATGTGGGGTGCTTATCCAGAAGGTGTTTCGTTCGCCATTCTGTTGATGAACGCTACCGTTCCACTTATTAACCGTGGATTTAAACCCAAACGTTTTGGTGTAAACACGGGTGTTGAAATTGCTAAATAAAAAATAACAAGGAAAAAAATAAAGACATGGCCAGTAAACGAGAATCGAATTTTATCAATATGGTGCTTACCTTATTCCTTGTAGCAGCCATAGCAGCTTTGGCTTTGGGAGGGGTTTACACAATCACCAAGGAGCCCATTGCCATTGCCAAACAAAAAAAACTGGAAGCCGCAATTAAAGCCGTCTTGCCTGAGTTTGACACCATTCAAACTGTAAAAGTGAAGGATGTTGGAGGTGATGATTCACTGACTTTTTATTATGCATCGAAAGAAAACAAATTGGTTGGTGCTGCCATTAAAACTTTTACGATGAAAGGCTTCAGTGGACGAATTGAATTAATGGTCGGTATTTTGGAAGATGGAACTATCAACAATACAGCCGTTCTTTCTCACAAAGAAACACCTGGGCTTGGTGATAAAATGGACATTAAAAAATCGAACTTCCCCACCCAGTTTGTTGGGAAAAATCCGGAATCGTTTAAATTGAAAGTCACCAAAGATGGTGGCGATGTGGATGCCATTACTGCCGCAACAATTAGCTCACGTGCATTTTGTGATGCAGTTAAAAGAGCGAGTGATACATATAAAGGAGAAAAGAAATAATATTGAATATTCAATTAGCCCGGTCAGCCTGAGCGAAGTCGAAGGTAGTTCAGGGATAAAAAAATACACCATGAACCAAATACAAAATTTCACAAAAGGTTTTATCAAAGAAAATCCGGTATTCATTTTATTACTGGGATTGTGTCCCACGTTGGGTGTAACAACCTCAGCTGTTAACGGACTGGGAATGGGATTAGCCACCACTTTTGTTTTGGTGATGTCGAACCTCGTTGTTTCGGTTGTGCGAAAAGCCATTCCAGACAAAGTTAGGATTCCGGCTTTTATTGTCATTATCGCCTCCTTTGTAACAATTGTAGAATTGGTAATGCAAGCCTACACTCCTGATTTGTTCGAAGCACTCGGTTTGTTTATTCCCCTGATTGTTGTGAACTGTATTGTGTTGGGCAGGGCCGAAGCATTTGCTTCGAAAAATACACCATGGTCGTCCATAGTTGATGGAATGGGCATGGGTTTGGGGTTTGCCTTCGCACTAACACTATTGGGTGGAGCAAGGGAATTATTGGGAAGTGGTGCCATTTTCGGAATCAAGCTTATTGAAGCAGATTTAATGCTTGTGTTTGTACTGGCTCCCGGGGCATTTATTGTATTGGGTTACCTTATCGCATTAATTAATAAACTGAATAAAGCCTAGTAAAAGGAAAAGCTATGGAATATTTTGTAATAATAATCGGTTCAATTTTCGTTAGCAATATTGTATTGACGCAGTTCCTGGGGATTTGTCCTTTTGTTGGCGTTTCGGGAAAGCTTTCCACATCAGTCGGAATGGGTGGTGCTGTTCTGTTTGTCTTGACACTGGCCACCATGGTCACCTGGATCATCCAATATTACGTATTGAACCCGCTCGGACTTGGTTTTATGCAGACCATTGTTTTTATCCTGATCATTGCATCGCTGGTTCAAATGGTTGAAATTATTCTGAAAAAAGTAAGCCCTGCCTTGTTTCAGGCATTGGGTGTTTTTCTTCCATTAATCACTACCAACTGTGCTGTACTCGGTGTTGCCATTCTCACCATTCAAAAAGATTTTAACCTCATCGAAGGTGTTGTTTATGCCATTGCCAATGCTATTGGATTTACGCTAGCTCTGGTACTTTTTGCCGGTATTCGCGAGCACCTCGACTTGATGGAAGTCCCAAAAGCCATGCGTGGCGTACCCATTGCGCTTGTAGTAGCCGGCATTCTTGCCCTTGCATTTATGGGATTTACAGGATTGGTTTAATAAGGCATTTTCTGTAGAGACGCGATGCATCGCGTCTCTACAGAAAATTCATCGCATCATTATCCGCCCTTTTTTCCCTATTTTTGCCTTAAAGAATAAAAGTGAGCAATAATCCAATCATTCATCTACAAGGTATTTCCGTCTTTCAAAAAAACAAATTGGTTTTGGCCAATGTTAACTTGACCATTGAGCAGGGAGATTTTGTTTATTTAATTGGGAAAACAGGAAGTGGAAAATCGAGCTTGCTGAAATTGATTTATGCAGATTTACCGCTCGAAACTGGTTTAGGAAATGCTTGTGGCTTTGATTTAAAAAACATCAAAAGAAAAGAGATTCCCTTTTTGCGCAGAAAGTTGGGGATTGTTTTTCAAGATTTCCAATTATTGGCCGACCGTTCAGTTAAAGAAAACATGAATTTCGTACTCAAGGCTACCGGATGGAAAGACAAAACAGAAATAAGTAAACGGATTTTGACAGTGCTCGATGCAGTAGGACTGGTGTCGAAATTGAATGAAATGCCGCATCGCCTTTCTGGTGGAGAACAACAAAAAATTGTCATTGCCCGCGCATTACTCAATCAACCAGAGGTTATTCTGGCCGATGAGCCTACCGGCAATCTTGATCCCGAAGCTTCAAACGAAATTGTTAAATTACTGTTGCGCATCAGTGAATCGGGGAAAACAGTCATCATGGCAACACATAACTACAATTTAATCCATAAATTTCCGGGGCAGGTTGTAAAATGTGAGGAAGGAAGTATTACACAATCAACAAACAAGCTTGATTAGGTGCTCCACATTGTGACCATTGTTGTAAACAGTTCCGAGTTTTTCTTTCCGCTCTTCAATTTTATCAGCAGAAAAATCCTGCTTAAACAAAGTTTTTATTTTTCGTTTCATGCTCCCCCGATCGTTTGCAATTACACATAAGTCATCAAGGTCGCTGCCACTCAGCATCTTATCATTTACCAAACAAAAACGCCCATTGTATAAGGTGTTAAGCAGTTTTAATTTAAGACCAGTTTTTTGTGCAGTTACCGAAACATTAATGTGGGCATTTTTTATCAACTCGTTGAGGGTTTCGTCATCAGGATTAGGAATTAACTCAATGTTTTTGCCGTTGTTAAAGAGGTTGGATAAATGAGTTGGAGGATTTAATCCTGCAATTTTTAATGGAATATTCAAATCATTAAAAACTTCATTTATCAGAAATTTTGCAGCATTTGAATTTTCAGGAACAGACAGATTCCCATGGTACAAAACATATTCACCCTTCCCAATTTTACTTTCAACTTTTTTGAAAGGATGAAATGCCGGCACAAATTCAACCCGCTTAAAATGCGATGAAAAATAATCTTCATCATTTTTTGAAATGGAAAGCAGCATGTCCGATTTGCTCAGAATTTTTTCGTAGCGCTTTAGTTTGGCTGATTCGTTATAGAAATAATACTTTTTAAACAAATCATTCTCAACCTTTGCCAGATTCTGATAATACTCGTGTTCAATATTATGCGTCCGCACAATCCGCTTTCTGTTTTTCAACCTTGGCTCATCAAGTAAACCACAAGTGTGCAGGCCCTCGAGTAAAATAGGGTAATTATCCTTTAGTAAGGTTTTGATAAGTACTTCTGAAGATCGGGAACTGACAATATAAGGTATGCTCTTAAAAAGCTGCTTTTTAGAAATATCGCGCTTATAATAATGTACGGCATAAAACAATTTTTCTAATTCATCTGAATGTTCCCTGTTGTATTCAAAACAATGCAAATGAACATTCACACCTTTTTTCGCCAAAGCTTTGGCTTTATAAAAAACGTCAATTACACCACCATAATTGGCCGGAAACGGAATGTCGAAAGATACAATATGTAAGTGTTGATCAGGCATATTTACGATAAACGCTTTGCAGCACTTTTTCTTCGTTTTCCCAATTCAATTGGGAGGCGGCAAAAGTACAGTTTTTTTTCCACTCTTCGATTAGCGATTGGTTACTAAGTATTTCACTAATTTTTTGCGCAATGTGTTTGGGATTGTGGTCAGCAATAAAGCCACCAATATTATAAGTAGTAACTATTTTTTCTATTTCAGGAAGTTTCGAGGCGAGAACAGGAGTGCCAGCCTGAATATAATCGAAAAGTTTATTGGGCAGGCTAAAGCGATAATTCAGGTTAGTATCTTTATCAAGTGTAAGTCCCAGATCGGCAAGGGCAGTAAATTGCATTAGCTTATCATAAGTCTGGCGTTTTTTGAAAATCACTTTTTCCCCAAGCAATTTTTCACTGACAATTTCTTTTAGCTTGTCAATTACATCACCACCTCCAACAATCAGTAATACAGCACCATCAATGTATTGCATGGCTTCAACCATTTCTTCTGCACCACGATGAATGTTGATGCCAGAACCTTGCATGATGAGAATTTTTTTTGATTCAGGAATATCCAGCGTTTGCCGGCTTGCCGGTTTTAATTTACCGGATCGCTTAAGCGGAACATTACGTACTACTTTCAGTCTGATTCCATATTCTTTCTCATAAAGATCAGCAATGGAATCGTTTACCGTAATTACATCTGTCAGCTTTGGGAAGATATTTCTTTCAATGGTTTTCCAGATTTTTTGTGTCCTTTTTCGGTTGACTAATTCAGGTACCTCTGTAAAATATTCATGGCTGTCGTAGACCAAACCTGTACGTCTAATTTTTGAAATTAAATAGTTGGGTAAAAGCGTATCCAGATCATTGGCAACAAGCAAGTCTGCTTTGTGAAACAACAGGAAAAAGAAGAGTCGCAGATTAAATTCTGCATAAAAAAATGCCCCTTTTGTAAATACCAATTTCATACGATGAATACGGTAAGGTCTGTCATCCATTGGTAAACTATTCGGTAGTATTCTTCCTACCAACAAAATTTCAAACCCCATCTTGGCAAGACTTTGACAAACCTTACTTACTCGCTGGTCGGTAACCAGGTCGTTAATGACAGATACAATGACTTTTTTTTGCAATTGATAAAAAATTGTAAAATGAAGCGGCTTTTTAGAACAACAGCAGCAGGGAGAAAATATTGCCCGGTTTTTATATCTTTGGTTCATAATGTTAATAAAAAAAGACTTCTGTTTAAAACCTTTCAATACATTTGGGATTGAAGTGGAAACCAGGCAAGCAGCCATGATTACTTCTTTGAATGATTTGCATGAATTGTTTGAAGATGGACACTTGAAAAACCAGCAAATTCTTGTCCTTGGCGAAGGCAGCAATATATTGTTTACCGATCATTTTGAAGGGATCGTTCTTCTTAACCAAATGCGCGGTAAAAAAGTGATACGCGAAACAGAACAGCATATTATCTTGCAGGTTAGTGGAGGTGAATTTTGGTCTTCATTGGTTGACTTTACAGTTGAAAACAGCTGGTACGGATTAGAAAACCTAAGCCTTATACCAGGCACTGTTGGCGCTGCTCCTGTACAAAATATTGGCGCCTATGGGATTGAGCTAAAAGATGTGATGAAAAGCCTGGAAGCATTTGAACTGGCAACTGGAAGAGTCGTTCACTTCGACAACAAAGCATGTGAATTTGCATACCGTAACAGCATATTTAAACAGCAACATAAGGGAAAGTACTTTATATTAAACGTCACTTTTCAATTGAACAAAGCCCCAAACTTTCATTTGGAATACGGACCATTAAAAGAAGCTTTTGCAAATGTTGATCCTTCGAAAATAGACCTTAAACAAGTCAGTGAATTGATCAAAACGATTCGGCGTTCTAAACTTCCTGAACCGGAAGAATTGAAAAATGCAGGTAGTTTTTTTAAAAACCCTGTTGTTAATATTTCAAAGCTTGAATTGCTAAGGAAACAATTTACCGACATGCCCGTCTATAAATTATCTGATAAAAAATTCAAACTTGCTGCGGGTTGGCTGGTCGAACAATGCGGATGGAAAGGAAAACGCATTGGCGATGCAGGCGTTTATGAAAAGCAATCGCTGGTATTGGTTAATTTCGGAAATGCAAGTGGCAAAGAAATGCTGGCACTTGCAATTTCTATTCAAAAAAGTGTAAAAAAGAAGTTTGGGATTGACTTGGATATGGAAGTTAATGTGGTATAGGAAAGTGCTATTGGGGGAATAAGGGTGTAAGGGAAATAAGGGGAATAAGGCTTGTCTACCCATCCCATTTTTATGTCAACCTATTTCAGGACAAGACACTCTATTCCCTTTTACCCTATCTCCCTATCTCCCTATCTCCCTATCTCCCTATTTCCCTATCTCCCTATTTCCCTATCTCCCTATTTCCCTATTTCCCTATTTCCCTATTTCCCTATTTCCCTACTCCCCTATTACCCTATTACCCTAATTATCTTCCACCTCTTTTTCCTATCCCTCTTTTCTTAAATTTGCAGTAACAATTGTATTTCTTTTGATAAACAAATATTTTAAAATAAGTTTTCTGCTCATGCTGCTTATCAGCATTTTTAGTGGCTGTGCGGTAAAGAAATATTTGAAGGATGATGAAATCCTGATCAATAAATATAAGATTACACTCAGCGAGAAAACACCGGATATTGACAACTCAGTTCTCCGCACTTTCTTGAAACCTGTTCCCAACAAAAAGGTTTTCGGTATCCGGACCCAATTGGGAATTTATTTCAAGCACCATGATGGGGAGAAGAAATTCAATAAATGGATGACCAAACATTTTAGCGAACCTCCTGTTTTTTATACTGTTGAAGATGCCGAAAAAGTTAACCATCGTTTAAAACAATACTTAAACAATATTGGTTTTTTTAATTCTGAGGTTCAACACACAACAGATTTTGGCAATAAAATTGTTAAACTACATTACGAAATCACACCGGCAACCCCTTATCGAATTTCGAAAATAACTTATGAAATTCCTGACAGCTTACTAAAGAGTTTTGTTTTCAACGAATTGGACAAGAGCCTATTGAAAACAGGTGACATTTACAATGCCTACACTTTTGATGACGAGCGCGACCGCATTACTGCCGAACTTCGTGATGTTGGTTATTACTATTTCAACCGGAACTATATTCAGTACGTTGTTGACAGCAGTTTTAATGCACACAAGATGACTGTTGTTATAAAAATAAACAACATTAAAACTGTTAATGCTTCTGATCCTGAAGAACACAGCGAAAAAAACCATAGTCGTTATTTTATTAACAGGGTAGATATTCTCGAGAACTTTAAGCCAAACTTAGATTTTGATTACGACACTTTAATACACAGCATCCGCTTTTGGCCTGATACGACCAATTATACTTATTCGTTTTTATACCGCAACAAAATGAAGATAAAAGCCAAGGCTTTCAATTCAAGTGTTAAAATAAAACCCGGAGAACCTTATTCTGCTTCAGATTTACAAAATACTTACCGACGTCTTTTTAATTATCGGATCATCCGTACGGCAACAGTCAGCTTCGATACAACGAATGCAGGAAACAGTCCGGATTCTGAAAAAAAATATTTGAATTCGCGCATCCAAATTCAGCATGCTGACCTCAATACATTTAGTGCCGAAATGGAAGGCACTAACTCAAGTGGCGACTTAGGTATACGGGGAAATTTGATTTGGCTCAATAAAAACATTTTCGGAAGGGCAGATGTGCTGCGTATTCGTCTGAAGGGAGGTTTTGAGGCACAAACCATCAGTGATATTGAGGGAGGGAACACAAGTACAGGTATCTTCAATACTTTTGAAGCGGGCTTTGATGGCACACTTTTTTTTCCACGTTTTCTTTCACCAATCAGATTAGAGCGCTTCAACCAAAGATATGCTCCACAAACCAATCTTTCTTTTGGTTATAGTTTTCAAAACAGACCCTATTATTCCAGGAATATTTTTAACATTGACATTGGTTATACATGGAATCAGAACCTGCGCATTAAACACATTCTTACCCCACTTAACCTAAATTATGTAAATGTAAATCGGACACCAGAATTTGATTCGATTCTGGAACAGGAAAAAAACAGAAGATTGGTTGAGCAGTACTCCGACCACATGGTTTTTGGGCTGAAATACAGCATTATTTTTAACAACCAGAACTTAACAGCCAAGAGGAATTTTGACTACTTGAGGGTCAATTTTGAGTCTTCCGGTAATCTTTTATATGGCTTGGATAACTTGTTCAATTCAAATAAATCAGACGAAGGCTTCTACCAATTTTTAGGCGTCCGTTATGCCCAGTTTCTAAGGATGAATTTTGATTATCGTCACTACTATTATCTGAGAGAAAGATCAAGCAGTATAGTGTTCAGGATTATAATGGGAGTCGCCATCCCTTACGGAAACTCAAACGAAATACCCTACGAAAAAGGCTATTATGGTGGCGGTGCCAACGATATGCGAGGATGGGAATACCGGATGCTTGGACCGGGTGCATATTCTGGCAGAACTGATTACGAGCGGATTGGTGATATTCAAATGGAAGGAAATGTAGAATATCGTTTTACGATTTACAAATTCTTTAAAGGGGCACTATTTGCTGATGTTGGTAATATCTGGACTTACAACAACGACACCATTACTTTTATTGGCGGACAATTTAATTTTGACACGTTTTATCAACAATTGGCAGTTGATGCCGGCCTTGGTTTTCGATTCGATTTCCAATTTTTTATCTTTAGAATAGATGCAGCTATTCCGCTAAGAGACCCGGCTTTAGAGGGAGAAAAGTGGCGATTTGATTACCTGAAGTTTTCCGATTTCAGGTTGAATTTTGGGATAGGATACCCTTTCTAAATAAGTTCAAAATACAAAATACAAAACTCAACATTCAAAGCTTAAAATTGTTAATCTGTAACTTAAAGAATCAAAAATGATACATCAAAAGGCGGTTCAGAAAGCGCTTTTAAATCATTTTAATTACCTACCTACCAAAGACCAGGACAAGGCTATCAGTCACCTTTCCGCCTTTGAGTTGAGTAAAAAACCTTCCCCTGTATATATTCTAAAAGGTTATGCCGGAACGGGGAAAACCAGTCTAATCAGTGCTTACGTCAGTTTTCTTGCTGATTCAAAAAAGCAATTTGTTTTACTTGCACCAACGGGAAGGGCAGCCAAAGTGCTGGCGCAATATACCGGCTTTCAGGCCAGCACTATTCACCGGCGTATTTACCAAATCTTTAACACAAAAGAAGGGGCACACCGCATGCTGCTTGCACCCAATCAATCTAAAAATACAGTCTTTATTATTGATGAGGCTTCCATGATAAATGATGAAAGTCGACAGAATGAAAGCTTTTTCTCGACAAGAAGTCTCCTCGACGATTTAATGGCCTATGTATTTTCAAGTTCAAATAACAAAATGGTTTTGGTGGGCGACACAGCACAACTTCCGCCAGTCGGATTGCAACTGAGTCCTGCCCTTGAAATTGACTACATCCACAGTGCTTTTTCTGTAACGGCTTATGATTTTGAAATGAGAGAGGTGATGCGGCAATCAGAAGATTCGGGCATTCTTTTTTCGGCTACCCGTTTGCGGGAGAAAATTACAATGCAGAACAGTGCCCCCCCGTTTTTTGAAACTTCCCGTTTTAAGTCAGATATTGTCCGTATAAATGATGGCTACGAATTTGAAGAACTATTGCAGCAAACTTTTATGAACAGCGATGCAGAAGATGCCGTTTTGGTTTGCCGTTCCAATAAGCGGGCTAATTTGTTTAACCAGCAAATAAGGGAGCATATTTTACAACGCGAATCGATGCTGGAAGGAGGCGATGCATTGATGGTTGTTAAGAATAATTACTATTGGCTTGATGCGGATTCAAAAGCAGGTTTTATTGCCAATGGTGATTTACTGAGTGTGTTAAGGGTTCTGAAAACCGAGGAAATGTACGGTTTCCATTTCGCTGATGTTGACATCCGATTGCTCGATTATCCGGAAGAGAAGGCACTTAGTGTGAAACTACTTCTCGATACACTTACAGCCGATGGTCCTGGATTATCGCGGGAAAACAGCAATGAGTTGTTTGCCCGCATTGAAGAAGATTATTTTGATATTCCTTCAAAATCGGGCCGGATGAACAAAATGAAAAAGAACCCTTATTTAAATGCACTGCATGTAAAATTCGGCTATGCACTCACCTGCCACAAAACACAGGGTGGCCAATGGCCAATTGTAATTGTTGACCAGGGCTACCTAAACGACGAAATGGTCAACACCGAATACCTGCGCTGGCTTTATACCGCACTCACCCGTTCAACTAAAAAGTTATACCTGATTAACTTTAATGACTCCTTTTTTGAGGAGTGAAGGTTGTCTTTTGGGGTGTATTGAATTGTTAAAGACAGATTGTCGAATTCAAGAAAAATAGCTATTTTTACTTATTGATAAATTGAGTAAAAGTGCTTGCCATAAAAAATTAAAGAATCCACCCTCAAAGAAGGTGGACTTGAATTGCACCCATAGGGCGCTTCATCGAAATACGACTGGAAGGATGGAAGAAAAAAGGAAGGAAGGATGGTTGATTTAGTGACTTCTTCCACCCTTCCATCCTTCCAGTTAAGAAATAATATGTATAACAAAAAGAACATAACCACCATCAAAGAAGGTGGATTTCAAATGAACATTAAAAACCTACGAACAATGAAAACCCTAATCACTTTAGCAGTCATTATTTTCACAATTAATTTAAGCCTGGCGCAAGAAACCCGCTACCAAACCAACAAAGCCGCTTTAAAAATTAATGCGTTTAAAAATGGTGAGAATTACCAGTGGGAAAACAAAAATATTACGACTTTTCTGGATTATCGGAATGGTGATTTTACCACACGTTTAAAAAACACTGACTTTATCTCAACAATCCACCCTGAGTTTCATGAGCAAACTGCCGGAGAAGAAAAATTTGAATATGTTTTCAAAGGGATTTTACCTATCCGTGAAATCATTAACCAGAAAAGTATTAATCAGACTTATCCGGTCGAACTTCAATTAATTTGTGAAGAGCTGGGGCTGGATGAAACCATCGCCTTTCAAATAACCATTACACGGCCAGGTTCAGGTACAACAAACTACCGGATTTTCACATTCCAGGGGAAACTGTATAATGATGAATTGCAACTGCCCGCCTTCTATGGCTTTGACAACGAGATTGAATTGTGGATTATTTTTAATGCCTTTAGCAACAATTAATGCTTGAATGCGTAAATCCTTGAATGTTTGAACCCTTGAACTACCTTCGACTTCGCTCAGGCTGACCGGGCTAATTGAATATTGAAATATTAGTCGTATGACCACATTTTTGATTTGGCGTAATAGTGGTCTGACGACTTATTGACTCGTCCTTATTTCCCTATTCCCTATTCCCTTATTCCCCTATTTCCCTATTTCCCTACTTCCCTACTTCCCCTATTTCCCCTTTTCCTTCCCTACAATCATCGCAATCGCGTACGCTGCAACACCTTCTTCACGTCCAACAAATCCCATATGTTCGGTAGTAGTTGCTTTTACTGAAACATCCGATTCATCAATTTCAAGAACAGCAGCTATTTGCTTTCTCATTTCAGGAATATAGGGACTGATTTTTGGTTCTTGTAAAACAATCGTGGTATCGATGTTTCCAACTGTGAAGTTGTTTTCATGCAACAGCAACACAACTTGTTGAACAATCACTTTACTATCGATATTTTTGAAACGAGGATCTGTATCGGGAAAATGTGTACCAATGTCGCCCAAGGCTGCTGCACCTAATAGAGCATCGGCAATAGCATGCAGTAAAACATCAGCATCTGAATGCCCAATGGCACCTTTGGTATGTGGAATGGAAACGCCCCCGACTATAAATTTCCTGCCGGGAACAAGTTGATGGGCATCGTAACCAAAGCCAATCCTAAATTGGTTCATTATCCTTCTGGATCAACTCTTTGCGTTACATTTCCAAAGTTGAAAATCAATGAAAAACGCAAGGTATTTTGCAATGGGTTTTGTGCCGAAGAAACAGGTATTAAATAGGAAAAGTCAAGACCAAATACATTGTACCTGAGTCCTACGCCTAATGTGGCATAACGGCGTGCCCCTTTGTTTTTGTCTTCCCAAAAGAAACCGCCACGCAAGGCAAAAATATCGTTATACCAATATTCCATTCCAACCGCGAAATTGAATTCGCTCATTTCTTCACTAAATCCGTAAGGCGCATCGTACCACGACTGAACCATTCCTCCGATTGGCGGTACATCAGGATCCATTCCCTTTTCAATTTCATATTTATCCGATCCCGGTACAGGTATGGGATTACCAGAAGAGTCAAGTGCATAAATAGGAGGTGTAGGCACAAGCAATTTATTAATATCGAAATTGAATGAAAGTTTGTTGTAGTCATCAATTAAAAGTGTCAGCCGGGGCCCAACCCTGAAATTAGTTGGGATGAAATCTTTTTCGATATTACTTTTCGAATAAGACATTTTACTTCCAATATTAGAGATATTTATCCCCCAGGCAAATTCAGCATCCATTGTTTTAAACCAATCTACATCTTTTTGCCAGTACATGGCAATATCGGCTGCTGCAGAAATCCCTGCTGTTGTTTCTTGCCCCTGAACGGTTTGTCCCTGTGTAAGGTTCGAATATATAAAACGTGCAGCAACAGCAATTGATAAATGCTCGGATAATTTACGGGCATAAGTTCCATCTATGGCATATTCGTTGGGTTTGAAAATGCCAAGAACCTGTCCCTGATTATCTGTAAAAGTAATTTCTCCCAGCGTAAAATAACGCAAGCTGAAAGCAATGGTTTGCATATCTCCAATCCTGTTGAAATAGCTAGCATAAAGCAGGTTAATGTCGTTTACCAGGTTACGCAGCCAGGGTGTATAAGAAATAGCGAATCCAAATTTTTGGTCGATAAAAGCAAATTTAGCAGCATTCCAATGCATCGAGTTGGCATCGGGAGAAGTAGCGACTCCACCATCGCCCATACCACCAGCGCGGGCATCAGGACCAATCATTAAAAAAGGGACAGCAGTCGTGATTACATTTGGGCCGTCTCCCTGGCCACCAAGACTATGGTATTGTGCACTGGTACTCAAAAATGATGCGAGAATAGTTGCCGTAAGGAAAATCTTAAATTTCATTCTGTTTTATTTTCTTATTCTTAATAATTTGCCAATAATTCACCTGGCAAAAAAGGTTTGCAAAAGTAACGTATTAATTATTGTATTATTATTTGGAAATTTTTATTCACCCAACTTTATCATTTTTTGTCGTTGAACACTTACATTCCCATACATATCGGTAACCGAAATATGGTAGGTGTACAGTCCGGGATTAACCTTATCCCCATTTTGGTTTCTTCCGTTCCAGACGATGGCTTGACTCTGATAGCCTGAAGAATAGATTGTTTCATTTAGTATCCCAACAAATCTTCCATTCAGGTCATAAATTTTAATTTCAACTTGAAGTTGTACGCCGCTCTTATTGTGAACAAATCCGAAGTTTGTTTCATTGATAAACGGATTCGGATAATTCACCACCTCCCGGAGTAAGATTTCAGCATCGTCATCAACATAAAAATCAATCGACTCTTCCGATGAATTGTTTTGCAGATCCCAGGCCTTTAAACTCAGCACATGCCATCCTGCTGTTAGGTTATTGAACTGATATTTTACTTCGCCACTCTGATAAGTGTCAACGTCAGGAGAAAAATAGTCGTTAACAATTTTTGAGTTCCCAAAATCGCTATCAATTACCAACGATAAATCGCGTCCCAAGCTATGCCCTGTTGTCTGAATACCTTGTTCATCGAACAAATCGGCAATCAGCAAGGGCTTACTTGAAGTGGTATTTCCTGGCTTAAAGTTATGTGTATCAAGGTAAAGATTTATTTCAGGACCATCGTCATCAATTTCCGCATCTTCATTTATTCCCCCAATTAACAATTGTTCATATTCTCCCCAGGCATCCACAAATTGTGAAGTATCAAGTGCATAATAATTAATTTTTCCAAATCCGTATTGGTAAGAAATATCTTTTGGAATACGGACAGTAAACTCAAAACTACCGTCAACTATACTAACCTTTCCTGAATACAATATTTTGTCAGAAAGCTTAAAATCTACCGGATAACTACCCACATCATTTCCAAGTGTTGAATATTTTGTTGGCTTATCAAACACCTTCGGATATAGATATCCATTAAAATCGGACACTTTGTTTCCTGAGCAATCAATAATTTCCCCCTGAATTGTAAGCTCGGACATGGCATTTACAGTATCGGCAATTTCACCATTTGCTTTGTTGCTAATATTGGTGGTAACCACATTGTGTTCCGGGAAAACCAATTGCATTGCAGGATCGCCAAGTAAAACAAAATTTAGATAACTGGTACTCGAAGGATCTTTTGCCAATCGAATTAAGTCGCCAAGCCTTGGGTAATTTCCATTTATTTTTTCTCTGAGGTGATAGTAAATTTCTCGATTTACTTTGATATTTGCAGCGGCAAAGGCCAGCCGGGTTGTTGTCAGTAAAGCAATAGCCCCTCCCTTTTCGTTCAGAAAAGTAAGTTCACCAGCCGAAACAAATTCCGGATCATCAAAACGACTGAACTCGCAGGTTGCTGTAATAAAAAGTGGCAAATTGTTTATATTTTCCCATCCCATAATTGTGGGTACATCCAGAATACGTTCATCTGCCCAGCCAATTAACCCACCGTGACCGGTATAATTAACAATTAGCGCTCCCCTATCAACCTGATTTTTTATTACCTTATTTACTTCCGGATATCTTTTACCATCAGGAATTGATACTTTGGTATAGGCATCTATAAAAACTTTATTGGTAGTAAACCAAGCCGACATTGTATCGACAATATCAATCAGTTGTGTGGCTTGTTTCAAATGCAGATTACCATCCTGATCATCAGCAATAAAACATATATCGTTCCGCCAGTCACGCATTACATTGGCATTCTTTGCCAAGTAGTATTCCAGTTTGTTTACTGCAATTTCTGCCTGCTCTACTGTAGAAATAGGAAACCTGCCAATGCCAATATCAAGAACACCTGAACAATTTAAACCTTCATTATCATCGAGTAAACCAAAATAGTCATCGGTTACGTAGGACTGTGTGTGAATCAATGATTTGTCCGATTGGTAGGTTGGTACAAAATTGGTGTTGTGGTGAACACGGTCTTTGTAATCGTAAGAACCATCGCCAAACAACATTAAATAAGCCGGTTCGTCACCAAAAATTCCTTTTTTCCATAACATCCGCATAAAATCCCTGATGGCAGTAACATCCTGAGAGCCCGATGAAAACTCGTTATAAATTTGCTCGGGCGTTAAAACCAAAACTGTCATATCATCCTGATCGCGATGTATTTGCGCATAACGGTTGGCTTGTTCCAGAAAAATTTCCGGACTAATTACAATCAGCTTTGCCTGTGTAATGCCGTGCAAATTTTGATTTTCAATCGGTTCGAAAACAACTGGCCTATAGGATGATTCAGGATCGAAAATGATAAAATCCTGGATGGTATCAGTGGGCAAAGTAAAATGTATGCCGCTGCCACCATCTGTAATATATTCAATCTGGATAGGATTATGAAAATCTGAGATATCCCAAATAATTGCGTCACTTTGTGCATTGTCGAAATTAAAGCGCGTGATGTTTCCTGCCGCCACTATATGCGGGTCGCGAAATCCCATTTGTCCACCAGTAAAATTTAACTCCTTTTCTACATTAAGTTCGATGAAATTAATCCATGCGATTGAAGTTCCCGATGTAGTATAATATTTCACTTTTACTTCAAGGTTTTCGCTATTGGTAAAAAAAGTTACCTTTCTTTTTGATTGCCTGGCATAAGGACCATTGGGGCTGGTTTTTAGAATCCGTGTTGAATCGATTACAATTTCATCGTTTACAAAAACCCGGTAATAAGTATTTTCAAAAGCCCTGATCGCCATTTCAAAACTCATATAAACAGGGCGTTCGATTTTAAGGCCGGGAAAAGAAAAGGAGAATGTTCGTTCACTTGTGTCCAGTGTCAGGCGTTCGCCATACCATACTTTTCCCGAGTAAATAAGGTTTTCCAAATCGCGATCGTGGGCTGTAAAATCGTAATAAGAATCAATGGTTTCGGAAGGGGTTTGCCCCGAACTGCTAAGCGTGTCAATTCTTTTGTTGTTTCCTTTATTGGTTGTAAAGAAGTAATAAGTTGTATCGGCATACAGGTTATTAAAATGATCGATACGTCCGGTAAAAATATTGTATCGCCAGTGCACACTCGATTTGGCATAAAACAAAATATAATCCTCGGTATCAAATTTCCCATCTTCTACTCCAGCAATAAAAATGGTATTTTCCTGCAAATCATCAGCCCGACGGTCGCCATTGTATTCGGGCAACATACCTGCATAATTTCCGAAAATGCCCAATTTGGCAGGATCTAACTGTTGGGGATTGATTCCCATTTCTTCCAAATCGGTATAAGTCAGTTTGTGGATGCCGGTTTCGGCAATGCCCAATTTAAACCAGCTTCCTGTATTTAATACCGATTCATTTGTATAACTAACAATAACAGGTGTTTTCCGGGTATAATCCCCGGCCGGGACAATATCCACTAAAACTTCAAAACCTTGAAATTTTATATACGTTTTTCCATCATCAGCCAACTGATAAGGTAAGATAAACAACTCAACATTATTACTATTTGGGACAATCCTGTATTGAATTTTGTTGGTCACCAGCTCCATATCCGTCAAGCACAGTGCTTCTTCCTTCGGAATTGTATCGGAAACAATATTGGACAAACTGAGTTCGTATGCTAAAAACTCTCCGGGCAAAGGCAGCGAAAATGAGTAAACCGATAGTGCACCGAAATCGTATAAGTTAGTGGCATCGTCAAATACCAGGCTATTTACTTCCAGTCCTTTAACCGTTTGTTGCGACTGAATACCCGTCCAATTTAATTGCACAGAAATCTCCTTTTGACCCATAAAAATCAAAGGAAGAAAAAGCAGCAAGAAAAAAGTTAATATCCGGTTCATTCTAATTTACATTCATCTTTAACTCAGACGTTCTATCAATTTGCAAAGAAAACACAAAAATCGATGTCTTGGTTCATTAGTGTTTTATAAATACAAGTTTCGATCTGGCTTCGGCTGTTTCACCATCTGGTTTTTTAACAATCAGCCGGTAAACATAAAATCCACGGCCTATTAAACCACCACCATCCGTACGGGCATCCCACCTTAATGGTGGCGATTTATAACCTTCCGGTATAATGTGCGTTTCCAATGTACGAACCAACATACCTGATGAATTATATACCTCTATAATAACATCCAGTTCCTGACCAGATTGGTTGTGGTCGAAAACAAAATTAGTTTCGTATAAAAACGGATTCGGGTAATTCATCAGGTTTTCAATCACCAATTCTTCGGAAGTAGTAACCAAAAAATTAAGATAAGCAATGGATGAGTTATTGTGAACATCCCACACTTTCAGACTCAAAACATGCTCACCATCTGCAAGATCGTTAAAGGGATAAGTAACAGTTCCTTTGTTATAACTGTTTCTTTCCGACTCGTAATACGCATTCAAGTTATAGCTTAACGAACTCTCTTCATCAATAATTGCTGTAATATTGTGGCCAATTCCATTACCTGTAGTATTGATGCCACTCTCGTCTTCAACAAATGCCAGCAGTACAGGGTTTTCATCTGTTCGATCACCTGATAGAAAAGTGGTATCGTTCATGAACAAAGTAATGTCTGGCCCTATTTTGTCCTCAGTAGCATTTTCATCAACCCCACCAATAATAAAGTCTTGGGTATAACCATTACCGTCTGTCAGCTCATCCCTTAAATAGTAGCTTATTCGACCGTTTCCATAATTATATGCAATGTCCTTTGGCATCATAAATTCAAATTCAAATGTGCCATTTACGATACTGGCTTTCCCATTAAAAAGTAAACTTTTATACAAATAAAAAGTTGTTGCAATGCTTCCAGGGTCAGCTCCGAATGTTTGAATTTGTGATGCTTTATCAAATATTTTCGGATAAAGAACTCCGTTAAAATCGCTAAGCAACTCATCATTCTCGTCGGTTACAATTCCTTCGATGGTAACCATTGACAATGCCTGGATTGTATCGGGATAATCCTCGACAACAATATTCGAATTAATTTTTATTGTTTTGGCAGTATGTTCTGTGTATGCCATTTGCAGAGCAGGGTCACCGAGAAGTAGGAATTTTTTGTCGTTACTTCCTCCCAATTTTTTTGATTTACGGATAATATCTCCAAAGCATGGGTATTCACCATCTATTTTTTCGAACATATTGTTTTCGTAAATGGCCAAATTAAGTGCCAAATTAGCACCGGCGTAAGTAGCCCTTGATGTTGAAAACAGTGCAATTCCCCCTCCGTTCTCATTAAGAAAAACCTGTTCGCCAGCCGACACCCTTGTTGGGTCGTCATAGCGGCTAAACTCGCAAGTAGCTGTAATAAATACAGATAGTGCATCGTAATTGGTCCAGGAATTAATATCGGGAATCGTCAGGAAACGTTCGTGACCCATGCCAATTTCGCCACCATGACCCGAGTAGTTTAAAATCATGGTACCCTGACCGATACGGTCGTTTACTGCCTTATTAACCAACGGTGCCCTTTGCCCCGAAGGTGTCGAAACTTGCTCATAAGCATCAACATAAATTTTGTCGATATTGTAAACAGCGTAGTTGTCATTCAAAAAACCGGCGAGTATTTCTGCATCTTTCAGGTGTCTGTTGGCATCCCCGTCATCGGCAAGAAAAGTAATGACATTTCTCCAGGGGTGCATCACAAACTCCGTATTAGTAGCATAATGGATGCATTTATCAACAGCCAGCGTAGCTTCCTCTGGAGAGGCAACAACGAAACGACCAATGCCAACATCAACTTTGTCAGCATCTGAAACTCCTTCGCCGTCATCTAAATAACCAAAATAATCATCAGTAGCAATGGAATTCACAATGTTCAAAGATTCAATGGTTTCCCAACAGGGAACATAATTGGAATTATCAGCCATGCGGTCTTTGTAATCGTAAGAAGCATCACCAAACAACAACACATATTTCAATTCCCTGCCGGCATCGCTGTGATCATAAATGCCTTTTATAAAATCACGAAGAGCAGTTACATCCTGTGAACCCGAAGAATACTCATTGTAGATTTTTTCGGTAGTGGTGAGAAAGTAACTTATGTTATCATGCGTACGATGAAACTCGCCTATCCGATTTCCCTCAGCCAAAAAATCAGGATGACAAATGATAAGGTAGTCTATGTTTTTTACTGCATGTAAGTTTTGATTTTCTATTTTTTCAACAAATTCCGTTTGGTGATAAGTCTGTCCATCAAAAGCAATAAATTGTCTCAAGGTGTCAGCAGCAGCATTAAAAGTTAGTTTTCCGTTAGCAGCTTGCGTTTTAATTTTTTGTGGGTTAAGCGGATATGTAATATCCCATATTGAAATACCAGTATTGGCATTACCTAATACATAACGAGCAACTGTATTGGCTTCAGCAATCGATTTTTTTCTAAAAGCCATTTGATTACCAGCCATGATTAATTTTCGTCTCACATTCAGATCGATATAGTCAAGATACCCAACTGCATTGTTAGATGCTCGTTGGTAAACCAACTTGACTGTTAGCTGATCGCTTTTGGGAGTAAATGAAAAATCAGTATCTTTTTTTTGCCCAATTTGGTAGCGGTTACTGGTCGATATTTTGGGCATATTTACTGACTTTAGTAAAACACCATTTATGTATATATTAAATGCGCTGGTACTGTAGGACTTTGCAGCGAAACTACCTTTATAATAAGCCGTATTTGAGAGCGTAATAATATTTGGAAAGGAGAAGGCAAACTCCTGGGTATTGCTAAAATCAAAAGCTTCCCCATACCAGACCCTGCCAGTTCCGGCAATATTGGTTTCATCAATTTCATGAAAGGCGTAATCGTCAAAATCATCGATTTGTATATCGAAAAGATCAGATGGAGGTACTGCTTCCTCAATGCGTTTTGCCGAATGTCCTAAATTTGTGAGGTAATAATAGGAGTAATCATCGTAATAATTGTTCTGGTGGACGAAACGATGTGTAGCTGTATTGTACTTCCAAACAACCGGTCCTTCGCCATAAAACAGAATATAGTCGCCTTCATCAAAACTCCCGTCATCTTCTCCCACAACAATAATTGGGTTTTCCACAAGGTCATCGTATCTGAAAGCATTATTTTTTTCTGGTAATACCCCTCCCCCATTTCCAAAAAGAGCAATTTGTCGTGGATTTGAAGAGACATCGAAACCCATCGTTTGTAATTCTGTATAGGTAATTTTGAATATCCCGCTTTTATCAATCTTCACCTTAAACCAATTCCCGGTATTAAGTACCGAATTGCTTGCATACTTTGTTTCAGTAAAAGCGGCAATGGGAAAGTCTTCGACTTCAACAACAAGATCAAAAGACAGCAGTTTTTCAAAAATCTGCTTTTTACTATTCCACTTAATAGGTAGTATTTCAACTCTTGCAAAAGGCACCTTTCGCGAAATAACAATTGTAGATTGTACTGAAACTGTTGTGTCGGGAGCGGTTGATTTCATCAGAATTTCCGTTTCAGCAGCTGTAGCCGGAATAAAGATTGTATTCATAAGAAACACATTCAGTGTTGCCGATTCGGTATGAATGGGATACTCTTTTATATACGATGGTAAAGATTGCATACCGGAATAATATGCCCCTTTAAATGAAATCCGTTCGGCATAAACCCCTTCTTCAATTTCAAATCTTTGGATACTATTCCAGTTTATTTGCTCTGTAAAGCTGTATGGGATTGAATAAGTTGCCAGACTAACAAGAAGGAATAAAACAAATACCTGGTATTTTCGTTGTAACATTGTCGGTTTGATTAGAATCAATATTGATAACAATAAGCGAAGGTCTTTCGGACACATTAACGTACAAACTCCCTAATTATTTTGCAAAGAAACGGCCTTATTCATACAAATAAAAAAATTATCTATTATTTAACACGGTTAAAAAAAAGATCGTAATATTGTCAACTCAAAACCAAAACCCAGCTAGAGGTGCGAATGTATAGATATTCCCGAATAGTAATATTCTTTGTATTAATGGTTTCAATGGGCATTAGCCAGGCTCAGGACGCTCAGTTTTCGCAGTTCTATGCCAACCCATTGTATTTAAATCCAGCACTTGCCGGTGCTACTGAATGTGGAAGAGTCGGGCTAAATTATCGGAATCAATGGCATAATTTTTCAAATGCATACGTTACCTATAACGTGGCTTACGACCAAAGCTTACCCGGAATCAATAGCGGTTTTGGTGTTTTGGTAATGAGTGACCGGCAAGGCGATGGTGCCTTGACCAGGACTTCCGCTTCCTTGTTCTATTCCTATAAACTAAAAGTGAGCGATCCCATTCTTATCAGTTTTGGTGTCAGAGGTGGGTACTATCAGGAAAAACTGGATTGGGATATTCTGGTTTTTGCAGATCAAATTAATCCAACTACTGGAGAAATTGATAATCCAACAATGGAATCACGTCCTGAAAAGGACAATATTGGCGTTGTTGATTTTTCAGCAGGTTTGGTTATGGGCTATTACGACGAATGGTTTATTGGTGTAGCGGTAGATCACCTTACACAACCTAATCTTTCGTTTTATGGTGACCCGAATACAAAATTACCCATGAAAATTACCGGACATGGTGGTGTAACAATTAACCTCAGCCAGGGTATGTTGGGAAACGACGATCCGGATGATTTTATATTGCAACCTAATATCTTGTATATGCAACAAGGTGATTTTCATCAATTGAATGCAGGACTTTACCTAAAGAGAAAACCACTGGTGGTTGGCGCATGGTTTAGGCACAATTTCCAGAACCCCGATGCATTTATTGCATTGGTTGGCTTAACTTTCAATCACCTTAGAATTGGTTACAGTTACGATGTTACTGTTTCCCAATTGAGTGGTTCAGGTGGTTCACATGAGTTATCACTGGCTTGGGACTTCTGTATTTACAGTGAATCAAAGAGAAGACACATAAGAGCAATAAGTTCACCCTCTTTTTAGTTATTAACAAAGTAAAACAATCAATTTTTATTAAAGATGTTAAAAATTAATAAGTTAACCCTATTTATTCTGGGAATTGCAAGCATTGCAGTTTTAGCTTCATCCTGCAAAAGTAATCAGCGCTCTCAAACAACCGGTTGGGAATACAATACTCCTGAAAACGGTGGTTTTGAAGTAGCAGAATCGCAGGAACAAATTACAGGTCCGGGGCTTGTACTCATTGAAGGTGGTACATTTACAATGGGAGCGACAGAAGAAAACCCGTTTTACGAGTGGGATAATCAACCCAGAAAAGTTACTGTAAGCAGCTTTTACATTGACCAGACGGAGGTAAGCAACCTTGCCTACCGCGAATATATTTACTGGTTAAACAGGGTTTACGGTCAGGATTACCCATCGGTAGTGCAAAATGCATTGCCCGACACTTTAGTTTGGCGCGACCGTTTGGCTTATAACGAACCATTGATTCATACTTATTTTCGCCATCCTTCATTTCAATATTATCCTGTAGTAGGCGTTTCCTGGATACAGGCAAACGATTATGCTGCATGGAGAACTGACCGTGTTAACGAGAACCTACTCATTGAAACTGGTATCCTTGATTTTGATCCAGACCAAAGCAATGCCGACAATTTTAATACCGATGCATATCTGGCTGGCCAATACGAAGGACTTGTTAAAGAAGGTAAAGAAGACCTTAATCAGGAAGGATCAGGAATAAGGGCTGTTCGATTTGAAGATGGTATTTTACTTCCTCGTTACCGACTTCCCACTGAAGCCGAATGGGAATATGCAGCACTCGGTCTGATAGGGAATACTTTGTACAATCGTGTTGTTGAGCGGAGAGAATATCCCTGGAACGGAAATGGTGTAAGGACTGACGAGAGTAAATACTACGGTAGCTTTGTCGCTAACTTCAAACGTGGAAACGGTGATTATATGGGTGTCGCAGGCAACCTTAATGATGGTGCTTCGTTACCCGCTCCTATCGGATCCTATTGGCCAAACGACTATGGTCTTTATAATATGGCCGGTAATGTTAGCGAATGGGTGTTGGATGTATATCGTCCTTCTTCACACGAAGTTGTAGCCGACTACAATCCATATCGTGGAAACATATATAAAAATGTAAAGAAAGATATGGATGGTAATGTTGCTGAAAAAGACAGCCTCGGTAGAATTCAATATGTTGAAATTACACCTGAAGAAGCAGCCAATCGTAAAAATTACCGCAAGGCAAATAATGTGAATTATCTTGACGGTGATTTCCAGTCAGCAGTACAAGCTGATTGGCTTAGTGGTGATGATCCGGATATTAATAGTACAGGCCAGATGTATGATTACGGAATAACCACACTGATCAGTGACAAATCACGTGTTGTTAAAGGAGGCTCTTGGAATGACGGTGTTTACTACCTGAGTCCTGGTGTTAGAAGATATCTAAACGAAGATGAAGCCGCATCAACCATTGGATTCCGCTGCGCAATGATTCGCGTTGGAAGCCAGGTACCCGGAAAATAATCTGAACAATATTTATTACATTTACCCCATTCATTTTAATGAGTGGGGTTTTTTTATATCTAATAAATGGAAAAGCAAATCCAAAATTTATATCACCAGTTTCTTGCGTGTCAAAAAGTTTCAATCGACACTAGAAAAGATGTGCACGATTCTCTGTTTTTTGCCTTGTCAGGTGACAATTTTAATGGAAACGAATTTGCAGAAACGGCACTTCAAAAAGGGGCAGCATTTGCCATAATTGATGATGCGAGTTTTAAAAAGAGTGAAAAATATTTGTTGGTCCCGGACGTCTTGACAGCATTGCAACAATTGGCGGCTCATCATCGGGAAAAAACAGGTATTCATGTTCTGGCAATAACAGGCTCAAATGGTAAAACAACAACCAAAGAATTGGCGGCAGCAGTCTTGCAAAGCGAAAAAAAAATTATCGCAACGGAGGGAAATCTCAATAATCACATCGGAGTTCCATTAACACTATTAAGCATCAAGGAAGAAACAGAAATTGCAATTGTAGAAATGGGTGCAAATCATATTGGAGAAATTGCAGCACTCTGTGAAATTGCACAACCAAACTCAGGTATAATTACCAACATTGGGAAAGCCCACCTTGAAGGATTTGGAAGTTTTGAAGGAGTTGTTAAAGCAAAGAGTGAATTGTTTGCGTTTTTGCGTAAAGCAAATGGGAAAGCATTAGTGAATGCAGATGACGAATTGTTGATGGAATTATCAACAGGGATGAAGCGTTTTACTTACGGAAGAAATGCTGGCGAAGTGCATGGAAGGTTGATGGAGACACATCCCTTTATAAAACTACAATGGCACTTGGAGAATAAAAACCTACTTTGTGATACGAAAATGTACGGAAGTTATAATTTCAATAACCTGATGGCTGCTGTTGCAGTTGGACTATTGTTTGGCATTTCTTCTAAAAATATAAAGCAGTCAATCACTAATTATATCCCGAATAACAACCGTTCACAACAACTGAAAACTGAAAAGAACAAGATTATTCTCGATGCTTACAATGCCAATCCCGTGAGTTTGAGCGAGGCGATAAAAAGTTTTGTTGCATTCAAACCAGAGAATCCATGGCTTATCTTGGGTGATATGTTTGAGTTGGGAAACGACTCTCCCGCTGAGCACAAAAGGATCATTCGGCAGGTGGAAGAGACAAGTTTTGGAAATGTGATTTTTGTAGGAAAGGATTTTTACCAACAACAAGAATCAGACAGATTTTTATTCTTCGAATCTACAGAACAGACTGGAGAATTTTTACGGAAAAACCCGCTTGAAAATGCCAATGTTTTATTGAAGGGGTCAAGAGGCATGCACTTGGAAACACTTGTAAAGGACCTTTAATAACCTGAAACCCGCAACCCGTAAATATATGATAACACACACAGCTTTAGGTATTATGTCGGGTAGCTCGCTGGATGGTGTCGATTTGACTTTTTGTTCTTTTGATAAAATTGACAAAAAATGGAATTACAAAATCATCCATTCTGAAACTGTTCCATTCAGTGAAGAATGGAAAATAATTCTATATGAATTACCCACAAAAAGTGCTGCAGAATTGGTAGAATACGACATCAGTTTTGGCATTTTCCTGGCAGAAGCAGTGAATGGTTTTTTAGACAAACATGGTATTGAACCTGATTTAATTGCTTCCCACGGCCACACTATTTTTCACGAGCCTGCCAAAGGTTTTACTTTTCAGTTGGGGCATGGTCAGACCATTGCCCAATTTACTGGAGTGAAAACAATAAATGATTTCCGGATTAAAGACATTCAGTTGGGAGGACAGGGTGCACCCCTTGTTCCCATTGGAGATTCACTATTGTTTTCAGAATATGAATTCTGTTTGAACATCGGTGGTATTGCAAATATATCTTACGATGTGAATGGTAGCCGGATTGCCTTCGATGTGTGCCCGGCCAATCAACTGCTGAATTTTCTAAGCCTTCAGTTAGGAAAACCTTTTGATGAAAATGGACGTTTTGCCCAATTGGGGAAATTGAACCGGCCCCTTTTTGATAAGCTGAACAGCGATCCCTATTTTCAAAATAAATCACCAAAATCATTAAGCAATCAATACGTTCAGTCTGTATTTACTAAAATACTTGACGATACCGACTGCTCTGTTGAGGACAAACTTTACACAGTAGTGAAGCATATTGCCTTTCAGGTAAATGAAGCAGTAAAAGATTTTTCATCTGGAAAAATACTGATTACCGGAGGAGGAGCCCATAATCAATTTCTGACCAATGCCATTTTGATGGAAACAAAAAATGAAATCGTCATCCCTGACAAGGAAATTATTGATTTTAAAGAAGCGTTAATTTTTGCTTTTATGGGTGTACTTCGAAACATGGGCGAGTACAATTGCCTGGCATCAGCAACTGGAGCAACTACCAATAGCAGTTCCGGGGCAATTTATAATCCATAAAAAAAACCGCCCATTCGGACGGTTTTTAATTTCATTAATTAATGGTGTTTAAAACCCAAAGACTTCTATCTGAAGGTAATAAACTGCTGCTCCGGCAAGATAGCCAATAAGTGCCAATAAGCTTATCTTTTTCATATACCAGATAAAGTCAATTTTTTCCAGTCCCATGGCTGCAACACCCGCTGCAGATCCAATAATAAGGATACTTCCACCTGTACCAGCACAATAGGCCAAGAACTCCCAAAAAGTGCCGTCAACAATGAAGTTAGCGGCGTAACCTGTAGCTTCTGCGGCATCAGTAATAGGATACATTCCCATGGCACCAGCTACCAGAGGTACATTGTCAACAATCGCTGACAGCACACCAATAATCAGGTTAATGGCATAAACATTATGTAAATGTTCATCTAAATACTTTGACAATACATCGAGGTGGCCTGCCGATTGTAATGCAGCAACAGCCAGTAAAATTCCCATGAAGAAGAAAATAGTAGCAGTATCAACTTTTCTTAGGATACCAATAACGGTTAATTTTCTCTTGTCCTCCTCGGGCTTATGCCGATGGATGAATTCAGTAGTTGCCCAAATTACACCCAATCCAAATAGCATACCTACAAAAGGAGGTAGATGTGTAACCGTTTTAAAAACGGGAACAAATAGTAGGGCTGCAACACCCATTATTAATAATAGTTTGCGTTCGAAAGCAGTGGTAAACTCCTGTGTTTCGCCTTTGGCAAGAACAGGTCTTGTAACATTTCCTTTTACTGTAAAACTTACAATTACTAATGGGACAACCATTGTAAATAAACTTGGAAGAAGAACCTTGGCAATAATATTTACTGTGGTGATTTGTCCCCCAATCCACAGCATGATGGTAGTAACATCACCAATTGGCGACCAGGCACCACCTGCGTTTGCAGCCAGTACGACCATACTTGCAAAAAACCACTTTGTTTCTTTGTCATCTATCAACTTCCTGAGTAAAGCAACCAATACAATAGTTGTTGTCAGGTTGTCTAATGTAGCTGACATGAAGAAAGTAAGGAAACTAAGTATCCAAAGCAGTTTCACTTTACTGGTTGTTTTTATTTTATCGGTAATCAATTTAAATCCCTGGTGTTGATCAACTGTTTCAACAATGGTCATCGCACCAAGAAGGAAGAAAAGAATCTGTGCAATTTCAACCAGGTGATGGTTTAGCTCGTGTTGTACGAAATGTGTCACATCATGGCCTAATTCAACCTGGCCTTCCCAGAGGCTTTTAAAACTTGTCTCATCGACTGATGGTTTAATAAACTGGACAATATCATGGCCAATTTGTTGAACGGCTCCCCAAGTAGGACTGAATCCGAGTTCTAATAATCCCGTAGAATTCAGCGCATACAAAGCCCATAAGATTGTTCCGGTGAGCAAAGCAGAAGCAGCTTTGTCAACTTTAATCGGGTGTTCGAGGGCAATCATTGTGTACCCAAGAATAAAAATAATTAACATTAAAATAAACATGATGTCATCAAATTAGGTTGGTTTATAATGGGCGCAAAAATAGTAAAGAAATAGACCCAAATATCGATTAAAAGTAAATGTGTCGATGTGTTCCAAATTTATAAAGTGTCTAAATTAGAAACAGGCCGATTCTAAAATAAAGCCTCGCTTTTCTCCAGCAAAATAATAAAATGACAGTTTTAAAGTTACTATTAACAGCATCTTGTTAAAAATAAAAATACCACAGTAGCAGCATGCACATTTTAGCTTTATTTTTACATCTTTTTTAACAGAAGAATTATGGTTACAGGAATTATATTACAGATTCAGGAAACAGGTGAAATGATTGCAGCTGGCACAGAAGGGGAACTTACATTACCCATACTTGACCTTGTTTTACGCGGTGGATGGATAATGGGAATTATCGGCGTGCTCTCCGTTATTGCATTTTATATTTTCTTTGAGCGCTATTTCATTATTGGAAGGGCTGCACGTGAGGATAAGGGCTTCATGGACAATATCCGGACATTTATTCATGAAGGGAAACTGGAATCGGCGAAGGCACTTTGTGTAGCGAATAAATCGCCCATTGGCAGAATGATTGACAAAGGTTTGACACGCATTGGAAAACCCCTGAATGACATCAATACCGCCATCGAAAATGTAGGTAAACTTGAAGTTTCGAAACTGGAGAAAAATGTGGCAGGACTTGCTACTATTGCAGGAGCAGCTCCCATGCTGGGATTTCTTGGGACAGTAATTGGAATGATTCGTGCTTTTTACGATATGTCGATGGCAGGGAATAATATAAACATTGAACTGCTTTCACGCGGAATTTACCAGGCAATGATTACAACAGTTGGCGGACTCGTTGTTGGAATTACCGCTTATATTTTTTATAATATTCTGGTAGCCCGTATTCAGAAAGTAGTTTACAAACTGGAAATTACAGCTACTGAATTTATGGATGTATTGCACGAACCGGCAAAGTGACACCCTCTACCTCCTTCGACTTCGCTCAGGAGGACATTTCTCCCCCCGTGGGGGAGAAAAAACGATTAGAAACAAAATAAAAAAACTATGGCCATTCAAATGCGAAATAAGCGCAATACCGAGTTCAGCATGGCTTCCATGTCGGATATGGTGTTCTTGTTATTAATTTTCTTCATGCTGACCTCCACACTCGTGGCACCCAATGCCATTAAATTGTTGTTGCCTTCCAGCGAAAGCAAAACCATGTCGAAGCAAACGGTAACAGTTTATATCAACAAAGCCAGAAATATTTATGTGGATGAAAGAAGGGTGGAGCCGACCAAACTAGAAAATGTATTATACAGCATGATCAGGAATGAAAACGAAGCATCGGTTGTATTGCGTGCCGATAAAACAGCCCCGGTTCAGGATATTGTTGTTGTAATTGATGCAGTGAATGCGATAAATAATAAACACAATACAAAACACAAGGTGATATTGGCAACCAAGCCGCCACGATAGAATGCGTATTAAAAAATGATACAGAAAAAAATACAAATGACAAAACCAAATCTCAAATAAATCACAATGTTTAAATTTCAAAATTCCAAACAGTTTCGGTCATTGAAAATTAGTTTTTGAAAATTATTTGTTATTTGAAAATTGATTTTTGGGATTTTAACTTTGGGGTTTTTTGCTATTGTTGTACACAAAAACATTTCACTTTTAAAAGAAAATTTAATTGGGTAGTCTAAAAGAAATATTTTCCGACAAGGACAAAAGAAGGGGAATGATTAGCACAATCCTTGTCCATCTTCTTGTATTGCTTGCTTTGTTTTTTCTTGCGCTAAGGACACCCCTTCCTCTACCCGGCGAAGAAGGAGTTGAAGTCAACCTGGGTTATACCGATACCGGTTCTGGTGATGTGCAAAGCGATACTCCCCCACCGCAGTCAGATCCAACACCTCCACCCCAACCCAAACAACAAGCCGTTGAACCCGAGCCCGTTCCCCAGGAAGAAGAAAACCTGACACAAGACGTTGAAGAAGCACCCGTGCTTGAAGATAAAGAAGAGGAAGAGCCTCCAGAAGAAATCATTGAAGAACCCAAGGAAGAAGTTGAACCTGAGCCTGTAAAAGAAGAAATTATTGAGGAAGAACCAGAAGAAGAAACCATTGATTCTACTTTTGTTACAGAAGAGCCTGCCGAAGAAGTACCTGTTGAAGACCCCAAGCCTGTAGTGAACCAAAAAGCTTTATATCCCGGAAGTTCAAAAAGTACTGAAGGAACCAATCAGGGAGTCACCGAAGGACCGGGTGATCAGGGAAAACCACAAGGTGCTAAAGACAGTGATAAATATGATGGCCAGGGTGGAAAAGGCAACGGCATTTCTTTTAGCCTTGGAGGAAGGGGCTCAAAATATTTGGATAAACCTACAGCCAACTTTAAAGAACAAGGAACTGTTGTTGTTGACATTTGGGTAAACCGTCAGGGCGTTGTTACCAAGGCACAGGTCAAGTCAAAAGGAACGACTGTTCTTGATCCCAATCTACGAAAAATTGCTGTAGATGCTGCAAAGAATTCAACCTTTACAGCTGATCCATCAGCCGCAGAATTACAACGCGGTAGTATTACTTACAATTTTATTCTGATGAAGTAATCTACATTATCACCATTCCTGGTGCGCGAATATTCGCGTACCTCAAGATTCGATACAAAATTATTATGCACGCGGGAAATCCGCGCGTCAGTCGGGAGGGAAAATGGGGCTTCCCAAATTTTTTATGCAAGCTCCATTCTCTCCACTTAAGGTGAAAGATGTCTGAAGGACAGAGGGGCTTTGCATAAAATTTGAGTCAAAATATTTAATACATTTACCTATTATTAACCAACAACTATTCTTATGAAAAAATTGTTAATTGTTCTCACTATCACAATTTTGACTTCATGTACAAGCCTCGAAAAAATATCTTTTATTCCTGGCGAAGAAAACCTTTATGGTATTGATTTCAAAAGATACTCTGATGAAGGATTTCTTGTAACACCAGAGAAATACCTGGGCGAGTATGAAAGTATTGGTTTACTTACGTATGAGTTGGTGCCTTCTTCAAATTACAGAAGAACAGGAAGACAGCCAAATCCAAATTATGTACACGGAAGCACTAGCTCAGGACCACAGTTTTATGATATTTATAAATGGGTTGATGAAAAAATGGATACTCAGCAGGCACTTGACAGTTTATACAATATTTGTGTAAAAAATGGAGCAAATGGTCTAATGAATTTCAGAACAGAAGAAATAACCAGAGCATATTTAGGAGTTGAAAATCCTCATACCGTTATAGGTATCCGTCTGTCGGGTTTTGCAATAAAAATAAACCCTTAAAATAACTCAAAACTAAAACCATGAAAAAATTATTTATTATTTCTATCGTTTTCCTGATGGCAGGAATATGCTTTGGACAGGAAGAAAAACAAAAAACATTGTTTGTTAACGGAAAGGATATTAATAAACTCGGATTAGAGTATATTGAAATATCGTGTTATACGACCAGTATGTATGGAAAAAACTGGGCAGTAAACTTTGATATTGGTGAAGAATATGTGAACTGGAAAGGGCATAGGTACACTGATGAAAATGGAAATGTTATTGATTTTGAGTCACCGATGGATGCTGTTAATTTTGTGATAAAATGCGGATGGGAATTTGTTTCTAATAATGGAGGAGCAGCCGGAAATGTAACAAACTTGTATTATTTGATGCGTAAAAAGAAAACCCTTATAAAAGAAAACCCTTAACATTCTAAAAACCATTGAATATCCACAATTGCTAAAACATTAGAAAAAGCACTAATCAGTAGATAGTACACTTCATAAGTGGAATTTTTAAAGGTTTCCCACATACACTTGGTGACTCGATACTACAACAATCTTTGAGATTTTTTTATAATATCAAATCCTATTATTCTTCCTCAAAAAATTGCATTTGCTAATTGAACTATTCCTGATGCGCGAATATTCGCGTATTTTAAGATTCGATACAAAATTATTATGCACGCGGGAAATCCGCGCGTCAGTGGGGGAGGGTAAAGTGGTCAGACGGCTATACGCCAAATCAAACAGCCGTCCGACCACTAAAAGGAAGCCCAACATAGTGGTCGGACGATGATTTCGTCACGGAGTATAATCGTCTGACCACCCGCTGCTAATTTAGGGCAACCCCAATTCTCCCCTTGGGGGACCTGCCTGCCGGCAAGGCAGGGATCTCTATAGGACAGTGGGTTCTTAGATTAACACATAAGACCTTCAACCTTAAACTTTGAACTTTAAACTTTCCCCCTTACCTTTGTCCGATGAACTACAAAGAAACCATCGTTTGGTTATTTAGTCAGTTGCCCATGTTTCAGCGTGTCGGTAAGGCTGCATATAAAGCTGATTTAAAAACGACTGTTGATTTGCTGAATGCGCTGGGCAATCCACAGGAAAAGTTTAAGGCCATCCATGTTGCCGGTACCAACGGAAAGGGAAGCGTCTGTCATCTTTTGGCTTCTATCCTTCAGGAAGCCGGATATAAAACGGGACTTTATACTTCGCCACACTTAAAGGATTTCAGGGAGCGTATTCGTTTAAATGGTAAAGTAATTCCACAAGAAAGGGTGGTTGAATTTGTTAAAACAAATCAGAAAGCATTTGACAAATTAAAACCTTCTTTTTTTGAAATGACAGTCGGAATGGCTTACAATTATTTTGCTGATGAGCAGGTTGATTTTGCAGTATTGGAAACCGGAATGGGTGGAAGGCTTGATTCGACAAACATTAGCAATCCAATTGTAACTGTTATTACAAATATCGGCTATGACCACCAGCAGTTTCTGGGTGATGAGTTGATAGAAATTGCCCGTGAGAAAGCGGGAATAATTAAACAGAACATCCCCTTGGTAGTTGGCAAAAAGCAGGTCGGAGTAAAGGATGTTTTTGAAGAAGTAGCTTCGCAAAAAAACGCAGCAATAACTTATACTGATGATCATTTTGAATTTAGAAAAATAGAAACAACCAACAAATCGCAACAGCTTTTCGATATTTGGCTAGATGGAGAATTGTTTCTCGAAAAAATGGATTCACCTCTGCTGGCAAACTACCAGGCAGGGAATATGGCAACTACATTGCAGACGGTTTCGCTTTTACAAGAATCAGGTTTGATTCAACTTACAAGTGAAATCATCAGAAATGGTATGCAAAAAGTATTAGAAAATACAGGGCTCCAGGGACGTTGGCAAACACTGAGCAGCAATCCGCTGACCATTTGCGATACCGGCCACAATCCCGAAGGCATTCAGGCTGTTATTGAACAGATTGGCAGCAAAGATTTCGAGCACTTGCATTTTGTTTTTGGAATGGTGAATGACAAAAGCCCGGAAACTATTCTGTATTTGCTGCCCAAGCACGCAACTTATTATTTTTGCAAAGCTGATATCCCAAGGGGGATGAATGCTGTCGAATTGAAAGAAGCAGCATTCAAAGCCGGTTTAAGGGGGCAATCTTTTAACTCAGTAACAGATGCCTATAATTCAGCAATAAACAATGCGGGTGTTAACGATCTGGTTTTTGTGGGGGGGAGCACTTTTGTTGTGGCTGAGGTTTTGTAAAAAGAAAGAACTTTAGGCACTCCAAACTTTAAGTACTTTAGGCACTCTAAACTTTAGGCATTTTTTATGAACATCACATTTTTTCAAATCATTCAATTTATCCTTGTTGCAGTTATCTTGCTGTACTTGCTTTATTATGTTTACACTTTGTTGTTTGATAAAAACTACCAACCCAGAGCATGGAAAGTGGCAGTAAAAAACAGAAATGTTTCTTTGGAGTTGAAAAAAGCAGAGCATAAATACCCCGACAAAGTACGCTTCTTTAATTTTTGGTTTCAGATTGAGCGCTTGAAAAAAGACAAGGTTCAAGGTGACTTTGCCGAGTTAGGTGTTTATAAAGGCGATTCGGCAGAGCTTATCTATTTAATGGATAGCAAACGTGAGTTCCATTTGTTCGATACTTTTGAAGGATTCCGGGAAAAAGACCTGGAGGTGGAAATTGGAAAAGCGGCTACTTATACCAAACACAATTTTGCCGATACTTCAATTGAACAGGTAAAACAAAGACTGGCATCTCATCAATTTGTTTTTCACAAAGGATACTTCCCCGAAACAACTGAAAATATCGTTAACAAACAATTTGCGCTGGTAAATATGGATGTTGATTTATACAATCCTACTAAAGCCGGCCTCGAGTTCTTCTATCCCCGGCTCGCTCCGGGTGGTGTAATAATAGTACACGATTACAATCCTGATTGGCCGGGTATTGTGAAGGCTGTTGACGAATTTGCAAAGACCATCCCCGAGCCCATAATTCCCATTGCTGATGTAGATAATAGCGTGATGATTTTTAAAAATGGCTCAATATTAAAATAGCGAATCGCTACCTATTCAATGAGTAATTTATCCCCACAAACTTTTAGGATAAATGCCCATATCAACCAATTTACTCACCTCCTGGATGGTGATTGCTTTATCTTCCTGGTAAGTAATACCAAACCATTTGGCATCGCTTGTTAACACTTCTACTGTTACCTCCTTATTCTGGATAAGATTGTTTACAACATAAGGAATGTAAAACTCAGCCTTTAACTGGCTGGCATTTTCAACGATAAATGCTTTGAAATCCTTTTCCGTTTGCTCAAAAAAGTCAGGTGTAAATCCCCAGAAATTCATCGAAACAATAGCATTGTTACTTATACTTACTTCTTTTCCATTGTCTTCAAAAACAATTCCTCCATCTTTTCTGACAATGCTTGTGCGCTCTACAACATCGGTCAACAACTTGTTTTCAATCTCGCAAACACCACGGGAAACACTACCAAAATCACTCAAAGTATTTTTTAGTTTATAGCCAACCATTGCAAAAGCACCAGTTTTGTTGCTTTGTTCTACAAGAAAGTCAGCAATGGTTTCATAAGCTTCTTTTCCATAAAAATCATCGGCATTGATTACGGCAAAAGGTTCATTTATTTCATCCTTCGCCACCAAAACGGCATGAGCAGTCCCCCAGGGTTTCACACGCTCGGGATTAAATTTTATCCCTTCGGGGATATTTTCGATTTCCTGCAAAACATATGATGTTTCGATTTTTCCTTTCAAACGGGGTTCGTAGATTGATTTAAAATCATCAATAATTTTCGGGTTGACCACAAAAACCACTTTCCCGAAGCCTGCCCTGATGGCATCAAAAACTGAATAGTCGATAATGCTTTCGCCCGAAGGGCCAATTTTGTCCATTTGCTTTACGCCACCATAACGGCTTCCAAGCCCGGCCGCAAGTATTAAAAGTGTTGGTTTCATTCTTAAATTAATTGTAGATTTGTTTCACTGAATATTGGCCGCAAGATAGAGAAATAGGTCGTTCAGTATTATTTTATTCCGGCACGAAAATATAACCATTTTTAATTGATCCGTGATTTCTTCAACCTTTAAATACATCATTCTTATCCTGTTCTTTCAATTTTGTGTTGCCATGATTACTGCACAAGACACTGGCGAACAGCAGAGCAATTTCAGAAACAACATCATAAAACTTAATGCAATTCCCATTGCGCAGGCAATTAATGGACACAATCAAAAATGGTTGGGAGTTGAATACGAACGTTTCATTAAACACAATTTATCTGTTGGAGCACTTGTTGATTTCGGCCTGTTTGAAGATTATACCTTCATTAAGTATCACGATTACTTTGATGAAAATGAAGGCTTTTCATATACGAGAAAGGATGTAGTAACAAGAGGTTATCATTTTATCCCTTCTGTTAAATTTTACTTTTTAAGCACAAAGCAAAAGAAAGGGCAGGGATTTTACATATCTGGTTGTCTCGATTTTAACCAGTATTTCAAAAAATCAGAAATCTATTTTTCACAAACGAATTCCTTTGCTTATGAGAATTCTTCAACAACAAGATTGAGTGCCGGTGCAACATTGGGTGGGCAGTTTGTTGCATTCACACGCCTTGTTATCGATTTGAATATTTCCATTTACGGAAAGTTGTTTTCTGTCAGCCGCGGGCAAAACAATTCAGAAATTCCACCTCTTAATGCCACATGGGTTTTTAATGATAATAAGGGTTGGTCAACAGTCAACCTAATGATTGGTTATGCGTTTGGAGGAGGAAAGAAGAAATGAAAAGCAACCACAAAATATTGACATTGTTATTGCTCGGTTTAGGCCTGCTATTTAGTCAATGCGACAAAGAAGAGAATTACATCATTAAAAACCTGAACCACAATGTGATTATGATATTGGGGCATGGTGGCATGGGCGACCTATACAAATATCCCAATAATACACTTGAAGCCATAAAGCCTGTAATCGGAATAGGTGCAGATGGCACTGAATTGGATGTCCAGATTACCAAAGACAGTGTGCTCATTCTTTTTCATGACGAAACTCTGGATGGCAGAACCCGCTGTGATGGATACAGCTCACCTTACAATTACAATTGGTCAGAAATTAAAGATTGTTATTACAACACTTTAGTGGATGACATTCCGATTTATTCGGTTGATGAAGTTTTTAGCAGCCTGCCCAATTTGAATGATTTGTATTTTTCATTTGATTGCAAATTAAATCCGGAACTTGCATACAACGAAGTATATCGTCGTCAGTTTTTAGGTGCCATAAAACGCATTTGCGAAAAATACAATATGTCGGGAAATGTTTTTGTCGAAAGTGACCTGGCTTTTTTACTCACTGCAAAAGATATGGGATTGACTACCAAAGGTATTGTTGTTGGCAGTAGTGTTGATCAGGCATCTGACAACAATATTTTCGGAATTGGAACAACAGTTGACACCCCTCCTGAAGAAATTGATTATGCACATTCAAAAGGTCTTTACGTGATGATGTGGGGTGCAAAATCGGATGCAGGAAACAAAAAAGCCATTGGCCTGAACCCTGACTTTTTGCAGACTGACAAACCCATTCCGATACTTATGCTTTTCGAACGTTTTGATTTTGATTATGACATTCCTTAAACCAAAATAAATTTTACAAAACCCAACAAATGAATTTCTACAAAAGTATTGCCGATTACTACAAACAGATATTTCCGCTGAACAAAACGCAAGTCGAGTTTGTAAAGGGTTCTTTTCCCGAGCCAGAAAAATTATCATTGCTCGACATCGGCTGTGGTACGGGAAGCCTTTCTATAGAACTGTCAAAAATCTTTAATGAAGTTATTGCGATCGACCTTGATACAAGCATGATTGATAAGGCTTTAGAAAAAGAGTATCCAAAAGTGGATTTTCGGGTCATGAATATGTTGGATATTGAGCAAGGATTCGGACAACAATCTTTTGATTCTGTCATTTGCTTTGGAAATACACTCGTTCATTTGGAATCATTGAAAAGTATTCTTGATTTCTTTTTTCAAACAAAAAAAATCCTGAGAGAAAATGGCAAGTTACTTTTCCAGATTATCAATTACGATAATATTATCGATATTGGAATTAGTGGCTTACCAACAATTGAGAACGAAGCCATTAAATTCGTTAGAAACTACACCTACTATCCTGCAAAGAACAGCATTGCTTTTGAAACAATTTTAACTATCAAAAAAAGTAAACAGCAGATTAAGAATACAATTCAGCTTTACCCTCTTCGTAAGGCCGAAATTGAAGAATTATTACGACAAGCCGGCTTTTCTGATTGGAAGTTTTATGGTAATTTTATGAGAGACGCTTTGACCGAGAAGAGTATCCCCTTAGTTGTAGAGGCAGATAAATAAACAGCGTTTTGTCACAAGTCGGCTTACTCCCTTTCCCACGCTAACGCTTATTAACCTGAGTTCGATTTAAGACAGACTATCTATAAATTAAGTTTGCAAATACTTACCGAATATTGCCTTGGTGCTTCTTCGTGTCTTTGTTCCGATAGCTATCGGAACAAAGACACCAAGAAAAACACCAAGAGAAGACTATGAAAATACAAGTCATTCTAAATCAGGTGTTGTTATACCGGACTCAGGTTATTACTTGAAATTAAAAATCTAAACGAATCTGATTGGCATTCTCCTTGCTTTCGAGTTCCAGCAAAAACTGCTTATTCCTTAATCCACCACCGTAGCCAACCAGGCTTCCATTGGAACCCACTACCCGATGACAGGGAATCAGAATTGAAATTTTATTGGCACCATTGGCTGCTGCCACTGCCCTGATTGCTTTGGGGGAATCTAAATTTTTACTTTGCTGCAAATAAGTTCTTCTTTCTCCAAACGGAATTTTCCGTAATTCGTTCCAAACCTTTAATTGAAATACTGAACCCGACAGAACTAGCGGAATATCGAAATCT
>QMPA01000001.1 GCA_003650365.1 Bacteroidota bacterium | reverse complement strand
TTAGATCACTCAAAAGATGTCTTTTGGTTCTCTCTACTCTTGGATCTTTCATCTCTGAAAAATACATTAAAAAACTTGTTTCATTAAACATATTATACCTGATTGATTATCAGGCAAATATACGATTTAATGTCCGTAAAAACAAGTTATATATCTGATATTCAATTAATTATATTTATTATTTATTTAGATGCGTTTGCCCTGCAGTTGAAGGACTTTCTTTCTTCATACGAAATTGACTTCATTTCTTCTCTTTCTGACACACCAATACACAAATTGTAATTTACAAATTGTAAAATTATATTGCGCCTTTTAATTTGATTTTACGATGAGTTTTCCCTAAGAACAAATCTATCCAACAGAAATCAAGCAGTGAAATATTGATGAAAATAACTTAATTTTGGCATTTATTTTAACCATTTAAAGATTGTAAAAATGACAAGAATTTCTGATAAAATACAGCCCGGAGTAGCTACCGGAGACGACTTACAATTTATTTTTGAAGCTGCCAAAGCAGGGCAATTTGCACTACCGGCAGTAAATGTAGTTGGAACGAACTCGATAAATGCCGTGATGGAAGCAGCGGCAAAAGTGAACTCACCCGTAATTGTTCAATTCTCGAACGGGGGTGGTGCTTTTTACGCCGGAAAAGGAATAAAAGCTGATGGACTTCAAGCTGCAATTGCAGGTTCTGTTTCGGGTGCAATGCATGTTCACCAATTGGCTGAAATGTATGGCATTCCGGTTATTCTACATACCGACCATGCTGCCAAAAAACTACTGCCCTGGATTGATGGTCTATTAGATGCCGGTGAAAAGTTCTTTGCTGAAAAAGGAAAACCTTTGTTCAGTTCGCATATGCTCGACTTGTCGGAAGAACCTTTAGAAGAGAACCTGGAGATTAGCAAAAAGTATTTGCAACGCATGGATAAAATGGGCATGACCCTTGAAATTGAACTCGGTATTACCGGTGGCGAGGAAGACGGTGTGGACAATACCAATATCGACAGCTCGAAACTGTATACTCAGCCAGAAGAAGTAGGCAGGGCTTTTGAAGTACTTTCATCTGTTAGCAAACGTTTTACAGTGGCTGCCGCTTTTGGAAATGTACATGGTGTTTACAAACCAGGCAATGTGAAATTGGAGCCTGTTATCCTGAAAAATTCGCAGAAATATATCGAAGAAAAATATGGAACAGCAGCCAATCCGGTGAGTTTTGTTTTTCATGGTGGATCGGGTTCTGAACCGGCAAAAATCAAAGAAGCCATTGGATACGGTGTAGTCAAAATGAATATCGACACCGATACACAGTGGGCTTACTGGGACGGCGTTCGTGCTTATGAAGCTAAAAACCACGATTATTTACAAGGACAAATTGGCAATCCCGATGGCGATGATGCTCCCAATAAAAAATATTACGACCCGCGCAAATGGCTCAGGGCCGGTGAAGAAACTGTAGTCGAAAGACTGGTGGAAGCTTTTACAGACTTGAACTGTTTGGACAGGTATTAGAGAAGAGTGCCTAAAGTACTTGAAGTTTGGAGTGCCTAAAGTTTAGAGTACTTAGAGTTTGGAGTGCTTAAAGTTTAGAGTACTTAGAGTTTAGAGTGCCTAAAGTTTAGAGTTTTAAAATTTAACCAATGCTTAAATATCCGGTAAAAATACTCATGGCATTTGGGGAAACCTTTAGTCAGGAGGGTGATGAGTTTTACCATTGGCTGCTCGAAAATGGTTATCCTGAACTGGCAGCATTAAGTAGTGGAATAAGGGGCAGCAAAGAAGCCGTTGCCTGGCTAATGAAAAATAAATTTCCACAATTTGCTGCGTTGGACGGCGCTATCGACAAAGATGCGAAAGCTTACGCCTGGCTGCAAAAACACAAATTCGATTTCCTCATTGTTTTTGCCGATGCAGTAAATGGGAAACAAGAGGCTATTGATTGGTTAAAAAAAAATGATCTGGGAATTTTTCTTCTGCTTGCAGCTAAAATAAGCAGCTTTAGAAACAACCAGGAATTCGATTACCATAAGTTGCATTTTTAGAAATTGTATAGTATAAACCTTCCAGCGTCTGAAAGACCTGGAAGCGTTTTTCCTAAATCTGCAGACTTTTTTTATACACTTTCAGATTCTGTCAGACCAGCCAAAATCAGACGCTTCCAGGTTCTACGAACACTGGAAGGTCTTAAAAACAAAAAAAAGCTGCCCGATTGAGCAGCTTTTTTTAACTATGATAAGGTAACAGTATTAACCACATTTGGTGTGACCACAAGCTTTACAGATCAAGCAGCCATCTTCGTAAACTACAGTGTCTTCACCACATTCAGAACAAAGCGTGTCAACGGCAACTGTTCCATCGGGCACAAAACGTTTCAGTGCCCGCACGACTCCGTTCTTCCAGGTATTGATATCGGCATCATCCAAATTAAGGTTTGAAATGAGATCGACAACATAATTCAATGGCATACCATGGCGAAGCACTCCTGAAATCAATTTTGCGTAATTCCAAAATGTTTGATCAAATGACCTTGATAAGCCAGCATAAGTTTGCTTATATCCTTGCTTGTCCTCGAACTGAAAATCATATCGTGTGGGTTCGTCTTTTATTTTGCTTTTAATGACCCAACCTTTTTCAACCCAGATTGGCACAAAGAAATCTTCTGCCGGACCAGTAAAAATTTCGTACGGTTTGTTGTTGATTTTTCCGATAACTGCAATCCACTTTTCGTAATTGTTTTGAAAACGGATAACATCGGCTTCAATTACTCTTGGCCTTGAGGGTGCTTTGGTTTCTTTAAACAGATCTTTGTCGTCGATTTTCTTGTCGTTGGCAATTAATACGCCCGACCTTGAACCTTCGCGATAAATAGTCATGCCTTTACAACCACTTTCCCAGGCTGTTTGGTAAATATCACCTACCAATTCTTCGGTGGCGTTTTCTGGTACATTTACAGTTACACTGATGGAATGATCGACCCACTTTTGAATATCGCCCTGCATTTTTACTTTACTCAGCCAGTCAATGTCAGCTGATGAAGCCAGGTAATAAGGTGATTTTTCAATGATTTTATTCAATTCCTCATCCGGCTTTTCTTTCACCTCTTTAACGTTATAGCCGTTGGTTTCAAGCCACACTTCAAATTTAGGATGGAATACATTATATTCTTCCCAGGCATCGCCAACTTCATCCACAAAGCTAACAATTGCATTTTTGTCGTTTGGATTTACCTTGCGGCGGCGTTTGTAGGAGACCATGAATACAGGCTCTATTCCGGAAGTTGTTTGAGTACAAATACTCACACTACCCGTTGGGGCAATGGTTAACATAGAAATATTTCGCCGGCCTACTTTTTCCATTTTTTCATAAACGGCTGGGGCTTCTTCTTTTATTCTTTCAATAAATGGATTATTTATTTCCCTTTTACTTTCATAAATAGGAAAAGCTCCCCGTGACTCAGCAAGGTTAACCGATGAGCGGTAAGTTTCTATGGCCAATAATTTATGCACCTCGGTTGAAAACTTAGTGGCAGCATCAGAACCGTATCTCAATCCCAGTGCCGCAAGCATATCACCTTCGGCTGTTATACCAATTCCGGTCCTGCGTCCTTGTAATGATTTTTCCCGGATTTTTTCCCACAACCTTCTTTCAACAAATTTAACCTCGGCATCTTCAGGATCAGATTCAATTTTAGCAAGAATAGCTTCCACTTTTTCAACCTCAAGGTCAACAATATCATCCATTATTCGCTGGGCGATACTTACGTGTTCTATGAACAAATCACCATTAAAAATGGCCTTTTCTGTAAAAGGATTTTCAACATAACTGTAGAGGTTGATTGCCAGCAAACGGCAACTATCGTAAGGACAGAGTGGTATTTCGCCACAGGGATTTGTTGAAACCGTTTTAAAGCCATAATCGGCATAATTGTCAGGAATAGATTCACGGATTACAGTATCCCAAAACAATATTCCTGGTTCAGCTGAAGACCATGCATTGTGAATTATCTTATCCCAAAGCTCGCGGGCATTAATTTCTTTTTCATATTTAGGTTTCGTGGAATTTATCGGGTATTGCTGCTTATAGATTTTGTCCTGCTTTACAGCTTGCATAAATTCATCGTCGAGTTTGATGGAAATATTGGCACCGGTTACTTTTCCGCTCTCCATTTTTGCATCAATAAAATGTTCCGAATCAGGATGCTTAATACCAATGCTTAGCATCAAAGCCCCTCTTCTTCCATCTTGTGCTACTTCGCGGGTCGAATTGGAATACCTTTCCATAAAAGGAACAACACCGGTTGAAGTAAGCGCTGTATTTTTTACAGGACTGCCACCGGGCCTAATATGGGTTAAATCGTGGCCAACCCCACCACGGCGTTTCATGAGCTGTACCTGTTCCTGGTCAATCTTTAAAATACCTCCATAAGAATCTGAATCACCATCGTTACCAATTACAAAGCAATTGGAGAGCGAAGATATCTGGTGTGGATTTCCAACTCCTGCCATAGGACTGCCTGCCGGAATAATGTATTTGAATTTATCCAATACTTCAAATATTTTTTCTTCGCTAAGTGGATTTGGATATCGCTTTTCGACACGTGCTATTTCACCCGCAATACGGTGATGCATTTCAGCCGGGGTTAATTCATACAAATTTCCATCGCTATCTTTCAGGGCATATTTATTCATCCAAACATTGGCCGCAAGAGTATCGCCACCAAAATATTCAGTAGCCGCAGTTAAAACTTCTTCGTGGCTGTATTGTTTTGGCAAATCCAAAGGCTTTTCTTGAGCTGATTGCTCACTAATTCGTAATTTACTTGGCTCTGTTTCTTCAATTTGTTCTTCTCTCATTTCCGATCTTTTCCTATCTTCTAAAACGTGGTCATAAAAGCTTCTTTCTACCTCTTTTTCCTCTTTCAGTTCCAGGAATCTCTCGTCAGTTTTTTCTTCAAAATTAAAGTACAGATTGTTTTCCATGCAACAGTTAGTTTAATATTATAATGTTTGTTACTCTTCTAAATTTCAGGCTGTTATAAAAAAGAGAATGTCTGCTTTTTCGGTGTGCAATATACACCACAATACTGCTGCACGTGTGAATATTTTATTAACAAGTTAACAACAAAAAGTGTAAAAAAAATAAACAAGCAGTTTATTAGGCAATTAGAAAAATCGAGGGGTACAAAAATATTTTTTGGCACAGTTTTCAGTATAGAATTTTTCGAATTAAATACGATCCCAAAAAAATGTTCTGGTGGTTTTTTGAAAGTACTGAAAAACCGATTGGTAGATCAAAAATCCAGACTAAGCGAAAAATAATAGACCGGACTGCCCACTTTGTAATCGTCAACACCCCACGACACATCGCCCCGAATAAAATAACCGAGCAAATGAATACGTGCACCAACACCAAATCCTCCCACAATTGGTTCCTTTTGTACCTCGACTGAAATATGGAAAGGGCCACTATCGACATACCTTGTAAATAATGAATTTTGTTTTGAATATGGACTTGGTCCATTCCACGCAGTTCCAATATCACCAAATCCTACAAACTGGAAGTTCCTTAAAAATCCGGAACTTAATGGCGTTTTTGAAAAATACTGAAAAATGGGGAAACGAAGCTCGCTGTTAATTACTGCAAAGCTGTTGCCATTCCTGATATTCTGATTGAAACCCCGCATATTTGTTGCCAGGGTTTGGTAGGCATAATTCTGGCTGTAATCGATTGGCGTTTCGTAATTAAACTTTGGCCAGACCCAATTGTCAACACCTCCCATATAGTAAATAAGCGGACTGGCACCAAAGGAAGTACTGGCCGCAAAGCGATTGGCCCAAATAAAATTCCGGTGAATCCGGGTATATCGCCTATAATCAATGCCTACAACTACCAGATTATATTTTTGATCAAGTTTAACAAGGGCCCCGTCTTGTACAAGCCCAATCATGTGGTCGTATTCGGCAAATATTTTATAACGTGAGCCCACATAAAGGTTCATTCCCAACGAGCGCGTATTATCGAAAACAAGCTCTCCTTTTACACCCACCCAATTGGCATATTGATTGGAAAACTCAAGTGATGGCAGTCCAATTGCTGCAACCACAAACATATCGTTCCGGTATTTTGCTGTACCCCTTAAACTTAGTGCTTCATTAAGTGGCCATTTTAGGATATAAAATAATTCATGTGTAGTTATTTTAGAAAGTGCATTACTGTACGGAGGAGTGGTATTCCGGTGAAAAACAATTTCTTTGTCCAGGCGTTTTTTCAAATTAGAGTAACTAAAAATGTACTCGTTATTCGTCAGGCTAAAATTAAACCTTACACCACCCACAAAGCGGTGATCTTCCATTAAGTCATTTACACCCATTTGAAAGAAAATATTAAATCCCGGATTTAAATAAATGGGACCACCCCCGGTAAAAGGTTGGTAACTGTAGTTGACGTAATTAAAGTCGATTTGCGATATCATGTCGTTGATGAAATATTCCACATAATAATTCCTTCGCTTGGGAACCACGAATTTTTCATCGCCAAGTCTTCCATCAATTGTCGTAACAAAAGAACCAAAACCATCCAAATTGTCTTCTGCACCAACTTTCTTTTTTGGCTTACCAATAAATTCATTTCCTTTATCATCGATGTAAACCATTACAAAGTGTTTCATCTTTGTTTTTGGTTGCGGTTCAATTACCTGTTCTTCACCCGGCGAAGGTTGCATTTTGGTAGCGTCCTTCTTCTTTTCTGATTTCTTTATCGACTTTTCTAAATCTTTCTTCAGGCTCAACATATAATTTGTGTTGGGCAATTGTAATGCTGCAAGCGATGCATAATCCGAAACATTTTTAATAAAGATTTTCCACAGGTTATCTTCAAAATACAACATTGCTTTTTTTCCAGACGTAAGGCTCGTATGCTGATCGCTTATGTTCAATGCATAATTGCTGGTGGCTTTTGAATGGACAAAGTAGCGGTAATGAATAGCCGTATCAACCGAACTTACTGTGCTATCAAGTATGGCTACATAATTATTGTAAACGCCATTTTCATCGCTTAGGTAAGAAATGGTATTAAACCCATAAGATTCGGGCCTGATTTCGCTGGCAAGCGGAGTTTGTGTTATCCTTTTTAAGATAGGTCCCGGATGGGCAAAGTCGTAAACAAACAAGTCGAAATACTTGGGAATATCCAAAATATTTTCAGGCCCCTTTCCGAGTGTATCATTTTCACGGTTTGAGCTGAACACAATTTGTGTAGAGTTGTTAATGAAACGTGGGTTAAGTTCTGAATAAATATCGTTGGTAATGCTTTGAAAAGTACTTGCAGAAATATTATAAACAAAAACATCACTTTGTCCCTTTCGAACCGCTGAAACGACAATAAAACGGCCATCATCAGAATAGGCAAGGTCGGTAATTTTTTGTACCGCGAAAATAATCTGCTTGGTCGTTTTTTTCTCTTCAAGATTGTACATATAAAACCACGGCATTCCTTTGTCTTCAATAACATAAGTTAATAGTTTACCGGTTGGATGCCAAGCAAGTAAGGGGTAACTGTAATCGGTTTTGGTATCGATCATTACCCCCTTTTTCAGTATTTTCTTTCGTTTATTGGTAGCCAGATCTTGTATATAAATCTTGTATTTCCCCATTTCGTTGGTGGTATAAGCCACATACTTTCCGAATGGGCTCACATGTGGCTGACCGATAATAACATCTGATTTATATCTAATTTTTAACAGATTTTCGGGATGGTCTTTAGCTGCTGCAAATTGCTCGTATTCCTTTTGATAAAATGTTCTCCACTGTTCAACCAAAGTTTTAAAAGGAATGCCAAGAACAAATAAAATACCTTTGTCGATACTATTGCTTACACTGGTCATATGAATAATGTTACTTACCGCCGCCCGTCCGTATTGTAACGCGATGAAACGCCACAACGAATGACCGGCATAAACAGCATCTTCCCCTGTCAGGTTATTCACTTTATTAAACCTTCCTGACAATATTCCATCACGTGAACGGTTATCAAATTCCACATCCCAGTCTTTGCTCAACCACGAAATAATGCCTACTCTATACCAGTCGGGCAGCGAGAAAAAAGTACTTGTTTTTACTTGTTTTCCAAGACTGCCACCAAACATCATCTGGTTAAACATTACTTCGGCAATCCCTGCCCTTATCTCATCTTGAAAATGAACATGATTGCCATCGAAATACAGAAAAACTTTAGAGCCAATAATATGGGTAATACCACCTGTATTGTAACTCTCGTTGGTCAATAATCCGATATTGCTTTGCTTCAGATCTGTCAGGTTATTGAAAACAATAAATTGGATTCTTTTATCGAGACGACTTTCCATTTTGTTCTCGATAAGTGGGATTTGTTTTAGGGCATATTCAGCTGTGTATTGTGCGAGCTCTTTTCCGTTCAGGTAAAAATAGGTATCAAAATCATCGAATTTATAATAAGTCCACAGAAAATCTTTATACTGAACGCGGTTCTTCCCGAAAGTCATATTCGAGCCATTGTAGAACTGGGCTTGTGTTCCAACAGCAAAAAATAATGCTGCACCAAGCGACAGGATAACTGGCCTGAACAAGTTGTTCAATAATGTCTGCATTAAATTACCCACCTACAATTGTAAAAAATGAATTGCTAAATTATAACAAAATTCGAACCGTTTTCGTGTGGAAAAGCTGTTAAGGTAATGTTAGGGCAAACAAGCATATTATCACTAATTCTATTTATACCTACATTGTTTTAAAGGTATCTTTCGTTGAATTAAAAGTATTTTTGCAAATCATAAATTTAATCCTGTACAAAATGATTACTGTCAAACAATTTGCATTCAATCCTTTCCAGGTAAACACCTATGTTTTAAGTGACGAAACCAAAGAATGTATCATCATTGACCCCGGTATGCAAGGAAAACTTGAAGAAGATGAACTTACAGATTACATTGATGCCAACGGGCTAAAACCGGTACTGTTGCTCAATACACATGCCCACATAGATCATATTGTGGGAAATCATTTTGTTGCCGAAAAATACAATCTTCAATTAAATACGCATAAAGATTGCGTCGGGTTTTTAACCAATGCCGCAGCTTATGCCGATTCGTTTGGCTTAAAAATAGGTACAGTAAAAACCATTGATAATTTTATTGGTGAAGAAGAGGTTATCAAATTTGGAAATTCAACAATACAAGTACTTTACACCCCGGGACATGCCGATGGAAGCCTTTGTTTTTATTCTGAAAAGGATGATTTTGTAATTACCGGCGATGTACTTTTCAACCAAAGTATTGGCCGCACCGATTTACCAACCGGCAATTACGATCTGCTTCAACAAAGTATTTGGGAAAAGCTGTTTACACTTCCCGACAGAACAACTGCCTGGCCCGGTCATGGCCCTGAAACCAATATTGGTTTTGAAAAATTGCACAATCCTTTTGTTGCTATTGGCAAAGAATAACGAAACTAATTGTGCCCTTTGTGCTTGATAAAAAGGATGATCGTTTTCATTATCAATGAGCATTCCATTTTTAGCTACTTTTGCAAAAATTGAAAAAACTTTTTGTTTTCAGGAAAATTTAAGCACTCAGCAAAAATGATTCCCACAACACAGCACAATATTCCTTAATGAAATTTACAGCATTTAATCTCAACGAACATCTGCTCGAGGCCATTGATGCCATGGGCTTTGAAGAAGCAACCCCGGTACAAGAGGGTGCCATCCCAAAAATACAAGAAGGTAGCGACCTGATTGCCTGTGCCCAAACCGGCACTGGAAAAACAGCAGCCTTTATCCTCCCCATTCTTGACGAACTAACAAAGGATCATGAAATGGAAACCAGTACACTCATCATTGTTCCCACGCGTGAACTGGCATTACAAATTGACCAACAAATACAAGGTTTCGCCTATTTTACGCCGGTAGAATCACTGGCTGTTTATGGTGGAGGCGATGGGAAAGATTGGGTACAGGAAAAGAATGCGCTGTCGAAAGGAGCCGATATTATCGTGGCAACACCCGGAAAACTGATTTCGCACCTTGCCAATGGCTATGCAAAGTTTGACAAATTACAACACCTGATTCTTGATGAAGCCGACCGCATGCTCGATATGGGCTTTATGGACGACATCCAAAAAATTATTACCTACCTGCCAAAGAAAAGACAAACATTGATGTTTAGTGCCACCATGCCCGATGACATTCGCAAGTTGGCCAAAAAAATTCTTTCCAATCCTTTCGAAATCAATTTTGGCATTTCAAAACCTGCCGAAGGTGTTTTACAGGGAGCATATTTAACTTACGATACACAAAAAATTCCTCTCATAAACAGCCTGATTACCGGTAAAGATTATTTAAAAAGCATCCTGATATTTAGTTCAACCAAGCTAAAAGTAACGGAAATTGCGAGAACCCTGAAAAAGAAAGGACATGAGGTTGCACGTATTTCCAGTGACTTAAGTCAAGATGAAAGAGAAGAAGTATTGCGGAATTTTCGTTCAAGGAAAACACGAATCTTGGTAGCCACCGATGTATTGAGCCGGGGAATTGATATCAAAGATATTAACCTGATCATCAATTTCGACGTGCCGGGCGATGCCGAAGATTACGTACACCGTGTTGGGCGTACTGCCCGTGCCGAAACAACCGGGCTTGCACTTACTTTGATTAATGAAGAAGACATGTATAAATTCCGGCAGATTGAGAAGTTAATTGAGGATGAAGTAATGAAAATGCCATTGCCTGTCGAATTGGGCGATGGACCGGAATGGAACCCCAATGTAAAATTCAGGCCACGGACTTTTTCTAAAAGAGGGCCTAAAGGAAAATCGGGTAAAAATCAGCGCGGTGGTGGAGGCAGAAAAGGAGGGCGGAAGTTTAAGTAAGTCTTTTCCAAAACTAATTATTTTGGCAGCAGGAAAAACTTATCTCCAATACCAAGCTTTATTGCAGTTGAATCGGGATGCACCAAGCTAATTTCTGTCTCGCTTAAAACAACAGCATCTATACCTTCAATATAAACAGAAGCCTTTTTAGCCATTCCAATAAACAGGAAGTTTTCCCTACTGGTTTCTTTTCTTATTCTCTTCCTGTTATTCTTTAAGAAAGTAAGATCGTCTACAACAGTATTCTCCAACAATCCCAACCCCGGTGTCAATGCAATTTTTTTCTTGTTTGTTTTTTTATCCTTAAACCAAAAAAAATAATTATCCCCCAAAATAGATGCTCCATTGCCAATCCCGGCAATCAGTGTACCCTTTTCTTTTGCTTTTAGCAATGCTTTTTTCAGGCGGGTTTCTTTGGCCAACTTCATAAATTTATTTATTTTTCCATCAAGAAGGCAAAGGATACTTGCATTTTCAATGGCAAGAACATCCGTATTTTTTATTGACATCCGGGATGATTCCTCTTTGGGTTTAAAAGGGAAACCTAATACATGAACTGCCACAATCCCTTGCTTGTTAAATTCCTTGCTTAATAATTTGGCCTTTCTATCATTTACTTGAAATGATGTAGGAATAATCACAACATAGCCACCGTTTCTAATTCCTGATTTTTCAATCATTTTATTAACGGCTTTTTTTATATTGAACTCATTTCCAATTAAAAACACCTGACTGCCCGGCTTACTACTTTCAGTGTCGCCGGACGCTTGTTTCCTTTTTTCAAAATTGCAGGCAGAAATAATGATGATAAGGACAGATATAACTACTAACTTGATTAATGTCTTCAAATTAAAAGTGATTTTATTGATGAATTCTATTTACAGAATAAATACTGATTGGACAAAACTAAAGGTAAATTTTCACTTTTGTTAATTTTGACACCAAAGTTTAACAACTTTCACATCGAAGAAAAAAAATGATCCAACACTTTATCATCTCTCCATTCAGTTATCGAAGGCCGGGTTTCAATAAGAATAAATGGCCTGACCCTTTAAATGTTCATATTTTAGAACATCGGCTTAAATTATTTGAGATTGTAACTTTAGCTAGTTTAAAAGCCCAGATTCGCAAAGATTTTAGCTGGGTCATTATTGTCGATCCAAAACTACCTGATAAATTCAGAAATAGGATGCACAATCTCATAAAAGAAATTCGGAACACCCGACTGCATGATTATTCTCCAGAAATTGATGAAAACAACTTGAACTGGCTGAAGACCTATATTTCTCCTCAGACCAATTATATTACCACAACCATTTTAGGTTGTGATGATGGTTTATTTCGCGGATTTACAAAATATATACATGAGAATATTAATGCACTGCATAAAAAAAATGAGAATTTCCCAATGATGGTTTTTGCTTGCAAAAATGTGGTTCAGTGGGACTTTTTTTATACTGAAAATGCACCTTTAGGTTACCAAAAACCATGGACAAGAAAAAAAACTTTAACTGTTGGTACTGGTCTTACTCTTTGCTGTAAATATCCTGAACTCGACTATTCAATAAATGGTTTTGGCCATCATTTAATCGACTACTTGTTTATGGATGATTCCTCATTGAGGAAATTAGATGCAGAAATATACGACGAGGTAAAAACCAAACAGGAAGAAGTTAGGAAGAGAGTTCAACAATCATCCTTAAATTGGGATGGTGTACTTAACTTTGATGATAGTTTTCATGTTATTTCAACAAACTATCCACAAGCATTAGTACTTAATCACTTCGGGAATGTAAGATACAAACGACTGTTTGAAGCTCCTGATTTAAGGATAGCTGTAAATGCTAAAAATTCATTCCCTGAAATTGCTATTGATTTTGCACTTGCCACAAAATATATCCAATCATTCCAAAGAACTATCCCCTTGTTTTTAAGATTTCTAAAAAATTCATTCAAGTATAATCCTGCCAGCAAACCGGGGATGTGTTTTAAAGAAAGGTTTAATAATAAAATGAAAAGATTGAGATCTTTTACAAAAGGATTCAGAAATTTGAAGTGATGTCGTTTTGTCTGATACTTTCTAATAATTCATCATAATTTTCCACAATTTGCGAATAGGGCTTCTTATAGGTTTTTTTAAGTGATGCATTGACTGGGGAATTCCTGACACCAAGAAACGCAAATAAGCTTTTCATGGTTTCGGGCCATTGCTTTTCATTCGACAAATCTTGCTCATATAAAACTGTTTTATGTTCAATATGCTTCAGAAAATGCTCTGAACGTTTTTTGTTTTTTTCTAACCTGACATACCAGGAAGAAAATGCAATAGGATCGATAAAAATAGAAGGAGTTGTATTTTCCTTCTCCATTCGCCTGTGCCAAAAATTGGTTTGCTTTGCAACAAAATGTGATAAGCTTTGCTCAAATGAATCTTCACGAATAAGGTGAATGATTTTCCATCTGGAAGCCTGCATTTTTAACAGCATTTTCCGATGATTAGATATTTGGTATTGTAAGAGGGTAAAGCCGTAAACAGGTAGTTTTGAAATCTGTCTGCGAAAATTGAAGAACCTGAAAGGGAATTTATTTACAAGTTTTACCAGGAATGGGTTGGTCACATAATTTTCCTTTATGTTTAGCAATTCCCCTTCACAATTAATTTCAGGATGTGAATTGAACAATTGTTTCAGGAGAGTACTTCCCGACCTACCTTGTCCGTATATAATAAACCCGGTTTTTTTATTTTGTAGCATAGTTAATGGATGAAATATGTTTTCAGAATTAGGCTTTTTGCTCAAGTAAGTAACTAAACTTGGAATTACTCAAGTATTCTAAAATTTCAGAATAATTCGATATTCTTTCTTCATTTGTTCTGTTATCTGTTTTTAAAGTCGTTGCTGAAACTTCTATAGGTGGCACACCAAGATACTTAAAAACACCTTCCATACTTTCATTCCAACTGTTACTGTCGGCCAGGTCATTTTCATACACCACGTCAAAGTAGTTTAGTCCGATCAGTACTTCTAATTCGTATTTTATAGCTCTTAACCTGAGGCTTATATCTTCAGCAACATTTTGGGGTTCAATGCGTAAAACTATATTATCAACCACATCTTGGTGCTTGCGAATATACTTTCCTGTCTTTTTAGCAATAAGAGTAGAAAGTGTTTGTGCAAAAATATCTTTTCGTTGAATATGAATAATTTTCCAGTTTTCGTTGAACAGTTTAGGCCTTATTTTTTCATGATTCTCTAATTGGTGGTACATGAGTTTAAACCCATAAAGTTTACTACTACTCCTTTTCATCTTTCGTTTGATGTAATGGTATGGGAAATTATAAACAAACGATCGGAATATTTTGTTTTTTCTTGCCAACTGATTTTTATTCAATAATTCCATATCACAATGAATAGCTGGATGCGAATTCAACAGATCTACCAGCAGGTTACTTCCCGAACGACCTTGTCCAAACACAATGAAATTTGTTTTTTGTTTCATTTCTTGGTCAATTTATAATGCTTTGAATTGATCAGGAATTAAATGTTGATATGTTGTATTTTTTAATGAATCCATTAACTCATCATAGTTATTGATAATGTCGGAATAGTGACGCGAATATGTTTTTTGAAAAGTGGAGCTAACAGGAACCGGATCTACACCAAGATATTCAAAGAGTTTATGTGTAGTATTGGGCCAATCTGCCTTGTCCTGCAAATTGTCTTCATAAATTACATGGTAAGCTTTTATTCCTTTAAGGATGTTTTCTTCATTTTTCTTTCTTGCCACCCACCAGTTCAACTCGTCTAACAGTTCTTCTTTTGTAATTTTCACTTTATAAGTTGCTTCTAACTTATTCGATCGGTTGTGCCAGTGATTGGTTTTTTGTGCTAAAAGATTTGAAAAACACTGAGCCATCAGATCATTTCTCGATACATAAATAATCTTCCATCCTGATTGATAAAGTTGCTTTATTAATACTCCGGGATTTTTTAAGTGGTAATCCATGAGTACAAAACCATAAACATTCTGCTTGGAAAGCCGACAACGCGATTCGACAAATGAAGCTGGGATTTTTAAAATGATCTTGTTGATCTTCTGGGCTGTAATATGATTTGGGTCTGCCTTAAACAACTCACTATCGCATTGAATATCGGGATGGGCATTTAAAAGATCGCGCAAAAGGTTACTTCCCGATCGTCCTTGCACAAAAAGGATAAACTTAGTTTTATTCATAGACAGCGACATGTTTCTATTTTTTCATACGTTTTCGTGCCAGTGCTTCCCTGAGGATAGCCGTATAGTCTTTGAGATGTTGGCGCTTATAAATACCCATATTGCTTGTATGAATACGTCGCTTTAGTACCACAGCGTCAGACAGGTGAAATTTCAATCCCATATCTTTTGCCCGGCTGAACCAATCGATATATTCACCAAGTTCAAGTTTTTCATTTAACAAGCCCACTTTCAGAAAAGTTTCTTTGCAGATGAGCATGGCCCCTGCCACATAACCTGGCATTTTTTTTAATTCATCACGCAGTTTATTTTTATCAATATCTGATAATTCAGGACTGATAAATTGTTCCACCATTCCAAATACCATATCGATGTCCGGATTATTTTCAAGATAAGCAAGTTGATTCTTTAGTTTACCACTCGTCCATAAATCATCGGCATCAATAAAAGCCAGATATTTTCCATTTGCATGCTCAATCCCACGATTTCGTGATGCCCCACAACCATTATTATTAGGCTGCTTCAGTAGTGTAATTTTATTACCAAATTGCTCTGCAACATTTATGCTGTTGTCGCTTGAGGCATCATCTACGACAATAATTTCCAAGGGTTTTTCATTTTGCTTCAACACACTTTCAATGGCCTGATCCAAATACTTTTCTGTATTATACACAGGAATAACGACACTAATCTCTTGTTTTTTCGACATGATAAATAAGTTATGTTTTGATGATAATTAATTACAGGAAAACATCAAACGTTTCTTTTCTGCATATTTTGTATGTCCACTACAAAAAATTGTATTCCATTAAGTACCTTCATTACTAAGCCAATTATGGTGTTTCCAGTTCTATAGTGATTGTTTTCGCAAAACTTACATCAATCGTTCGATTGCCAAAACTTCATCACCTCATCAACATTATCAAGCTTTGGAAATTTTATTGTCTGATTTTTTCCTGATTTTTTCCGTCGACTTATTGATTTTTTATAGGCTTTTAAAAGATAGAAATTTACCTTTTTTTTGTCGTTGGAAATATTTTTTCCGTGCAGCCTAAAATACAGGACAACATCCTTATGGATAAGAATATGAAGCTTTGATTCCCTTGCTCTAAAAAACCAGTCAATATCCTCCGCAGAAAACATTTCTTCATCAAAATTACCCACTTTTTTAAAAACACTTTTCCTGAAAAGCGAGCCACCAAGACACATCATAAACATGCCTTTTTCTACTGATTCAGAAAATGCCTGTTCCAATTCCATCGAAAGCGGTATTTGATAGGTTGAACCAATTACACCACCAATTGTTGTATTTTCATTCAATAGTTCAATCTGTCGTGCGAGTTTGCTTTCACCCCAAACATCATCAGCATCCAAAAAAGCAATGTATGTTCCTCTGGCCATTTCCAGTCCTTTATTTCGGGCAGCCGCAACACCTTTGTTTTCCTGAAAAATATATTTGATGTTGTCGGCCATCATTTGTACTACCTCAGCAGTTTTGTCGGTTGAACCATCGTCAACCACAATAATCTCGAGCGGGTTATGGTGCTGGTTCAAAACGCTGCTTATAGCATCGGCCAAAAATGCTGCACCATTATAAACCGGGATAATTACACTAATCAATGGATTGGATATGTTCGTATTTTTAGAAGGGGTAGCAGACTCAAGAGGCTTCTGATTGCGCGTCCTTTCCAATTTCTTTTTAAACACTTTGAGCATATTGAGTTCTACCAGGCTTTTGCCCTCTGTCATGTTCTTATCATGACGGCGCACGTACAGCGTAACTTCATCTAGCCTTTTTATGTTTGTATTTATTTCCTGTGCCCGGTTAAACCAATCACCATCTTCGCCAAACCTCAATTCAGGATCATACAATCCAACAGTACTAAAAACCGATTTCCGGTACAATCCGGCACCAATATAATCAGGAAATGACTCCTGCGGATTTCCAATATATATTGCCTTTCCATCATCATCAACATTTAGCAACTGTGCATATCCCCTTACAATATCCAGCTTAGGATTTTGTTGCAAGTGGTTCATCAGCATTTCCAGATTTTTTTCGGGCCACAAATCATCAACATCTAAAAATGCTATATAATCTCCTGACACATCCCTGATACCACGATTTCGGGCTGCACCAGGTCCGGCATTGGGCTGGTGGAAATAACGTACATCAACCGGCAGTTCATCAATTACTGTTTTTGAGTTATCGGTCGAACCATCATCAATAATAATAATTTCAATGGCAGGATAGTTTTGATTTAGTATATTTTCAATGGCTTCATTGATAAAGCGTTCACCATTAAAAACAGGCATAACAATGCTAATAAGTGGGTATTCAACATGTTGATTTGTTTCAATATTCTGAAAAGTAAAATTTTCGGGATGCGCCAATAAGTTAGCAATAACCTTCGGTATCTCATTCAAATCCCTTCCCAAACCAATGGTATAACAGGGTAATTGTTTGGTGAGCGCACTGATGTATTGGTGGGTATGGCTTCCAACGCCTGGAAGTTGCGACATGGTGGTAAACGACATCGCCCGCTGAACAGGCCAAAAAGAAGTTTGTAAAATTTCGCTGTTTTTCTGTTCAATAATTTTAGGCGTAAGAATAGCTTTAAGTGGCATTTCCCTTTTTAGCTGATTTTTAAGTTCCGGATAAAGAAACAATACAGCTTTTTCCTGGTCTTCTTCAACAACCTGTCCGGCAAACTTTTGCAATGTTGGAAACTTCGGCATATCCTCCATATTCAGCTTTGCCGTAGAATAAAGGCTATAAACTTTGGGATCGCTTCCTTTTTTTACAATCACATAATCATCTGATAGATAAAACAAACCGGCATTGATACTACTGATGGCAGTGGTTGATTTTCCAACACCTCCTTTTCCTGTAATTAAAACGGCTCCATTTTCGGTGCCAACTGCTGCCGCATGGAGAAGCTGGCAATTGTTTTTCTCCATCCACCATTGTATCATCGACCGAAAAGGAGAGGAATAAACCCAATATGGCAGTGCTTTGGGGTTTTTAACCCAATACACTCCCGAGTTGGAAAGCATATCCATCACATTTACAGAATACTCGCTCCAGTGAAAAGCAGTTTTTATCCGCTTGCTGTTAAAACCCCAAATATCACCTCTATCGGTAAAATCGGCCCATTCGCATGGTGGTGGTGGCATTTCTATTTTTGTGGAAAAAGTATCCCAAACATGAATCGTCATGTCAGGATTTGACATTTCAGGTATGCGTAAATGTTCGAGCGCAGGTGTCATGTACGGAATCATTGCCTCACCGGCAAAACACAAACAAACATGCGTTCCGGCAATTGAATAATACCTGTGGACTATCCCTGTGTTTTTAGCAGCTTGATCAAATCTGCTTAAACATTGCTGATAAAAGGCAATTTGTTCAATTTCTGTTTTGACAGGTTTATCCATTATTTCAACTATTTTTCGATGCTGCCCCCTTTTTTCTCTCAATCGATTCCTTCATCATTTTAAACAAACTAAACCTGGCTTCTTTAACTTGGGCAACTGTAAGGTTTGCACCATGAATCCTTCGTTTGATAGCAACAAAATCCATTCTGCCCACCAGTATATTTGCCTCGTTTGCCCTAAGAAACCACTCCGTGTCCTCGCCTATCTGATAATCAGGGTTAAAAAGCCCAATCTTTTCAAAGCAAGAACGTCGCACAGTTAATACACCAGAGCCCGATGTATCTATCGGCTTTTCTAACCATGCTTGTTCAATATGTGCAGGTTTTGGGTAATCCTTTTCCAGAAACATTTTTTGTTGAGCAAGCACATATTCAACATCAGGATGTTTTAAAAAATAGTCAATTGTGCGTTTTATGCGTCCGGCCATCCAAATATCATCACTATCGAGAAAGGCTATGTATTTACCTTTTGCAGCTCGAACTCCAGTATTTCGTGCCACTGCAACACCTTGGTTTTTTTGATAAATATATTGCAGATGAGGAAATGACGCTGCAATTTCGGCAGTATTATCAGTTGAACCATCGTTTACAACAATTACTTCTTTGGGTGAATATGAATCAGCAAAAACACTGCTTAGTGCATCATGTAAATATTTTCCATGATTGTATGTGGGAATAATGATGCTGACCAATGGGTGAGTTGTTTCTAAAGTTTTGTTTTTCTTTTCTTGCATTTTTCTTTTTCTATTTTTCCATCTTAGTTTTTATACGGGTTCAGATAGCCATCTTCAAGTATGAAAATTTGTTTAGCAGTACTTACTACTTGCATATCGTGACTAATAATCAGAATTGCCGGAGAGTAATCAATATCTTGAATACTTTGCATAATTTTTTTCACTGCTAGAAGATCAAAGTGATTGGTAGGCTCATCAAGAATTAACAGTTTGGGCCGTCGAAGTAACGCCCTCGCAATAGCAATTTTTTGCCGCTCACCTCCCGAAAGCAATACACCATCTTCACCAATCTGTGTTTCGTAGCCATCGGGAAGTTCAGCAATAAAATCATGGGCAAGTGCAAGTTTGGATGCAGTAAGCACATCCTGCTCATTTGCCCACTCGCTTCCATAATCAATATTGTAGCGAATGGTTCCAGGTATTAGCAATGGATGTTGCGATACAACACCAATATATCTTCTAAAGTGCTGAAAATCTACATCTAAAAATGGTATTCCATCGGCAGTAATATTTCCGGATTGTGGCGCATAAAACCCCAGTATTAAATTAATAATGGTTGATTTTCCTGCACCGTTCGCCCCTATTATAGCTAGTCTGCTGTTGGGTGTTAATTGTAGCGAAATGTCCTTTAAAACAGGTTTTTCGGTATACTTAAATGAAACCGATTCAAATTTTATATCTCCAGAAAAATCAATCTTTTTATTCCCCGAATAAGGCTCTGTTTCGCGGTTGGAAGCAATATCATACAAAGTAATAAGTGATTCGTTTCCGGTAACAATATTTGCAAACGAACTGGTAATGGTATTGATAGTGGATTGAAGACGGTTTGCTGCAATGTAGAAAGCAAAAAAGTCGCCAATTGTCATTATCTCCTTAATTACAGAAATACCCCCGATGACTATTACTATGATACCGGAAATGCCAACCAAAAATGTTTGCACCTGCCCGTTTACTGCAAAGAAGTATGTTCTACGGGTTGTTTTTTCCTGTAAATCCCTTAGGGTTTCAATTTGTTTTTGACTTTCATAAGGTTCTGCCGATTGAACTTTTATTAAGTCCAAAAACTTCATAACAAACATAACCCCTTTACTAAAACCTTCGAAAGCCCGTTGGTAGGCAAATACACGCTTTTTAACAATTTTTCCCATAAAACGGCTTGAAAAGAAGATAACCGGGAAAAACAATAAAATTGCAAGAAACAGGAACCAGTTTAATACCAATAGAATTACACCAAGTCCGATACTGATCAAAATGGCAGGTATTAGACTTGATATCAGCGCATTACTCATCCGCATAATCCGCTCAGTATCCTGGACAATTCGGGTATGCAATACCCGCTGATCTTCGTGCGTATAGAAAGATCTGGAAAGCGAAAGAACCTTAATCATCAGGTCTTCACGAAGTTTGAAGATAGCCGTTGTTACAATTTTAATATTAATTTTTCTCAGGAAAAGCGTGGTAGCTGCATTAATCAATCTGATCCCAATAATGGCTAATCCTATGTAGATAAGCACCACAACATCTTTTGCAGGAATTGCCACATCGAAGATATACCTAACCAAAAGTAAAATAGGAATAATGAGGGTAGCCTGAGCTGTTGATCCTGCTGAAACCGCAATCATTTTCCTGCCCTGTCCTTTGAAGAACTGCATATAATATTGCCATGCTTCCTTAGAAAAGTAGGGGAGTATTTGCCTATTTTTTTTGAACAATCTCATTTTCTTTATCAATCAGGCTTGATTTTAGTTTTTTTCGTTTTTTTAAACAGCAATGAAGAATAATAAATCAAGATTCTGAAATATGGTTTTTCTTTTGTACGAAAATGCATATACCTGACAAAACCAATGTGCTGTACCCATAAGCCAGTATGTTTTGATTGCCGCAAGTAGGCAGCATAAACTGAATATAGTTTTTCATACACCGTTTTCGGATTGTCGTCACCATACTTTTTGGCATGATGGAACACCAAGCGATCAGAGAAAGTTGATTTTATCTTATCAAGTTCCTCAAGAAAATTCCGGGAAACCTGTGCCTGAAAATTTTCGATAAGATAATTCAATGCATCTTTCATTTGAAGCGAAACCCTAAACTTTTTGGTATGGCGCAATAGCCTGTTCCAGTCAATAATACAGTCTTCTGAATTCAATATTGTAAATGCATCGGCAACCCAGCGAATGGGTGGTTCGGGATTGTACCTTAAGCCATGTACAATGGTGTGGAAAAAGTTGTCTGTCAAACAAAAAGCACGTGTTTTTTCCCCTGCTACTTCAAGCGATACAGAGCTATCCCAAAAATCATCTTTAGAAATATTATCATGAGCTTCAAAAATGGGATGCCAGTGCAGGTCCAATTCAGTTTTTTCGGAATCGTGAAAAGTAGCACTGCGGCCATATTTCAGGTTGAATTCCAGGTACTGTTCATTTTGTAAAATCCAACCTTCATTTTTAAGTATATCAATCGTTTTTCCGGATTGTGCAAGCGGGACAAGAATATCCATATCGGCCATGGGCCTTACGCTATAATTTTTGTAAACCTCGATCGTTAAAGCAATCCCTTTCATAACTATTGTTGGGATTTCATTGCTATGCAATAATTTTAACACTTTGGCCGTCTTGTGAAAAAGCAAATGATTATTCGACCATGACTTGCGATACATCCCTTTGAGGCGAGGCATTAATGCATCTTTAACACCTTGTGTATGTAAATTATTGTACAATAGTGGGAGCATTCTGAAAGATGCATACGCTATATCCTTTTCAAAATCGACAGCCAACTTCCACTCATTCCAGGCCTTCTTCATCGGCTCCCCCTTCAACAAGGCAGCCTGTAATAACAATTCCTGCGATTTGTTTGGAAAAGGGCTATTGGAATTCTTGCTCATAAAAGGGTGGGTGAAAGATCGAGGAAAATAAAGTGTTTAATCACTATAATCAGGCATTAACTTTCGGGTTGATTGTCTTTGCTTTCGGGCCAACCTTTTTCATCCACATCATGAATCGGATCGAGCAATAGAAGATCCTGCATATCAGAGTATTTATTAACCAATGGTATTTTAAAGTCCCCGGCAGCATCTACCAGTTGTTTTGTTAAATCAGGTGTTTCCACTGATTTAACACCAACATCGGTTTTGACCAATAATTGTTCTTCTACAAGTTTTTTCACAAAGTTTTCTATAGCATTGGAAATATTATTTTTTTGTTTTTGGTTAGCAGTAGTCATTATATTTATGACTTCTCCCCAATTTCCAGTCTTATCAATAAATTCCCAGATGACGGCACCTGCACCATCCAGACTAAAATAATTCCCTGATTTCAAGTCAAGTAAAATAGTTTCCCCATCAATGGTTTCATGCACTACATTAGGTACATTTACTTTTAAAGTTTCAAATAATTCCATAATAACATTTTCATTTTTTTGTTTTCGGTTCAAAGATAAAAACTCTCTGAATATTCATCTTTTATTAATTTTTTTCAATATTCTATTTAATTGTAATTACCTCTTTAGCCACCACCCGGAAATGGTTCTGACATTAAGCCTATCATATAAACTAATGAAGAATGACTAAACATGTTAACAACCACCACATAGCCAAGCTTGTATTCTCTCCTTTCAAATTGTCCTTTTACCTCTTTCCAGTCAAAATTGAATAGCCAATCCATTTATAAAATGTTCCGCCCATAGCTAAATGACTCTATAGTTTTAGTAATTCAGGATCAAAAACACTCCACTTGTTGAGATAAGGAAATTGAATTTAGACTGTCTCATTCAATTTATTCATTTAGTTTTACATTAGCATATTTTACTTTTGCGAGTGTTTAACCGAATATACACCAAAATGAACCACTTCGTCTTTTACCGATTGTTTTCTTTGAAAAAATCTGCCGTCCTTGCAGATATAAAAAATCTTATAACTTACTAAACGAAGAAATACTTTTATTAAAAGGTCCATTCTGATATTTATTTGGTATAACTTCAGACCATATTTCCAAATATTAAAGCAGACCAACGCTTAACCTACTTTAACAATATCGCATAAATAAACACACACAATAAAATAGCAATTGAGAAAAATATCTAGCCTTAAATGTAGTAGTAAACATCCATGAAAAGAGAATCACCAGGAACAAAATTAAAACAGCAATCAAAACCAATTGATCTGTGCTACTTATTGGTATCAACTATCGTTGTTATTCCTTTGATTTTTTCATCAAGAACATTAGATCCCAATCTCTCGCCCCGCTTGCTTTTTTGGGGGGTTACTATGTTAACTCTTTCAATCATCTTTCTAAGTAAAAACAAGAGAAATAAACCTCAATTTGATTTTATCAGACTAATAATTTTTCGTGCGTATTTTTTGTATTTCCTATTGTCGGTTTTTTCACTAACCCAAGCCATAAACCCTGCAGAAGGCTTATACGACATCACCAAAACCTTGCTTTCGTTTACCCTGTTAATTTTTGCTACAAGAATCTTTATTCAGACTAAAAACTTCATTTCAATATTGGTCAAAAGTGTGATATTTAGCTCCATAATTGCTACCACGATAGGATTGTTTCAATACTTCATCATTTTTCAGGGCAATTCTTCTAATGATTTGCTAATGGCATTATATGGGGTAAAAGGACTAATGGCCCACAAAAACCAATTTGCCATTTCATTATTCCTAATGCTTCCATTTGTTTTATTCGGCATCTTAAATTTTAAAAAATGGTGGTGGGTACTCAGCCTATATTCAACTGCCATGATACTACTCAATATTACAATTTTGCAAACCCGCTCAGTATGGATAGCTACTCTGGTCTTTATTGTCATCTTTACGCTATTGTGGATAGCAATTGCACTGAAGAAAAAATCAATCAATAATTCGGGCCTTTTAAAAAAGGTAATTATAATTGCAATAATCGTTTTTACTGTAATATCTGGCAGTTACTTGGTTATTAAAAAATCGGATATGTCGAAATTGATAAAATATCAGATTTCGTCAATTTTTGACTTTCAATCAGACAACAATCAGGGGCGATTACAAATGTGGGGTTCTACCTGGGATTTGGCAAAGGATAACCTCATTTTTGGCGTTGGGGCCGGAAACTGGAAAATTACGGTATTGCCATATTATCAGCAAAAATATGGATCGAATTTTTTAAACTGGAGGCGCCCCCATAATGACTTCCTTTGGGTGCTGTCAGAAAAAGGAATTTTCGGACTGCTGTTTTATTTGCTTCTATTTCTAATAATTGCTATTTATAGTTTTAAAATTATCTATCAGGAAATAGATAAAGACAAACTAATCTTTACAGCCTTAATGATTTCAGGAATTGGTGCTTATTTTATCATTGCGTTTTTTACATTTCCGCTGGAAAGGATTAATCACCAGATATATTTTTCGTTAATGATGGCAGGAATAATAAGTGTTTATTATAAATACCCGGAAAACCCAAAACAGAAAAGTAGAAAACCCATTTTACTTTATCAAGTTCTGGCAGTAATTGCCTTGGCTTTAGCAACAATTTATTCCGGTATTCTATTCCGTTCAGAGATATACATAAAAAAAATATTTCAGGCACAGGAAACCCACAGTTTTAATAAAATGATAATCAATACTGATAAAGCATTTACAAAACTTACAAGCCTTGATAATTACTCAATGCCCATTCACAATTACAGGGGTTTGGCCAATATGAAACTAAATAAACACAAGCAGGCACTGGCTGACTTTGAACTTGCTCTAAAATACTCACCTTATCAAGTGTCGGTGCTTAAAAACCTTGCCATAGCCTCATCAGTAATGGGTGACAACAAAATGGCAATTGGCTATTTTAAACAATCTCTTGAAATATTCCCATATTATGAAGCCGGCTTGTATAATCTTTCCAAGGTTTATTATTTGGAAAAAGATTATTCAAAAGCATACCTTAGCCTGTTAAAGTGCAGGCATAACAATACAAAAACCGATTATGATTCTTTTATGAAAGAAATAAAGAAAAGAATTGACACAGCAACAAACTAATTCAAGCAGCCAAAATCCCCCAAAATTATGACTAACGAATAAGCAATTTTTCGATATAGTTATTCTTTGAGGTATTTATCCTAATAAAATAAATTCCCTTTTTCAGGTCCGACAAATCGAGTGTTTGCGGGGGACTATTCTGCTGAAATACAAGTTTCCCGGAAACATCCACTATCAAAACGTTTTGTATTTGTTCACCTGGCGATTTATTTATATGAATTATCCCACTTGTTGGGTTTGGATAGATTGTGATTGTTTTATCTTGAGGTTCAGCAATCCCGGTGATAACATCCAATTTAAGTACAGAAACATGATTATTCCATTGGTCACCTTTTAGCATTGCAATGTAAAGGTTTCCTTCGCTATCTACTTCTAAATCAAAATAAGTTCTCGGAATAACCGGTGTTGTGTAATATGGACCAGGTTGATCTGTAATGTCAGACCAATTTCCTGAATGATCAACTTTTTTCACTTTTACTCTTTCATTAATATTGCGATCAATATATCCCATATAAACATCATCGTTATACTTTGCAAATGGCATATACCATGAATCGATACCAACAAACTGGTTCTGCCATGCATCATTTTGATAATTAAGTACCGTACTTGTTAACGACCAGAAATCGGTTGTGGTTGTATGAATCACATTATTTTTACCCACAATAACAGTAGTAGGATAATTGGGTTCGTCCCAAATGCCATTGCCACCTACATATTCCCATTCAGCTCCACTGAACCTTACTACATTAAGCGGAAGCCCGCCACCGAAATTATCACCACCAAAGGAAACCAGTACATTGCCATCGTTATCGGTTGTTAGGGCAGGGCCCAGACACTGGCCAGCTTCAACAAAAGTAGAGTTTCCTACGGTTTCCCATTCACTTTCAGTACCAAGGTATCTTTTCACTATTGGCCTCGAATAGGTATCTACATCATAATAAGAAACATAAACATCGTCCTGATTATCACAGTACATTGTAACATCCGACATAATAATACCTGCATTCCAATCACCGATTTGAACCCAGTCTGTTCCGTCAAACTTCATAACCGTACACCAGGAACCTCTTTTATAAACACCCAGTTTTAAAAATGCAACATAAACAACCCCTTTCGAATCGATGGCCAGATGATTATCTGAAGCATTTAATTCGTTAACATAATCACCTCCGAGTAAACTCCATTCTTCATTTTCTATATCATATTTCTGAACAAATAGTTTATTACCCTCGTCAGGCACTACACTGTTGTACAGTAAATAAGGATCTCCATCAAGGTTAATTTCAAGATCAATAAAGCTATTACTTTTTATCTCGTAATTAATTGTCGGTGTTACCAGTTCATACCATTGGGCATTTAAGCTTGTGCCTATAGTTAGCAAGACAATAAATATTAAATGTATCTTTTTCATTGTTTTCTATTTTAGAAAGATAGCTGGTAAAAGTAATCATAAGAATCATGAAAGAAGAAAAACTAGGATAGTTTTTTCGAATATAATTCGGTACAAAATCAAAGCTCTGAACTCATTCAGAATAGAGGTAGAAACCGGTAATAAAGTTTAAGCCAAAGAAATTAAAAAACAGAGACCTTTGAAGAGCTGAAGCCTGACCGGATGGTCAAGGATAAATTCCAATCTGTCTCTAAAATACTCCTATAAGCTCATCGCCTTTAACAAGTTTTTTCATTGGCTTATTGGGAAAAATGAAAACTATTTTAGATTTTCTCAAAACACGGGCATTACTCTCTTTTATCCACAGGCAGGATGTATCAGCAAGACCAACAAAAACAAAATTTTTATTTTTGGAGTTTTTTTGGATCGCTTCCTTATAATTTCTTATAAATACAATATTATCAATCACTGTGTTTTTCAATAAGTCCAGGCCCGGTTTCATTATTATTTTATACCTTTTCAAGACTGTATCATTTACATATGCATAGTAATGGTCTCCTAAAACTGATGCTCCACTTCCAATTCCGACAATTAAAACACCCTTTGCTTTCGCATTTTGGAGCACTTTTTTTAAGCGGGTATTGTTGGCCAGCTTCATAAAACTATTTCTATTGCCATCAGGAATACAAATAATACTGGCATTTTCAATAGCAAGAATTTCTGAATTCGTAAGGGAAATTGGTGAAGGTTTTTTCTGAATACGATCAGCAAAATCAAAAATATGCACTGCCATAATCTCTTGTTCGCCAAATTGCTTTTGCAAAAAAAATGCTGAAGAATCGAGTTTGTTTTCCGCCATCGATAAGATAATGACATGACCACCTTTCCGGATTCCTGATTTTTCTATTATGTCGCAGGTGGTTTTTTTTAAATATGTGCCTTTTCCTACTAAGAAAAACTGACCGCTCAATTGCTCGTTTTCGCCTGAAAGTGTTTGTCTATTTTCAGAATTGCAAGCAGCAAACAGATAAGTAATTAAAGCGAATACCAAAAACTTTTGTGTTATTCTTAACATCATGAATTGAAATACTAAAATGTACAAAACGTATTTAAGGGGACTTCTATTAATTAACCAAAAATAGAACTAAAACCTGAACTAGTTTTTAATGATTATTACATTTGTCCTATTTGGTACATTTGTACGGAATATGTGTTAATAAATATCTTCTAAAATACATGAAAATATTTGGAATAGGATTTCATAAAACCGGCACGAAAACTTTAAAAAGTTCCTTTGAAATGTTGGGGTATAAAGTCACGGGTTATCGAAAAGATTTACTGGAACCGATAAAACGAAAAAAGTATAAAGCTATTTCTAGAGTTGTAAAAGAGCATGACGCATTTCAAGATAACCCCTGGCCATTATTGTACAAAACACTAGATAAGAAATTTCCAGGCAGTAAGTTTATACTTACAATTAGGGATGATGAAAAGTGGATAAAAAGTGTTGTGAATTTTTTTGGAAATGAAAGTACAGATATGCGAAAATGGATTTATGGTATTGGGTATCCTTCTGGGAATGAAGAACTTTATCTCAGGGTATACAAGAAGCATAATGCTGATGTAAAAGAGTATTTCAAAAACAGGCCAAACGATTTACTGCTAATCGATCTGACCACCGGAGAAGGATGGGAAAAGATTTGCCCGTTTCTGGGAAAACAAATACCAAAAAAGAATTTCCCACATATTAATAAAGGAATTTATTAATGAAAACGAAAAGCTTTGAGTTGTTTAAAATAATAGAGATCGAAATTAACTCGATTTGCAACCGTGATTGTGAATTTTGCCCGCGGTATTATAACCGATCAGGTATCCGGAAAGATAAAGATGGGAAACTGGTTAGAAAACAAATGTCATCTGAAAAAGTAAAGGCAATAATTGATGAAGTGACTAGTGCGGGTTTTCGGGGTAAAATTCGTTTTCACCGACTTTCGGAACCCCTGGTTGACGCACGCTATCTTGACTTCGTGAAGTATGCTAGTTCAAAAGGTCTATTGGTTGTAGATCATACCAATGGAGATATTTTAAAAACTAATCCGGACTTATGCAAACAATTAGATGGCCTGGTTGATGAATTTACAATTGGACTATATGATTATTCAACTTACAAAGGCAAACAAAAAGAAATTGCTTTCTGGAAAGCCAGTTCAAAAAAACAAAAATTGCATTTTCACTGCCTCTTGAATACACAAATATTCGACAGGGCTCAAAAGTGTATGATAAAAAGTATAAAGATCCCAGAATAATGGATCAGGCATGTACTATGCAATTAAATGCTTTGCTAATCAGATATGATGGAGAAGTTTCGTTATGTTGCCAAGATGATGAATGTACGTTTGGGCTGGGCAATGTGTTTAATAAATCAATTGCTGAAATCTGGGGTTCAGATAAGCATAGAGGAATAATTGATAAGGTTACAAAACCCGGAGGAAGACGTGAGTTTGATCTTTGTAAAAAGTGCTATATTTTTTCAGGATTTCAAGATGAAACATTATCATTTGGAAAGCAGGTTGCCAGAAAGGTAAAATCCATTCTTATGAAATCCAATGAATTTGCCTGGGAAAAAGGCTTGATTAATGTCCGAAATAAGAATTCAATTGCTACTATAGCAGAGAAAATCTTTTGATGAATGAAAGTATTCGGAATAGGATTAAATAGAACAGGAACAACCACACTGGGAGCGTGTTTAAAATATTTTGGATTTAATCACATCAGTTTAGACCGTATTTCTTTCGAAAATTACAAGAAACAGGAATTTGATCCTATTTTTGATCGAATTGAAGAATTCGACAGTTTTGAAGATTGGCCCTGGCCACTAATTTACAAAGAAGTTGATAAATTTTTCCCGGACAGTAAGTTTATTTTAACAATAAGAAAAACTCCAGAAGCCTGGTTTGAAAGCCTTTGCAGGCATGCGGATTATACCGGTCCAACGGATTACAGAAAATACATTTACGGATACCCAATGCCGCACGATCGTAAACAGCATCATCTAGATTATTATCAGAAACACATAAAAGATGTGACTGATTATTTCAAAAACAAACCTGAAAAATTATTGACAATGTGTTGGGAGAACGGTGATGGCTGGGAGAAGTTAAGTTCGTTTCTGGGTTTTGAATGCCCCGATATTCCGCTACCACATGAAAACAAACAACGGTCAAAAATTGAGGTGATTAAAAATAGACTTAAGAAAAAACTAAGCTCTTTCATTGAAATGTTTAATACGTTCTCTATTTCCTGAAAAAAGTTTTATGATTTTACAAAGCTCAGTATCTAAATATTAAATTCATGCTATTTAGCAGTGTCATTTTTCTTTTTCTTTTTCTTCCACTAGTATTTGGCCTGTATTTTCTATTGCCTTCGCGGGCAAAAAACTTTTTTCTTCTGTTGGCAAGCCTTTTTTTCTATACATGGGGCGAAAAAGAGATCGTAATTGTACTTATCGTTACCACTCTGGCCGATTATTACTATAGTCATCTTATCGAAAAAGGCTATAGAAAACTAGGCCTATTCCTTTCTGTGTTCACGAACCTTTCGTTTCTAGGCTTTTTTAAATACTTCAATTTTGCATTCGAAAACTTCCAGGCTATCCTTAATTTTTTTGGGATTAACCATCCGTCCTTTGCTAATATTCCAACAATCATCCTTCCGATCGGCATCAGTTTTTACACCTTTCAAACTATGTCGTACACAATTGATGTTTATAAGGGTAGGGTAAAAGCCAGCAGGAACATTATTGATTACGCTGCCTTTGTAACGATGTTCCCTCAACTGGTTGCAGGCCCCATAGTACGCTATGCCGACATAGCCAGCCAGTTGAAGAAGAAAAATATAAGCCTGGAAAATTTTACCCTGGGGCTACAACGTTTTATTATCGGGCTGGCAAAAAAGATGCTTATTGCCAATTCCTTTGCCGAACTTGCTGATACTGTGTTTATGGTATCTCCTGCTGATTTATCGCCAGGCATTTTGTGGATCGGTATTATTGCTTATGTATTACAATTGTATTTTGATTTTTCGGGATATTCAGATATGGCGATCGGCCTGGGGCGGATGTTGGGCTTCAGGTTTCTCGAAAATTTCAATTACCCGTATATTTCCAGATCAATCAGGGAAATGTGGAGACGGTGGCATATCTCACTTTCTACCTGGTTTAGGGATTATTTATATATTCCATTGGGTGGCAACAGAAGATCGACACCGAGGGTCTATTTTAACCTTGTAGTGGTATTTGCTGTTACCGGACTTTGGCATGGAGCAAGCTGGAATTTCGTGATTTGGGGTTTGTTTAATGGAGCTTTAATTATTATTGAGCGTCTTGGGTTTTCCAAAATCCTAAAATCGTCATGGCTTCCACTTCAGCATTTTTATACCATGCTGGCCTGGGTACTCTCTTTTGTCCTTTTCCGATCTCCTGACCTGGCCCATGCCGGTAAATACTATTACTATATGTTTTCCTTTTCACCTGGTGATCAAGCCATGGTTTCCTTTATTAGCTATTTTCATTTTGACACCGAAACTATGATGCTCTTCATATTAGCCATTATACTCTGTATGCCTGTATATCCGTTACTCGAAAACCGGCTGACAAGAATAAAAGAGCGAAACATTTTTAGTTTTGTTTCTATTAATATTTTGAAAATTATTTTCTATTCAGCCTTATTTATTGCTTCAGTCTCCTATCTTTCGGCAGATGCCTATAACCCTTTTATTTACTTTAGATTTTAATCATGCCGAAATATATTGCAAATATAATTTTCACATTCGTCATTTCTTTGTTATTCCTTCTTCCCACTAGTTATATGGTTGTCAGGTCGTTTGCGCCTACATTAATTGGTTACAAAAAACCTATCAAACCCCCAGTATTAAACTTTAAACACATCTACAACGGGCAAGGTGTTAAAGGAAAAATCAAAGGTGTTTATCTGGATGCCACCTATAACATTAAAGTATTGTATGAATGGTACATTCGCAAAATAGGGTTAAAAAAGGAATTGTTAAAAATGTATCAATTCATTAAGGAAGATATCCTAAATACAAATCCATTTCCAAATAAAGTAATTAAAGGCCGTATTGGATGGCTGTTTTTAGGTGACGATTTTGAGAATGCCCTCTCAATAAGTCTTGGCATAAAACGCTTTAATAAGAAACAAATAAAAAATATAACACGTACAATCACAAGTCATTACAACTGGTGCAATCAGCGCGGCATCAAGTATTATTTTATGCTTGTTCCTGGCAAACATGATATTTATTCCGAATATCTTCCCTTTGACAAACCAGATCAGCCTACAACTTATGACATGCTTTCTGAAGCATTGGCCTTAACTCAAATTCCTTTTGTCGATTCCCGAGAAGCTCTCATCTCTGGCAAATCCAAACAGCTATACTACAAAGAAGATACTCACTGGAACGGACATGGCGCATGGATAGCATATCTTCAACTGATGGATAGTATCGGGCAAGATTTCCCTTTCATTTCAGGACTGAGCCACCGTGAAGTATTTTTTGACAGTGTTTTTAATGGCTCTGGTGATTTGGCCAAATTTCTGAACCGAAGATCACCCTTTCCGAAAATTTCAGCATATCCTGTTGTGTCAAATGCAAAAATAATGAAGAAGCAACTCAAAGTACCAGCAGGCTACAACACGTCAAGCCCAAATAATTATGAATACCGCTTTAGAAACAGGAAAGGGGAATTGAAGGTTTTAGTATTTCGGGATTCATATTTTACTGCACTACAAACGCTAATACCAGAAACTTTTGGCTCAAATGTCTTAATATGGGACCCAAAAATGGATACGAATATTATAATAAAGGAACAACCTGACATTGTAATCCAAGAGGTTGCTGAACGAATGATTAAAAAATTCTACCTAATAAACAGGGCGTTGAATTAGGCGCTCCAAGACCTAACATTCTTTATCTTCTCCCACCAAGATTCCTGTATTTCACAAAGCTCACAATACCTGCATAAAATTTCGGATTTGTCATCTTTAAAACCTTTCAGAATTTCTTTGAATGTATTGCTTTGAAAGAGGGAGTCATAATCTGAGTGTAATAAATTACCCAAAAAATATTTCAATTCCCAGTCCATGCAGCAGATAAAAACATCTCCATTGGGTAACAACTGGTTTGTATATAATAAATGACAACCTCTAATTTTTCCTTTGATTTTTTCTACAAACGCTTTTCCTTCAATTTCAACATTCCCTGCGCGGGTTTTTAAACCTGCCCTTACCAATGAATTATAAATGCCCGCCTCTATCAATAATGGTTTTAGTTTTGGATGCACGTCTTCTTTTCCGTTAGGTGATTGATGGAATTTCCAATTTACTTCTATTTTACTGTCAATCAGTCTTTCTATGATTTTAATAAAATCATCATCTACTAATATTTTTGTCTTATTTTGATTATCGGGCAGATGAATAAGAAATCGTAAAAAAGGAACATTCTCAATTAAATTAACATCAGCTAATTTCATACCGATAGTTGTTGTCAACAATCTGATTTTATGACCTTTCTTATTTGCATACAAAATCATTTTTGTGTATTCCGGATTCAGACAAGGTTCAGAAAAGCCAGCAAAATTAATTGTGGTATCTTTTGGTAATTTATCAATACATTTTGCAAAAGTTTCAAAGCTCATTGTCCTGACCTTACTTCTTTTACTATACGCTTTCACAACCTTATCCTGTGGGCAATAACTGCATAAGTTTTTGCACCCGATTACTGTTGATACTGCTATTGTTCTGACCATCATAAATTCTTTAGTAGTCAGGGTTTGGCTTGAAGTCAAGCCCTGACTTGAAAATTACCTATCGAATAATTAATTTTTCGATATAGCTGTTTTCTGAAGTGTTTACCCTCACAAAGTAAATCCCTTTTTTTAAACCTGATAAATCTATTTGTGAGGGAACATGCCTCCATGTGCAAATTGTTATACCTGTGATGTCGGTGATTTCTATTCCGAATAGGTTTTCATCCCAATAACTATCTGGACCTGTCAGTTTTATAATTCCGGTTGTTGGATTTGGATAAATTGTAAAAACCTCTTTTTGTGGTGCTTTAATCCCCGTTACAATATCCAACTTAATTACCGAAACATGGTGGTTAAAGTTATCCCCTTTCAACAAAGCCATGTAAAGATTTCCATGATTGTCTGTTTCAATATCAAAATATGTAGTGGGAATGGAAGGGGATGTAAAATATTCGCCGGGCTGTTCAGGAAGGTTGATCCAGTTACCGGAATTGTCCACTTTTTTTACTCTCGGCCTTAAACCATTATCAGCAACATAATGTCCCATATAAACCTCATTGTTGTACTTTGCAAAAGGCATGTAACCGCCGCCATAACATATAAGTTGGTTTTGCCATGCATTGTTTTGATAACGATGTACGGTGCTTGCCGATGACCAGAAATCGGTTGTGGTTGTATAAATTACATCATCGCTGCCTGTTGTTATTGAAGTGGGATAAAGAGGTTCATCGCCTATTGTACCGGATCCAACATATTCCCAGGTAGAACCATTAAATTTTTTTACACTAAGCCCACCAGGTGTACCGTAAGAAACCAGTATATTTCCATCGTTATCAGTTGTAATTGCAGGTCCGAGGCATTGGCTCTCAGTGAGGAAAGGAGCATCCCCCAATATTTCCCAGTTATTGACCGTACCAAGGTATCTTTTAACAACCTGACCGGGATAATCACTATCGGAATGGGATACATAAAGATCGTCCTGGTTGTTGCAATACATAGTAACTTCCGTTAATACGCCAACATCCCATTCTCCGATAGTCACCCATTCTGTCCCATCAAATTCTTTAACAGTACAAGTGGAAATTCCCGCTCCTACTTTAAGAAATGCAACGTAAACAGTGCCCTCTGAGTCAATTGCCATATTGTTTTGAAAAGCATTCAGTTCATTTACGTTATTGCTACCAACTAAACTCCACCCATCATTAATCTCATCATATTTCTGAACAAACAATTTATAGTCAATATCGTTGCCGTTGGGTACTTCACAATCGTACAGCAAATAGGGTTCCCCGTCAAGGTTAATTTCCAGGTCGATAAAACTTGAAGATTTAATATCAAAGTTTATTGTTGGTGTTACCAGTTCGTACCATTGTGCGTTCATACTTGTACTCAAGATAAGCAGGATAATAAAAGTAAGGAATGTGTTTTTCATGGTTTTATTTTAAGTTATAAATCACGAAAGTACCATAAAGAGTTTTGAAAAGAATTATTTGGTGCAGGAATGCGTGCGGATAGGTATATCCGTACAAAAATTACAACTGTTGTCAATTTGTTTCTTTCATCGCTGATCGAAGTATAATAACCTATGCCATTTATCAATAAACGATTGGAGGACAAACAATATTACGCTGTCCACTTTTAAAATATTTTAAACTTTGTACCCAAACTCCGTTACCTTATTAAAATCATTTTCATTAAAAATTGTCAGGTCTTTATTTTTATACCTGTCAATCGTATCCGGAATTTTCACCAATTGTTTTAGCTTGTTAATATCGCATTTTTCATGATCAATAAAATTTATTATCCTGGTAATTGTTTTGCCGGGATTATGACAAAGCTCCTCGAACTTAATCAAGAGGAAATTACTGTTAAGCAGTTGCCTGCCTTGGGCAATTGCCTTTTTGTTGGCTGCATACCAATAATTCAGAGCAGCTTTTTGAGTTGGATATTCATTTTTATCAACCCCATAATATGTCCCCCAGTTTTTTAGTTGATTCTGGTTTTTACTGAAAGCCATATCAAATCCATTTCTGATTGTATGTATGTATTTCAGGTTTTTATAATGGTCTGCCAAGTATTCGAGAATGAAAAAATTACCCGGTATTTTCCATCCCCAACCCATGCATTTTTCTTTCCTTTTCTGATAATTGCTGAACATTTGATTTTCGAAACGAATTAAAGTTTGTTCTATTATTTGCTGTTCGTCATTGGAATTCCAACGGATTCGATTTTTCAAATTTCTTATAAGTTTTTGAAAAGCGGGGCCTCTGTTTTGAATAACATCACGCATATTAGGGAATTCTTTAGCAATCTGCATATTGTCACTTGATTCATTTAAAATATCACCCATAAATATTCCGGATTGTCTCAGGATTTCGGCAACTATGCGGGTTCCGCTCCCACCAACTCCCCCTACTAAAATGGGATCAGAATCAAAATACCTTATCATGTTTCTAAAATGAATAATTAAAATGGATAATATCTTTTTCAAACCATTTTCTTACAATTTCCTTTGTGGTATCATCATAATAATATTGATATTCCCTGCGCTCAGATTTGTTCAAAAAAGGCAAATCAACATTTCTACCTATTCTTTTACAAATATGCTGAAAGTCATTATCAAGATTTTCGAACCTTCCAACAAAATCGACCATAATCTCTCCTTTCTCATCGGTAAGCCAATTTAACTGGGGCATAAAATATTTTGGGCAATCAAAGTATTCAGGGTTTTGTTCGCCATAAGTAAGCTTTACCCATTCTTTAAAATTAATTGGGTTATTGCCCAGTCCGGTTTGATTGGTTTTTATCCTAAAAAAATAATGTGATACAACTTTGTCCCACGGGTTTCTTACAATTGAAAATTTGAACATTTTACTCCAACTGTAATTACCTAAGCGGCTTTTCTCTTCCAGTGCTGTGAAATGCATTTTCTTCCCAATACCAAGGGCTTTCCCAATGCTCACACCTCCAGTTTTATTGATATGAATAAACACAAACTTCTGTTGCCGTTTTAACCATGAAAATTGATTATGTAGATTAGTAAGCAAGCTCATGTTTTACTTTTTTTATTATAAAAACTTCATTTTCAAACTGCGAATTACATCCATTAATGATGTGATTTGTCGAGAACGACCCTACATTTATTTAGCAATTAGCGCAACAGTGCTTCAACTATTTAAGATTTGCAAGAATAACCATAATAGGGAAAGACAGAAAGAAAAATAAAGGGGAAGACGTAGGAATAGGTATATCCGTACAATATCAGTTTTGAAGAGACCGATAAAAAAAAGATGGGGTTATCCCGGTGTATTTTTTAAAAGCCGCATTAAATGTGGACTTTGAGCCAAAACCAACTTCCCGGGCTATGGTTTCAATTGTAAGATGTCTTTTATTGGGATCGGCCAACAGACGACGTGCCTCCTTAATACGGTATTCGTTGATAAAAGAATTGAAGTGCATATTAAATTTCTCATTGATGACCTGTGAAACATAGCACCTGGCCGTATTAATATCCTTTGAAAGAGTTTCAATAGTAAAATCACTTTTCAAAAAGTGTTTTTCATTTTCCATATTGAACTCTATCAGGCTTTTCAGTTCATTTTTCTGACTTTTGGATAGTGTAGATTCTGCATATTTATCGAAAGGTATTTTTCGGGGAGGTTTTACTTCCATGGCCTGTTCTTGTATATCTCCAGTTCTACTATAATTTTCCGATTTCACAATTTCCAGGTTCCTCTTTACCAACTCTTTGTTCGCCCTTGTTTTTTGCACCATCTCATTATAAATTACAATCAACAAAATTACGGCGATCGTAATCCCCCCAATTAAAATATACAACCAGGAACGGCTATTTCTCAAGCGGATATCATTAATTTCCTGTTCAGCCTCTAACAGTTTAATTTCTTGTTCTTTCTTTTCAAATTCATATTTATTTTGTAGCCCAGCAATTTTGTTCTTGCTTTCCTGGCTATAAATACTATCATTTAATTGATGATATAAACTTAAATATTTTAAGGCAAATTTAGTATTCCCGGCTTCACTATTTAACATATACAAACCATGATAAGCATACATAATTAATTCGTTTGCCTGGATATTTTGAGCTATTTGCAGGCTTTCGCTAAAACAATTTTCTGCCTTTGTATAATCCTCTAATTTCAAATATACATCACCAATCTCGTTGAGCGAAGTTGCAACCCCTTGTTTGTCATTGGTTTTATATGATATTTCAAGAGATTGATTTAAAAACTCCAGTGCTGTGTCATAATTATCAGAATACAAATGAACAATGCCGATATTATGCAAGGAAAGCGACATGCTGGTTTTCTCCTTAAAACTACGGCTTATGGCCAAGGATTTATTATAATACTCGAGGGCTTTTTCGGTTTCGCCTAACTTATAATTTGCAATTCCAATGTTGTTGTATAGGATTGCAATAATTTTATTAGTCTCGGGCTTATCCGATAATTTTTTATTTATTTGGTTCCAAATACCCAACGATTTATAATAATGCTCCAGGGCAATATCATTTTTCCCTGAGATTTCGTAAATAATCCCCTGGTTGTTATAAATTTTTGCCAAGCTGGTTTTGTTATTTAATGATAATAATAGTTCCTTTGATTTTTGATAGTACTCCAATGCTTTTTCGTAAAAAGCAGCATAATAGCAGGCGGCGCCAAGAGAATTATAAACATCGGCCAATGAAGCAGTATCATTTAGTTTTACGGCTTGTTTGATGGCAATTTTCCCGTAATAAAAGGCTGAGTCAATGGATATTGATTGGTAGTGTTCTGTGAGTATAACTAAAACTAGGAGGGAATCCTGTGTGGGAACTGATGAGTGAAGACTGCTTTTCAGGCTATCAATGTTGCTGGGCTTAGCTGTTTCAAAAAATACAAGTGCTATTACGGTAAGAAATATGGCGATAAATAGTTTCATGAATTTGCCGGCAAAATATTTGCGAAGTTGTTTTTTACCGGATTCTTTCTTTAAGATAAAATTATGTTTTTTCTAGTAAACTTGAAGTATTATATGCATTTGAATTATTAGTAATGATCTATTTCTATTAAATTTCATAGCCAAATTTTGCTGCCATATTTGTGCAAATTACTTTGATTTTATCAATTTCATCAGCATGGAGTACTTTTCTATCAGTACGGACTTTTGATTTTAGAAAATCATTTTCAAATTCAAACTCAGGAAACTTTTTGGTAACTTTTGCAATTTCTAAATTGGGGTTTTGAACAAAATCTTCGTATTTAATCAATACGATATTTTCTTTGTTGCGTTCCAATATTCCCGCAAGATAATTCCAAAGTAAGGCTCTTTTAATCTCAAAATCCTTTTCCGATTCTATATCCTTTATTTCCTGTAATTGACTTACTTCCATTACGTAATTCCGATTGATATCTGATGGGAAATCTTTAAAGCTGGCATAACGTAAATGAGGAAAGCTTCTTTTCCATGACGAGATTGTATCTATCGGATTTCTGATACAGGCGATTATGGGCATTTGGGGATACTTCTTAATTATCTGTGGCAAAACAGCGAGATATGCCAGTGTGTTTTTCGTTATAAGTGTAAATTCAGGATTGTTAACGATTGGAATCGAATAGGAACTGTTATCCATTTTCGATGTGTCTTCAATAATTTTTCCCCTGTGGGTTTTATTTTTTATTGCCCGATTGTTGTTTATCCTGTTTCGGATATTATTGTAGAATGCTTCCAGCCGCCATAATTTCCGGCTATCTGAAATTATCCACCTGACATCTTCTGGCTCATTTATTACAACCGTATTTTCAACCGAATCAAGCAATTTGCACATATAACTGGTTCCACTTCTTGGAATTCCGGTGATGATTGCGTTTTGATGTTTATTATTACTTTGCAATTTGTAAAACCGCCAGTGAGCACTTTTCCTGATATGTGCCAGACCATTATAAAGTTTTCTCTTTGCTTTCCTTATCGGCTTAATAAGTTGCTTTCTGGTTTTATTAATAAATAATGGTTTCAATCCAGGCAATAACTTGCAATTCTCTTTTAACAAAGGATGTTTCTTTGTAAGAGCTAGGATGAAATTATGAACTATTTCTTCATTAAGAATGTATGTAAGACCGGGGAAATGATGAAAAAATGGCGTTTCCGCTACAATAGGGCATGCATGAGGATAATTAAAACGCTTGTCTAAAACCTTTGTTTTAAGATTCAATAAATTAACAGCTATCGGTAGGGCAATTTGATCGAGCCAGGGTCTTTTATCTACAATATGTTCTGCTCCATCAATAATCTTGCAGCACTCAATCCACTCATTTGAAAAATCCAGACCATTATCAACCACAATTAATCCGGCATTATAACATGGTAATATTTCTTCGTTGGTCAATTTTGTTCGAAAACGCTCTGTTGGATAAGGGATATCAAACAATTCATAAACCTGTTTCCATTCATTAAACCAGTGCCTGTTAATAGGTGTGGCACAAAACTGCGCTGTAAAGTGTTCTTCCGGATAAAATGGTTTCAGGCAAAGAATATCACTATCAAGAAAAACGATTTTATCAGCATCTGTTTGAATATTAAAGCAAGCCAGTTTATTTCCTATGGGATAATTAATATCTATCTCATTTTTAATGCCAACGGTTCTTATTCCAAATTGACTTATCAGCTTTTTGGTTAAAGGGGAGATTTCCCCCCAAATTGATTTTGGTTCAGGAATAGCAGCTACTAATTCATAATTCCCCCTCAAGTTTTCCTTTAGGGAAGCTGCCAATAGCATAGCTTTTAGTTCCAATTCGCCTTTTTGGCAAATAAATACAAAACAGAATTTCATTATCGCGTTTACTAAATGTATCCTAATTCCTTTAAGAAGTCGCCACCAATCTCCATCGGGACTTTCATTTCTTCAACAGAAAGATTTTTTCCATTTTGAAGTGTTCAATAATTGGATTTAACCAGATTCCGAAACCAACTAGTAATAGAATGATTCACTAAGGGCTTATAATTCAAAATGATTTTTAAAACCATCCACAATTTGTAGCGGAAACCATAATACTTTAAATTTCGTTTATACGAATTGATAATATCTTTCTGCACCCTGATCCAGTTCTCATCTTTCATACAGGTATTTTCTCCATGAACCCTGTAGGCACTTACCTTTTCATCTAAAAATCCAATTAGTTTTTTTGAAGCAAAGTAGAGATAGTAATCAAGGTCTTCAATGATGAAATCTTCGTTATACTTAAATTGTTTGTAGGCTTCCTTTTTCACCATGATGGTTCCGCCAGGTACGGACCAGTTGGTGATAATCTCTTTTTTTAATCTTTGTGGATTGCTGTATTTGCTCTTATCAGCAAAATAGAGGTCAGAAAGCCCACTATTGTAAATTTTTACACCCTCTTTATTAACGACAACGCAATCGGAAAAAACAGCCAATTTTTCTGGATGGTTTTGAAGATATTCATATCGTTTTGAGATTCCATCAGCCAGTAAATAGTCATCGCTATGGATGAAAAGAATGAATTCGCCATTACTTAAATCGATAAGATCGTTCAGGGTTTTAGTAACACCTTTATTGTCTCTGCTTTTAAATGTTATGTTTAATTTGTCCCGATGACCTTGTATCCATTTTTCAATAACAGTAACGGTTTCATCCGTAGATCCGTCATTAATAATAATAAGTTCTTTGTTAGGATAATCGTCTTTAAGGACACTATTTAAAGTAAATTCAACATAGCTTTCATGGTTATAAGCCGGGACAAGAACTGATATTAACGGGTAATCCTTCATTTTTTTACCTGCTTGTAAATAGAACTTTTAAAATTAGTTTTGCCTCAGCAAAACTTCCATGAATTATTTTTCCTGCCAATTGCTTGAACAAAATAAAATAAGCAACCGGCATTAGCATCCGGAAATGTCTTTTGTACAATTTCTTATAACTCGAATACAGGTATTTTTTATATTCCAGACCCACGTCATTCTCCAAAAGTTTGGCCCCTGTTGAAATCCCCTGCTTGTGAAAAACCCTACTTCTTGTACAAGTCCGGTTTTGAAACCCTGCCTTTTGAGCGGTTACACACCAGTCGATATCTTCATAATAGAGGAAATAATCGTCAGACAATAAACCAATTTTTTGAAGCAGAGAAGAATGACAAAACATAGAAGCACCAATAACATAATCTAGCTTTATCTCTTTCTTGTCAAATTGTCCAATATCCTTTTCCCCCATTCCAAGCAAAACAGAATAGCCGATCCATTTGTTAAACGTGCCCCCTACATTCTGAATCAATTCCTTGTCTTTATAATCCAGAATTTTTGAACCATAAAAACCGGCTTTATCCTTGTTTTTATCCTGTTCGTAACAATTCAACAATTCTTCAAGTGTATTTTGAGCAATAACGGTATCATTGTTTAAAACCCAGATGAAATCGCAATCAGGCTGCTCAAGAGAATACCTGATTCCAATATTGTTGGCATAAGCAAAACCCCTGTTCTCCTTTTCCTGAATGAATGCAAATCTGCTATCATTCTTTTCATCAATCCACCGGGTAATCTTTTTAACCGACTGATTAATATTTGAAACATCTACAACTACAACTTGAAAAAGTTTATGATTGTTTACACAAATACTTTCAAGGCATTCAATAGTATGCCCAGGTGTTCCGAAATTGATAGTGATTATGTAAACTTTGTTTTGGTTCATGCTAAATTATATTTCCATAACCCAATTTAGCTACCACCTTATCGTGTTTTATTTTTTCATAAAATTCCAGCAATTTTTTTTCCTTTACAAATGCAAATTTTCTGGATTGGTCAAAGCTTTTGATTAAGCTTTCCTGGTTTTTGTGCTCCAACTTCACCTTACAGAAATCAGAAATAATAGTAACCGATTCAAGCGCTTTTTCAATTAAGCTTTCATAAGACAAATTTAGCATTTCGAATTCTTTTCCCAACTGCTCTGCTTTTTCCTCATATTCTTTCCACAAATTAAAGGCAGCCTGCCAATTCAACGACTTAAATGAATGATAAAAAAGTCTTTCCTTTGGGAGTTTATAGGCAAAATATTTCTTTTTTAATCCTGTTTTTGTAGGGTTTCCCTGAATGGGAATTTTGGTGCTTTCCCTTGTAATAAGACTGTTGATTACATCTACCGGGTTACGGTAAATGTGGATTAGCTTTGCTTCTGGAAAAATTTCTTTCCAAATATCAATGGTAAAAGTATTTCTCGGGTCTTTCCAGCCCCAGGTAAAATCCAAATCGTTTATCGAGTGATTTGAATTTCCCAAGTATTTTTTCATGTGATTACTTTCTAGCCTGTTTCGAATAATGTCAATCATTAAAGCTTTGAAATCATCTGAAATATAATTAAAGTTCTCAGGGCAATCCCAACTTGCACCAGCCTGTATAAGCATCCAGTTGTTGATTTTATTAAAAAACTTGGATTCGTTGTTTTCTTCAAAATCATTCCCCATAAAAACACCCAGTTGCTGCAATACTTTAACAAGTAATGAACTACCTGAGCGGTGCATTCCGATAACGATTATTGGTTGCATTAATTATTGGATTTGTTGTTGAATGTATTTAAAGCAGCATTAAATATTTCAGCATGTTTAGAAGCGCTTTTCCTCCAGCTAAAATTACTACATCTTACCAATCCCTTATTAATTATTTCTTCCCTCAGTTTTCTATTTTCGGTCAATTCAAGCAAGGCATCAGCAATCTCTTTCGTACTTCTGGGGTTTACTAATATGGCTGCACCGCCCGCTATTTCAGGGCATCCGGTTACATTGGAGGTAATTACCGGCACACCACAGGCCATTGCCTCGATAATTGGCAACCCAAAACTTTCGTGTAAAGACGGAAAAATAAATCCAAACGCATTTTGTAAAAATGTAGCAACTTCTTCTCTGCTTTGCTGTTTTGTAAGGATACTCACTTTTGGATGTGTGCACGTTTTGTTATAACCCGGCACTAACAATATCAAATTTGGGGTTTCATTCTGATCAGTAATTGACAAATAGGCCTTTATTAATCTATCAATATTTTTTTTTGGTTGAAAAACCGAAACATGTAGGAAATACCCATTTGGTAGAACTTTCTCTATTTGTTCATTTTCAGGATAAAACAAAGTCTCGTCAACAGCATGATGTATTGGGATTATCCTTTCGGCATCAATAGAAAGGTTTTTCACAATTTCATCTTTTGCATAGTTTGATACAGTGATGATTTTTTCAAAATGATTTTGGTATTTTACCCATTGTTGCTTAAACCGTTTTCTATGCCGAATCATGTCAAAGGTATCCATAAAACGAAAACGGTTCTCTTTTATCGGTAAAGTAAACAGTGCTGTTCCGTGAAGGGTAGCAACTATTGGTTTTGAAACTATGTTTTTATTTATTTCCGGGAGTGCTCCTCCTCCAACACGCGGATCCCAGTACAGATCAGCATTTTCAGGAATATTTTTTATATCCTTGAAAAGTGCAAAAGTAAACCCCAGTCCTTTCAATTGATGCATGATGGTATCTGCATAAATTTTCATGCTTAATGGAAAAACCTCTGGATAAAAAACGCCAATCTTCATAATTTGTTTGATCTATTTTAGTGTGACTGAGCTCATTTCTTCATGCCGGGTAAATTTAATATTTTTCTGCATTAATGTGGTTTATTATCATTTTCATGCCGCATAAATTTATTAGAAATTAAGCTAAAAATATATTTATCATCATCGTCAAATTTCAGAGCCCACAAGATGAAAACAAAAAGCAATAAAAAAATCAGCATGCCGGATATCATTTCAATATATTGGTTAATATCGATTCCATTTACCACAAAGTAAGTAAGTACAAATGCCACTATACCGGCAACAAGTGGTTTAATGTAACTAAATTTGAATGGATGCATTTTTTCAAAATAATACAACTCAATTAATCGTATTATACTTAACAAAACAACCGTTATTGAATATGAAAGTGCCGCCCCAATTATTCCATAATCCGGTATTAAAAAGTAGCTCAAAGAAACAATAGTTATAAAATTAATGCTTGCGTTAAATAGTACGACTTTCGATCTTCCGCTCATTAAAATAATGCTTCCTACCAGTCCAACACCAGCGTTGATTAGTTCGCCAAAAACAAGAAGTAGCAAGACGCTGATCCCACTTGTAAATTCTTTACCAAAAATGTTCAATATAGGTTCGGTAAATAAAATGATAATACAAAATGTAAGCAGGGCAATCGTAAATATCCATTTTGTGACCGTTTTATACAACTGGCTAATCAACGGTTTTTTATTATTTGCATACAGGCTGGAAATTGTTGGAGAGAAAATCAGCCTGAATGCACCCAATGAAACACTTACCAGCATCGCAATCCTGAAACCCACATTAAAGATACCAATATCTGTATTTGACAAAAAATATCCCATAATAAATATCGGGGCAAATCTTATCGCAGTATTTAAAAACTGATTCAGATAGATGGGGGTTGCAAAACGTAATAACTCTTGTTTTTCTACTATTGAGTCCAGTTTTCTGTTCAGTTTAAAATATCCTATATTCAGAAAATAATATGACAGTCCTGCCATAGCTACTCCCATAAATACCATTACCCATACTAATCCTGTTAAACCATATCCCATAAAAAAAATAATATTGATTAGGAAAAAGAAAACAAGTGGATTAATAATATTCGAAGCAGCTATCTGGTATTTTATAAGTTTCAGTCCGTTTAAAGCTGAGAAAAATACCGTAGCAATTACTGAAAAAGGAAGCGACAACAACAAAATGTTTAGCAATGGTGTCAATTCGGGGCGATCAAATAAATATTCAGATATCCAATTACTTAATAAGAGAGAAATTGCCAGAAAAACGATACTGGTAATTAAGAGTAGTTTTGAACTAAAAAGAATCGTGCCCTTTGCTTTCTCATTTTCCCCTTTACCGATATAATTGGAAACGTAACGAATAATGGCAGGGCCAAATCCAAGCTGCGGAAAAAGAGCAATAAATCCGAATACATTAGTTACAAGTACAAACAGTCCATATGAGTCGGCACCTAAAGTTCTTGTTATAATAACATTGTTCAAAAATGCCATTATATTCATAAACAGTATTCCAAAAGCTGCGTAAGCGGCATTTTTAGTAATACTACTTAATTGAGTATTGTATTCGTTTGCTGTTTTACTATTTGGCATTTTTATCTTTATCAATATGCTTTTTCATCACCTTTGAAAAAACTAATAAAAGTGAGAAAAACAATTTTAATATCGAACCACATCGACCAATTTTCAATATAGGAAATGTCAAGTTTAATCCTTTCTTTCATATCTTTTGTCGTTTTAATTTCGCCCCTACAACCCCTAACCTGTGCATAACCGGTAATACCAGGTTTTACTGAGTGTCTGATCATAAATTTATTGACAAGGACTTTGTATTCTTCGGTATGCAAAAGCATGTGCGGACGGGGGCCGATTACTGACATTTTCCCACCTAATACATTAAAAAACTGGGGCAGCTCGTCGATACTTGTTTTTCGCAAAATACTCCCAAGCCATGTAATTCTTTCATCATCTTCGGTAGCACCTTTAATGTCAGCATCTCGGTTTTTCCGCATTGTCCTGAATTTAATAAGGCCAAATGGCTGGTCATCTAAGCCTGATCGCTGCTGAATGAAAAACAGGCCCTCTCTGTGGCCAAACAAATCTACAATAGCAAGCAGCGGGATAAGCCACGACAATACCAATACAATGACGAGTATTGAAATGACAATATCTATCAGGCGTTTCACCAAACTGTTGTACCAGAAACTCAATGGCCCTTCCTGAACTTTCATAACAGGAACTAAGTCGTAATCAACTAATTTAAGACCCATATATGAAAAATCGGATAAATCGGGGACAAGCCTTATTTTAACTGCCTGCTTGCTTATTATTGAGGAAATGGTTTTATAAACACTTTTATGAATATCATTTATCATAATATATATCTCATCAACACTATTGCTTGTTATGAAATTTTCAAGGTCACTGTAAGTTCCTGAAACATCTTTTTTATCTGATTTGTTATGCGTGAAAAAACCCTTAAAACGGTATCCTGCCCATAAATTATCAGTAAAATAATCTTTTAGCTCTGTTGCTTTATCACTGTATCCAACAATAACAACATTGCGGTAATTATAGCCAGATTTTCGGTAGAAAAGGGAAATAAAATAAAGAAAAAATTGCCAAGCTATCAGGGATGTAAAAAAGACAAAAAACAGCGTTTTAATCTCATCTCGCTGATAATAATCAAAAGTAAAAATCTGGAAAAAAAGTAAAAAAAGAAAGAAGAAGAAAACAACTGTTTTAATGTAAGTAAACAGAATTGCTTTCTTATAACTTTGGCGGTCGAACCGGTGTGCTTTGAAGATATTTGCCGAAACAACCCAGGCGAGATTAATAAAAATAAAAAAGACAATTGAAATTGTACTACAGCAAGCCTTCTCAAACCCTTTCAAATAACAAAATGCAAAATTGAAACTGATATTTAGAATTAATAAATCACCAATAGCCGAAATAAGTGATATATACTTTGAGTATTTCATTCTGCTTATTTTTTGGTTTCATTTTTATTGTAGTATTTCTTTCATCGAAAACCTAATCGCAATTTCAAAATAATTTTTGGTAGTCATTTATAATAACATCCAGATTGTAATTATTGCGTAATTTATCGAGATTATTCTCAATCCAATTGGCTTTGTCGCCTCTGTCATTTTCACTATTCAACAAGGCAGAAATATCATCCTCATGCGTAAAATACCAGGCATCATTATCCAGAACAGACTTGTTAAATTCATTGTTGTGCGCACATATAATACAGGAGGTTGCCATTGCTTCTAATAGCGATGGATTTGTTCCCCCTGCACTGTGACCATGAAAATAAATGGATGAAAAATAGCGCAGGTTGTCGAGCTCTTTTTTGTCAAAAATCTTACCTAAAAAAACAATCCTTTTATCTTTATACTTCTTCAACAGATGGCGGCCATATTTGTTATCGTAATCTCCCACAATTAGTAATGGCAAAGTTGATTTGGACGCAACGGTCCCTTTTATTATCATTTCGAGATTATTATCAGGCTGAAAACGTGCGATTAGCAAACTATAATTGTTTCGGCTTAGCTTATGCTTTTTAAGAACAGCACTTTCTGGGCTATCAAATATTTTTGCAGGATAGGCAATATATTCAACATTTGTATCGTACTTTTTTTCAAAGTATCGCTTTATTGGTTTTGCATCTGCAATTATAACATCACTATTGTTTACAGCAAGTTGCTCGGCATATTTTAGAAATGATTTTACTATTCCTTTGTACTTCTCGCGTTTCCATTCAATACCATCCATATTGTACAGCACTTTTGCTTTTTTTGGTAAAAGCCATGCCCAGACCGAACTCGTGGTATATCCAAGTTGAATAATGGTATCAAAATTTTTCTTTCTGGCACTTAAGATGCAGAGCAAATCATAAATAAACTGGCTTGCCAAACCAATAGTTTTAGGATCCCACTTGCGTATAATTTCAACCCCATAAAAATCCTTTTTCCGATAAGGATGAAAATGTGAATTATAAACCGTTACCTCACACCCTCTTTGAACAAGGCCTTGTGACAATTGCTCTGCCCATTGCTCAAAACCACCGTAGCGGTTTGGAATACCGCGCGTACCTAAAATCCCTATCTTCATTTTATTGAGCCAATTGTTTTTCGTTTTTAATCATTAACAAAAACAGGTAAAGCAAAAAAACAGGAAAATAATAATAAAACCCATTAACGAAGGCCGTAATGATCATTGAAGCATAAAAAATGAAAATGAAAATATTTTGTTTGATATACATTTTGTAATCACGATAAATCTTGATAAAAAACCAGATATAAAGCAGTGTACACCAAATGCCGAAAGTATAGAAAATACTCAGAAAATCGTTGTGAAACCACTCTTTAAAATTAAGGTTAACTGCGTTTGCGTACATGGCACTCATAAAAGAATTCCCAATAACAAATTCCCAAAAACCAAACTCACTAACCTCTGTCCACCACGAATACCATAACCTATAGCGCGAAAGCCTGCTGAAGTTTTCAAGAGTTGTTTCAATTAATGTGAAGTATTGGAAGAAAAATGTGTCCTTGCTTATTTGAAGGAAATATTCCTTTGAAAAGATCAAGATCAGTATTGCAACAAAAATCATGGCGAGATAAAGGATGTATTTTCTGTTGAATAAAAAAATAATTGTTGACAAGACAAAAGCAAGCAGAATAGCCCTTGAACCGGAATAAATACACAAACCAATACTTATTACCATTAAAACCACAAAAAGTATTTTTTTCTTAATTCGATATTGATGGGCAAAAAACAGAAACAGAAAACCAAAAAAATAGGAGGCTATATGAGGAATCCGGAACAAACCATTGTGGTAAATCCTTAATATTTCCAATATATCCAATTCATTACTTTTCCATGTAATCTCTCCACTTTCTTCCAGTCTTTTTTTTGCCATTCCTTTTTCTGCCAGCTCAAGTTTTTCATTCTTTAGCCTTATTTTCTTTAGTTTTTCCGGCTCTTCATCATAAGAAGTAATCCACCTCAGGGTTGAAGTATATGAGTGTTTATGTATCGAATTAGAATCGATATTGAAAAATGTAAAAGAAAACAGGAAAAGTGATAATGCAAAAAAAAGATATGTGTTTGCGGTTTTTAGATTGTTTATGTTTTTTCTATAATAAAAATAAATAGTAATGAAAAGGATAATAAACAATAGGTCGGATATATTTTTTACCCCAAACAAATAAACAATGCTGTTAATAATTGTAATAAGCACAAATGAAAAAACCGCTATCATCAATCGTTTCCTGTCAGGGTTTTTATGCTGGGTGATGAAAAACAAGAATGGAAACATCAATAAAGCAGAACCCACGAAGAATGGAAAATGAATAAAATAATTGATAATACGGTCGATGAGAAAAGAGGCGATAAAAAGCCAAAAGAAAATATCGACAAGTTTTGACTCGTATTTGGTGACCCAGTCAATCAATGGATTATTAAGATTTGAAACTTTCATGCTTGTTGACTTCAAATAATCTTTTAAAAAACTTTGAGGGATAAAACAGTACTGACAGCACTAAATACAGTGGTTTCATTAGTACATTCTTTGTGATCAGGAATTTTTTGTAGTTCAAAATATACCAATAATAAAAACATGATTGTAGTGCAGTTGTAGATGTACCGAAAATTTCATCCCTGATTTTGTATGTCAGCTTAATGGTACTGTACTGGATACTAACCGAAACACTTTGGCCATGAACCCGCATTCTTGTAAGTGGTTCATAAATATTTGCAAAGTGAAGCCCGTCTTTTATCATACGCGCAAAAATTTCATAATCTTCGGCCTTAAAATTATCCTGTACGTATTTGTATTGTTTCATAACAGCAGACCTTATCATTGTGGAAGGGTGCTGCACGCCATGTTCGCCTTTTAAATATTTCGTTTTGATGGATGAATGATCGATTGGGAAATTTGATCTTATCAGCACTTTGCCTGTATCATCATGAAAATAAATAACATTGCTGCCAACAACATCAACTTCTTTGTGATTTTCAAGGTATTCAACCTGCGATTTAATCCTGCCTTTTAATACGATATCATCTGGATCGACGCGCATAATATAATCACCACTGGCAATTTCAATTCCTGCATTTAATGCTTCACAAAATCCAAGGTTTTTTTCGAATTTGATGATTTTCAAATATGCAAGCCTGGAAAAGCTTTCAAGAATTTTTAGTGAATCGTCAGTTGATCCATCGTCAATAATTATGAGCTCTTTGGGCAATACACTTGAATCGCTGACGCTGTTGATGAAATCTTTAAGATATCTACCATTGTTATAATTGGCGGCAACTATAGAAACACTTGCGGTCATTTTCAACATTTACACTAATTATTAAAGCGTGGCCTGAAACTTTTTATAAAAATAGAAAATATTTTAGAGGTGAAAAGAGGATATAACAATTTGAAATGCAAGTGTTTTGCTTTTGAGCAAACTTTCAGCCAACGGTTAAAGACTGTCCTTGTGAGTATTTTTTGGTCATAAACTCCAAGCACTTCATTACTAGCGAGTATTTTCAATAGCCATTTCTCAATTGATTTGAGCGTGTGAATACTTGAAATTGATTGGTCATTCCTAATTAGTAAATGTGATTCTAATTCAGTTTCCGTTGCACTAATTCCCAACTCCTTCAATTGCATCCTGAAAACTCTTTCTTCTTTTTCAAGTTTTTCTTTGCTGTGCTTTTTCGTAATACCACCGCTGTGAATTCTATAGTCTACCAGATATTTCTGCAGGTTCCATACTTTGTAATCCCTGATGATTTCAAGCCAAATGAGGTAGTCCTCCAGTATATCAAATCCTTCTTTAAACGAAAAATTTCGAATACAGGCTTGTCTGTAAAGCACGGCCGATTGCAGAAAATAATTCTTAAACAACATAATGGAAGGAATCATTTCGGGTGAAGCCATTAACTTCCATTTTCCAGGCAATGGTTTCCCGTCCATATCAATAAATTTTATCCAAGAGCCTACCATTCCAAAATCCTTGTTCTGTTCAAGAAAAGAAACCTGCATTCTGAATTTTTCCCGATGGGCAATATCATCTGCATCAAACATACCAATGTACTCGCCCTTTGCCAGTTTTAATCCTCTGTTCCTGCTGAAGACAATTCCTGAATTCTTTTCATTTTCAAAAAATCTGATCCTATTGTCGCCATACGATTTAATTATTGCTTTCGTATTATCGCTTGAACCATCATTGATAATAATTAATTCAAAATGCTTATAAGACTGCTCTAATATGCTCTGTATAGCTTGACGAATATGCCGCTCAGCATTATAGGCAGGCATAATTATACTTATTAAGCTGGTTGACATAAATTATAATTCGTTAGCTCTTTTAATAATTGCTTTTCTGTCGGCCGGTTTTATCATACCTTTATAATTTCCCAATCCCCAATATACAAAGTGCAAAATCTGTTTTTCATATGGTAAATTATTTTTATAAGATACCCTATAATTATTAAAAACATCATCTTCTGATTGCGTAAAAAAAGCGATGGCAAGCTTTATATCCTTTTCTGCAAAAGTATTCTTGAGGCTGTCTATTCTTCTTTTAAGGTCCTTGACAATAAATTTTCGATATGTTTTTGTAATGCTTTTATTATCAGAATCGGCTTTATAAAGCTCTTGAAGCGCCCTATCTTCATTATTTTCCATTAAATAAATTTTTGCCAAACTTATATTTGCTTCATTTGAAAATGGTTTTAGATGCGTAGATTTAATGAAATACGCTTTGGCCTCTTTAAAATCTCCCTTTTTGGCATAACAAATTCCAAGGCTATTGTAAACATTACTATGAAAGGAATTATTTTTTACTGCAAGCCGGAAACTATGAATTGCCATATCAGTTTTACCCAAATGAAACATCGCCAATCCTTTATACCACATTAGCGGAGTTGAAGAGGGATCGATGCTGTAAAACCAGGAATAAGCCTTGTCTATTTCGCGAATTACTAACCCTGGTTTTTTAATATCCAGCATACTTATTGCCCTTTTCGTATGTATTTCACCTTTTATTCTTTTTATCCCTATAAACGATGCTGCCAATAATAATAGTACTAGAGACAGGTTTATTAGTTGTATTTTTTTAACCGAAAAAGTTTGCTTAGAAATAACTCCAAAAAGCTGATAATACTTTGCAATAATTATTGCCAGTATAAAATGTATATAGGTATTATGTGCTATCCTTTCTCTGGGAAAACTAAAGAAAGAGAAAACGGAGTAACCAATAAGCGCGAACAGCATAAGGGAATAGAAAAGCCTTTCTTCGTTGGTTTTCGTAACTTTAATAATTCTAAGCAAATAAAAAACACTGATTAAAAAAATACCGATCCAGGCAATTAAACCAAATAAGCCGTTTTCGGAAAGCACCCATAAAAAATCATTGTGTGGCCTTTGTAGCCTCTTTTTCTCAGGCATAATAATTTCTTTATCAACACCAAAGTTCGGAATTTGTATTTTCCAATTTCCTCCCCCAACGCCCAAAAAGGGGTAATCCCCAAACATTCTTAAAGTTTTGTTCCAAATAACAAGCCTGTTAAAAGCATTACCTGATTCAACTTGCGGGATTTCACTTACATGGGTTTTTATTGTACTCTTTTCGCCAAACATCTCCTCATATACTTGCTCATCTGTAGTAGTTTTTCCTTTGATTTGAAAGCCATTAATTGTATTTATAACCGTTACCGAAACTATTATGATCAAAAAAGTTATAAGAACTGGCTTAAGCAGGTTTTTATTTATTTGGGCCAAAACGATATTGCGATCAATCATTATCAAGAAAAAAACAGTTGCAAGCAGAGCAAAAACCCCTGCAACCCAAACCGATCGCGCCATAAGGGCCACAATTAAAAATAGGGCCAGCACATAATTTGTAAGGGAAAGTGCCTTCCATGGTTTACTGAGAGAATAAATACCGAAAATGTTAAACGGTAAAACCAAAAACAACATTTGAGCAAACAAATTCTTATGTGCAAATACACCAGTAATTTCATATGCGGTGTAGATAGAATAATCATGCTGTAAAGCAGTACTAAAAAACTGCACTAAACCAACTGCTGTCATAACGATTGTAAAAACAGCAATAATCTTACTAATAGGCTTTAATATTTTATTTGTATTAATCAGCAATACCGATGAAAAGACCAGGAATATAAAAAACAAAATATTCTTCATTAAATCATAGTACGCTTCTGAAACATTGATTGCATTAAATATTGAAAAACCCGAAATGAATATGAACAAAAGATATATCGGGAAAATTGTCTCTTTAACAATTGACAATTCTATTTGATTCCGATAATTCCGAACAAAAATAAAGATGAACAGAAGCAACAATAATCCGATTGACAAGACTGTAAATTTTGAATACAAGGATGTGTCTATCAGACTATTTACCTGCATTAAAGGTATCACAAACAAGCACAAAATAAAAAAATAAAGCGCCACTTTCTGGCTGAATTTTTCTTGTTCTTCTTTGAATGTTTTCATAGCAGAAATTCTTTTCCTAAATCATAATTACATAAGCAGTGTGTTTTCCCTAATTTGTTACACAGCTTCGCCCTTTCAGTCACAAACCAAAAACACTTTCAACATTCTTTTATATGCAATAATAAGTTTTTTTTGCCCTAAAGAAGTAAGGAATTTGGTAAATTCATAACATTTTAATGAACCCTAAAATAATAGGCTACTTTAAAGCCTTATCAAAAAATACCATAGTTTTGCTATTAACACTGATCGTAAGATTAATCAAT